>JARGOV010000006.1:0-4033 GCA_029212965.1 Porticoccaceae bacterium
CACCCCCTCTGGCAGCGGTTCAGACTTTAAAACCCCTTCTTTTTCCAAGGCTTCAAGCTCGGTGCTACTTAGCCCACCATGTTCACCAAAGACCTCTTTATTGTGCTCACCCAGGTAGGGGGCTTGCAGATCAAGGGCGTCGGGGAATTCGGAAAAGCGTAGGGGGATCCCGGGTATTTCCAGCTCGCCGTAGCCACGGTCGTGAATTTTTCGCACCACTTCCCGCTCGATTAAATGGGGGTGTTCCATGGCTTCGGGCACACTGAGAACAGGGGCGACGGGTATATGCATGTCTTCGAGAACTTTCAGGGCGTCGTCGCGCTTATAGTCTTTTAGCCAGTTTTCGATAATGCCGACGATTTCGTCTTTGTTCTCGACGCGTTTGGCATTGGTGGCGTAGTCGGGGTTGTCGATCATGTCATCGCGACCCATGACTTCGCATAGGGGTTTCCATTGGCGCGCCATCACAACCATAAATAAATAGCCGTCTTTACAGTTGAACAAACCCAGTGGGGCGGCAGCATAATGGTGGTGGCCGCCTCGCTGGGGCAAGATCTTGCCCTTGCTGCCGGAGTAGGCCTGGACATTGATTTCGTGGGCGTGGAAGTAAGAGTCGAGTAGAGATATATCGATGTACTGTCCTTTGCCGGTTTTATAGCGGTAGAGTAAGGCGGCATTAATAGCCGCGAGGGCGTGGACACCGGCACTCACATCGCCGATGCCTAACAGGGGAAAATACGGTGGTTGCTCAGGGTCGCCGATCATATCCATAACTCCAGACACTGCCATGGCGATGTAGTCAAAACCGGGCAGGCTCGACAAGGGGCCGCTTTGGCCGAAGGCGGAGATCGAGCACATAATCATGTCGGGTTTGATTTCTTTAATCACCTCGTAACTTAAACCCATGCGCGAGATGGCGCCGGGAGAGAAGTTTTCGAGGACAATGTCGCAGTCTTTAATAAGACCTTTAATCAGATTCAAACCCTTGGGGTTGCGAATGTCGACGCAGATGCTTTTTTTGCCCCGACTCTGCTGAATAAAATAACCACTGCGGCCCTGGCGGCGGTAGGGCAAGAGGCGAACGGGGTCACCCTCGGGCATAAGTTCAACCTTGATCACCTCGGCTCCCATCTCGGCCATCAGACGGGTGGTGGTTGGCCCGGCGAGAAACTGGGTAAAGTCGAGTATGCGATAGCCGTCGAGTATGTGCTTCGGCGTGTCAGTCTGTGTCATGGATAAGCCCCTGGTTTGATTATTGTTAGTGTGGGTAAGGACTCTGGAATATGATTTTTATTGTTGCTTTTGCAGAGACCCGAATAATATTTTTAAAGCTATATTACTGGAATCCAGGGAGGGGTGGACTTTGATTTTTTATTTTCTATTGAAATCGAGCGAGCGCATAGCGCAACTCGCTCAGAAGCCCATCTTGTTAAACGGCTTTTTGAAACAATATGTTCTTTTCTTTTAATTCGCCGATTTTTTTAGCGTTGTATTTCAGGAAGGTGGTGAGTATTTCTTCATTGTGTTGGCCGAGTGTTGGGGCAACGATGTCTTTTGGTACATCGTACTTAGAAAAGCGCAATGGCATACCGGGAATTTGAAACTCGCCGAGAATGGGGTCTTCAATGGTGCGAACGACTTCCCGCTCAACCATATGTGGATGTTCCATGGCCTGGGGCACGGTGAGTAGTGGAGCCACGGGGATACGGGCTTTTTCGAGCTTGGCCAGCGCGGCAGCGTCACTGTCCTGGGACTGCAGCCATTTTTCAATTTCATCAACCATGGCGGGCAAGTTGTTGATGCGATCGTCATTTTCTTTAAAGCGTGGGTCGTCGATCATGTCTTCGCGATCCATGGCGCGACACAACACCGGCCATTGGTGTAGCAAGGCGAGAATGACTAAATGGCTGTCCTTAGATTTGAAAATGCCGGTTGGTGCTACGGCGTAGTGCTGGGGGCCGTTGCGACGGGGCACAATCTTACCCTTACTAGCGGAGTAGCCCTGAATGCTTACTTCGTGGTGGTGGAAATAGGTGTCGAGCAAACTGATGTCGAGATACTGGCCACCGTTGTTGCGGCGCTCCCGTTCGAGCAGAGCGTAGCCAATGGCTGTCAGTGCATGCACACCCGTGCCTATATCGCCAAAGGCGAGCATGGCCATTGACGGGGCTTTATCGGGCTCGCCGATGAGGTCGGTCACCGCTGCGTAGGCCTGGGCAATGTAATCAAAACCAGGATGGGCAGCCAGTGGCCCCTCCTGCCCAAAGGCAGAGATAGCACACATAATGATATTGGGGTTGATCTCCTTTACTACATCCCAGCCCAGGCCCATGCGTTCGATCACGCCGGGCGCGAAATTCTGAATGAGTACGTCGCAGTCTTTGATGAGCGCTTTGACGATTTCAATGCCTTCGGGGCTTTTTAAATCCAGACAAATACTTTTTTTGCCGCGATTTTGCTGAATAAAATAGGCACTGCGGTGCTCTTTGTTAGCAAAGGGAAAGGTGCGTACGGGGTCGCCGTGGGGGCCGCCTTCGACTTTAATGACTTCTGCGCCCATTTGTACCATCAGATTGGTGGCGGCGGGGCCAGCGAGGTATTGGGATAGGTCGAGTACTCGGTAACCGTCCATTACATGTTTGGGTTTCATGGTGTTCTCTTCATAAATTAGTGAAATACGTTGGCTAAAAATCAGCATTTATTGGTAGCGGGTCTGGTACGCCTTAATGGGGCCTAGAGGTCAATAGGCCGGCGTCTTCAAGTTCGCTAATTTGTGCATCGCTGTAGGACAACCACTCGCTGAGGATCTCGCGGTTTTGTTCACCGAGAAAAGGCGCTTCAAGAGGTAACAGGCCGGGGTGATTGGAAAATTTCAGTGGCATGCCGGGCATGTCAAATTCTCCGAGCATGCGGTCGTTCACCGTGCGCACAGTGCCGCGCGCGCGGTGGTGAGGATGATCGATGGCCTGGGGCACGGTAAGAATGGGTGCGACGGGCACGCGCACGGCCTGTAGGGCAGCAATGGCTTCATCGTCAGTGGTAAAGCTTTGCAGCCAGCCCTCGATTATGGCAATCAGTTGTTTGAGGTTTTCAATGCGTAGCTCATTCGTCGCGAATAGCGGGTCTTCGGTGAGATCTTCACGACCCATGGCCTTACACAATACGGGCCATTGGTGTAGAAGAGCGAGAATCATAATGTAGCCCTGGGGGCCCTGGAAAATACCAGTCGGCGCCACCGCGTAGTGATGAGAGCCAGCACGCTGGGGGACAATTTTGCCTTTGCTGGCGGAGTAGGCCTGCACGTTCACTTCGTGTTGATGGAAGTAGCAGTCCAGCAAGCTGATATCGAGGTATTGGCCTTCACCTGTGCGGTGGGCGTCGAGTAGAGCAAAGCCGAGTGCACCCGCAGCGTGCACCCCGGTGGTGACATCGCCAATGCCAAGCATGGGCAGGCTGGGTGGCGAGTCGGGCTCGCCGATGACCGAGGTGACACCGGCGTAGGCTTGGGCGATATAGTCAAAACCGGGCAGGTGGCTGAGGGGGCCGGTTTGCCCAAAGGCCGAGATGGAGCACATTACCAGCTTGGGGTTGAGCTTGTGGACTTCCTCCCAGCTAAAACCGAGGCGTCCGATAACACCGGGGGCAAAGTTCTCGATGAGCACGTCGCATTCTTTAATCAGGTCGGCGAGTACGGCTTTGCTCTTTTCGTTTTTAATATCGATACAGAGGCTTTTCTTGCCGCGGTTTTGCTGCACAAAATAAGCGCTGCGCTTTTCTTTACTGCGATAGGGAAAGGAGCGGCTGGGGTCGCCGAAGGGTGACATTTCAACTTTAATAATGTCGGCGCCGAGTTCGGCCATCAGTCGTGTGGCGGTAGGGCCGGCGAGGTATTGGGTGAAGTCGATGATTTTGTAGCCATCGAGTATGGGCATGGAAGACATGGTCTAGCTCCGTGGGCGCATTTCACTAAGCAATCATTGATACAGTGAAAGCGCGATAATAATGGATGGATAAGCCTCGGCAGCAATGTTGC
>JARGOV010000006.1:4133-14349 GCA_029212965.1 Porticoccaceae bacterium
AGCCAGCTTTCAATGGCGTCGATTAACACCTGGTTGTTTTCAGTACGGCTTGCATTATCGACAAAGCGGGGGTCGTCGTTAAATGCTTCTTTGCCAATTACTTTTAGCAGGCTTTTCCACTGCTGCGGGCTTATGGCAATAATAACCAGGTATTTGTCTTTACCTTTAAACATACCCAGGGGGGTGACGGCAAAGTGGTGGGCGCCAGAGCGGTGGGGTACCAATGCGCCGTCGGTGCCGTCATAACCCTGTACATTAATTTCGTGGCAGTGGAAGAGGCAGTCGAGCAGCGCGATGTCGAGGTGTTGGCCACTGCCGCCGCGCTCGCGATGGAAGAGTGCGGCGGTAATAGCGCCATAGGCATGGGCGCCGGTGGACACGTCTCCGAGACCGAGACCGGCAAAATAGGGCGAGCCATTTTCTTCGCCGATCATATCGATAACCCCGGCGTAGGCCTGGGCGATGTAGTCAAAGCCGGGTAGGTGAGACAGCTCACCGGTTTGGCCAAAAGCGGAGATGGAGCACATCACTAATTTGGGATTGATGACGCTGAGGGTTTCGTAGTCAATTCCCAGGCGCTTCATCACACCGGGGGTGAAATTTTCGACCACGACGTCGACATCGGCCACCAGCTTATGAATCACTTCTTGGGCGCGGGGGTCGCGCAAATCCAGGCAGATTGATTTTTTGCCACGATTTTGCTGGATATAGTAGCCACTGCGGCCGTCCTTGAGTGCGGGCATGCCGCGCACCATATCGCCGCCCGGTGCGGCTTCAACTTTAATCACCTCGGCACCGGTTTCAACCATCAAACGGGTGCAGGAGGGACCGGCGAGCACATGGGTAAAGTCGAGTACCTTAATACCGTCCAGTACGTGTTGTCTTGTCATGGGAGTTGTTCCTGATTTTGAGTTTTAAAGGGATAATTTATTGTGAGTAATGGGTTTATTGCGTGCCGTTTCTGATGGCCAATGTTCTTATAAAAACATGTTGTGTTTAGGGAAGGGCTGTCGTTCTTCTCTTATTCACCATCGCTATGGGAGCTGCTTGTAAATTGGCTAGCACTACATTTCGGTTAAAAAGTGAAGCCGATGCTACCTGTGCCGCCAGTGCGGTGCAATTTTTTCCTGTCTCGAAGGGTGACATGACTGTAGTGTGGTTGCTCCCCGCCAGTTATTTTCTCGAGATTGATCTCTGAATTTGGGCCATTAACGACAAGTACTTGGTCGATGTAACGCTTGAGTTGAGAGTCAAAGCGGTCTTCTGCATTGCTGCGCCGCTGTACTTGTCATCGCGAGCGCTAATGAGTAAACCGGCTTGGTCAGTACTAGATTTGCTTCAGGTGTTTCCGCGTATTGCTGTTGTTGGCTTCGTTGCCTGTGTTCATCGAGCGATAGCGAGCATAGGAAAGCTCTATTCAGTCATTGATTTTACTTGACAAATTATTTTTGATCGAACCTTCCAGAACTGTTTGTATGGGTTTGGTTTCCTCTTGTGCCTATTTATCATTGCCAAAAGCTATATACTCAATGAACAAAAATTATGAACTGGCTATTTTAAAAATGACCTAACTAAAGGCAACGGAGGACTTATGTCTGACTTCGATACGATAATTAAGGGCGGTACTATTATTGACGGTACTCGACATCGTGAAAAATTTGTTGGCGATATCGGGATAAAAGATGGTCTGATTGCAGAGATTGCTGCAGACGGTATTGACGCCGCGCGGGCGGATAAAATCATTGAGGCAAGTGGGCTGAACGTGGTGCCGGGTTATGTTGACCTGCACACTCACTATGACGGCCAATTGCTTTGGGACCCCTACCTCAGCTGTTCCAGTTGGCACGGTGTGACGTCCATGGCGATAGGCAACTGTGGTTTTGGTTTTGCCCCCGCTCATCCCCACGAGCGAGAGCGCTTAATGCTGTCAATGGAGCGGGTTGAAGCGATTCCGCTCGCCACTATGAAAGCGGGTATGGATTGGGATTGGGAAACGTTCCCCGAGTGGCTCGATTCTCTTGAGCGTCGACCTAAAGGCGTGAACGTGATGAGCTTTGTGCCTCTTAATCCCTTGATGGTGTATGTCATGGGTATGGACGGCGCTAAAACCCGCGAACCGACCAAAGAAGAGCTGGCTGAAATGCTGCGTTTGATGGAAGAGTCCCTCGACGCTGGCGGTGTCGGTTACACCATGCAACGCCTGGGCGATGGCTTTACCTCTGTGCAGCGCGACTACGACGGCACGCCTATGCCGACCGATACTATGTCGGACGAGCTGGTGCTGGAATTTGCCCGTGTGCTTAAAGGCCGTGGTGAAGGGATTATTCAGCTCACCCAGGCCAAGGACGACGTGGTTTCCGATCTCGATTTTGGTGCCGATCTGGCTGAGGCGAGTGGCTGCCCCATTTTATGGAACGCTGTGCAGGTCAATGAACGCCATCCCCATCAGCACCGCCGCATGTTGCGCTGGGCTGACGAAAACCGTGAAAAGGGCCATGAGATTTGGATGCAGGCCATCACCACGCCCAACGATCTGCGCTTTATGCTCGACGACTTCAACCTCTTCGACGGCAATGGTGCCTGGCGCGATGTCACTATCGGTGATGTCGAGACGCGCCTGGAGAAAATGAAAGATCCCACGTTGCGGGCAGCTGTGCGTGAAGATTACGACCACGGTAGTGCCCCCTTTGTCACCGGCCCGGTTTCAGATATCAAAGTTGACTCTGTGGTTAACAAAGAAAACGAAAT
Organism: Porticoccaceae bacterium; assembly: GCA_029212965.1. GTDB lineage: Bacteria > Pseudomonadota > Gammaproteobacteria > Pseudomonadales > Porticoccaceae > Reddybacter. Next base: position 6,882 of record JARGOV010000006.1, read on the forward strand.
GTATGTCGGCATGACCATAGCCGAGCTGGGTGCTTCAATGGGTGTTCACCCTTCTGATGCCATGCTCGATTTGGCGATTAGTGAAAAGCTCAAAACGGTGTTTTATGTGGTGCCCTTTAACTATGACGAAGGATTGCTCAACGAAATTCTAGAGAATGAGTGGACGGTACCAGGACTCTCCGATGGCGGCGCTCACACCAAGTTCCTTAACTATGGTCGCTACCCCACCGACATGATTCAGACCCTGGTGCGCGAGCGTGGCTCTTATACGCTGGAAGAAGCGCACTATCGCTTATCTGCGGTACCCGCCAAGGCAGCTGGCTTTAACGATCGTGGTACTCTGGAAGTGGGGCGTGCCGCTGACATTGTGATTTACGACTACGAAAACCTTGAAATGCAGACAGCTGAAATTCTTCACGACTTGCCGGGTGACGAGTGGCGTTATGTACAACGCGCCGAAGGTTACCGTTTTGTTATCGTCAATGGTGAGACTATCTTTATTGACGGTGAGTGTACTGGTGCTACCCCTGGGCAATTGCTGCGCCATGGGCAGGCCAAGGCGGCTGCGCAAGTGGCTTAACTAACGTTGCTCTTTCAACGATTCAAAAAACCGGAGTTTAGGCTCCGGTTTTTTTTGCTCCGTTTGCTGGCTTGAAAATTTTGGACATTTCGGGAAAGCTAGGGCAATGTCAGGCGCATAAAATATACTGTTGGTTTTACCATGAAAGTTTTTACCACCATTCCTCAAGATAACCTGTCGAAAGTACCCGCTGCGGCCCGCGCCATTGAGGCCGCTGGTTACGATGGCATTATGACCATGGAAAATGCTCACGACCCCTTTTTACCACTGGGGGTTGCTGCCACGGTTACGAATCGGGTGGAATTAATTACTGGTATCGCCATCGCCTTTGCACGCAGCCCCATGTCGGCAGCCAATATTGGCTGGGATTTACAAGCCGCTTCAAAAGGGCGCTTTGTAATGGGCCTGGGTAGTCAAATAAAAGCCCATAACTTGCGACGTTTCAGCGTACCCTGGTCGCCACCCGCCCCGCGTATGCGTGAATATGTGCAAGCCTTACGCGCTATTTGGGCCTGTTGGAAGGGTGATGGCAAGCTCGACTTTCGCGGTGAACACTACCAATTCACCTTGATGACGCCAAACTTTATGCCAGAAGATTATGCGTCACCACCGCCAGCGGTGACTATTGCCGCTGTCGGCCCGGCCATGCTGCGGGTGGCTGGCGAAGTGTGCGATGGCGTGCGCCTGCACCCCTTCTGTACACGGGCTTACCTTGATAATGTGGTGATGCCAAAGCTGGAAGAGGGTATGGTGAAATCGGGTCGTCAGCGTGAGTGTTTTGAAATTGCCGGTGGTGGTTTTATTGCCTCTGGCCCCGATCAGCAGGCTGTCGATACAATGATTGAATGGGTACGTTACCGTTTGGCCTTTTATGCCTCAACTCCCGCCTATTGGCCAGTGTTGGCCGAGCATGGGTTAGAAGACCTCGGTCAAAAACTTAACACCATGACTAAAGCTGGTGAGTGGGACAAAATTGCCGCTGAAATTCCCGATGACGTGGTACATTTGTTTGCCGCCATTGGTCGTCACGATGAAATCACCAGCGTTATTGAACGGCGCTTTGGCAATGGCTCCGATGCCATCTTCGCCAGTGTAGCCACGGCGGTACCGGCAGACTTTCCTCCTGAACTAGTGCAGGATATTCAGCGTATACCCATTAAATTTAAAGGCTTTGTTAGCCATTAATATTGGTATTAAAAATTTCTATAAGGAATACATATGTCTTTACCTCTCGACACAAAAATGCGATTTGGCTGGATGACCTCAATGGACAGTTCTGCTGCGGTGCGTGAAAGTACCGCGCTGGCAGATCGCATTGGCCTTGACTCTTTATGGGTTGGCGACCATGTGGCTTTTGCGATACCAATTATGGACCCATTGCTGCAACTGGCTCAGGCCGCCGCGTTGAGCGACCGCTTAACCTTTGGCACCTCGGTGTATTTGTTGCCTTTGCGTCATCCCACGCCAGTAGCAAAACAGGTGGCGACATTGGATAGGCTTTGCGATGGGCGTTTGACCTTTGGCGTTGGCATTGGCGGTGAATTCCCCAATGAATTTGCCGCCTGCGGTGTACCCGTGAAAGAACGCGGTGCGCGTTTGACCGAGGGTATGGAGGTGCTGAGAAAACTGTGGACAGGCGATAAAGTGAGTCACGAAGGTCGATTCTTCCCTTTCAATGATGTACAGATGCTGCCGACACCTCTGCAAAAAAATGGGCCCCCCATCTGGTGTGGCGGACGCTCTAAGGCGGCATTAACTCGAGCAGGGCAGATGGCCGATGGCTATGTGTCCTACGTGGTCACGGCTGAAATGTATAAAGATTCACTCGATGTCATGGCAGCGGCAGCCGACGCAGTTAACCGAGAGGTCGAGCGTTTCGACACGGCTCACCTGCTATTTTTCCGTATCGATGATACCTTCGAAAAGTCCTGGGAGGTGGCTACAGAGCACTTGAGCGAGCGCTATGCCAGTGACTTCCGCGGCCCGGCGAAGAAGTATTGCGCCTTGGGTCGCCCGGAAGATCTGGCGGAAAAAATTAACGCCTTCCGCGCAGCCGGTGTGCGCCATATCATTGTCGACCCCGTGAGCCCGCCTGGTGAGCGTAGAGAGCAAGTGGAACGCTTTGCTGAAGAGGTAGTTCCACTGCTGAAATAAACGGTAGTGTTTACGGGCTCTCTACCCTGAGTGCTTTACCATGAGTGCTCGTAATGCACCGGTGGTGGCAATCCCAGAAATTCAAAAACGATATCTTTGGCGGCGGGGTCAGTCAATATTGAATGATGGGTAGTCCGTGGCACAGTGGCGCATTGGGCGCCGTTAATGGCGTTGGCAAGGGGCTCGACCGGACCGCTAAATTCGTCGTGCTGGGCGCCGAGCACCAGCGTCGGCACAGTTATGTTCGTGAGTAAGTTTTGCTCCAGTTCTCGGCCAATACCGTGGGTGCAGGCGGCTAGTGCTTTGTGGTCGCTGCGTGTTGAATCAACAAAGGCGCGGAAAGAAGCGGCGGCTTGATCTTCAATAGCCCATGGCTCATCACTGAGCAGGGCCTGGGCCATGATTTCGGGGTCGTGCTGCTCCAGTAACAAGCTCTCGCCAACACCGATTAATACCGCAGCTGATAGCCTGTCACTGTGGTGTAACAGGAGATGCAAAGTAATGCGTGCCCCCATCGAGTGGCTAATGACAGGCGCTTTGGCGATATCGAGGTGGTCCATTAAGCGCAGTAAATCACTAGCCATGGTGTCGATGGCGTAGTCTTCTGGGGCATAGCACTTTTGGCTTTCACCGTGACCCCGCTGGTCAAATAAGATGGCTTCCCGTTCGGCTTGCATTAACGTGCCCTGCCAGTCGGCAGCGAGCCACGCCTGGCGACGGTTGGCGGCAAAACCGTGGGCGAGTATCACCGGGTCGCCGTTGCCCCAGCGTTCGTAACTAATTTCTACACCTTGGGAATCAAATACTGGCATTAGTAGGGTGCTCCTGTAATTTTTATAGTGACTTTAAGATAACCAGTGATTTTAAGACTAACTAGCTACTCTAATACTACCAAGTATTTTTGAGACTATTTCGTGCGTGGCCAAATAGGGGCTGCTCATGGGTGACGCTGGGGTCATGCATTTTTTTTCACGGCGATTCTTTCTGACAAGCGCTTGTCGTATAGTTGCCGATCACAAAAACACTTATAAGAGGATATTTGTATGTTGGGAGTTATCGCAACACTAACTATTCAAGAGGGTAAACAGGAAGGCTTTGAGGCACTGATGCGAGATCTTGCAGCCCAGGTAAAAGCCAAAGAAGCGGATTGTACTTTCTATGAATTACATAAAACGGATGACGCGACTGTTTACATCATGATGGAGCAGTACACGGATCAGGCGGCTTTCGATGCCCATGGCAAAACGCCACACTTTCAGGAGTTAGGTGGTCGTTTGGGTGAGTTCCTTGCCGCCGCGCCAGATATCCAGATATTGCAGGGCGTTAATTAAGCGATTGAAACAATACTAGGATGGGGGCTAGTTGGCCCCTATTCTTAGTAACTGCAATCCTTTGTTACAGGAATTTACTATTACAACGAGTACTACAGGACATTAATTATGGCTGAATTATTAAGCCCCGAGATTAAGGCGTGTATTGGCCAGGCCAGTCCCTCAATCCACGTTGAAGTCACGCGTCGGGATCTACGGAAATACGCGGTTTCTACCGGTCAAAAAGCCAAGAAATATCTCGATGGCGATGTTGCCCCCCCATTGTTCCATTTTGGCTATGCGATGGAAATACTACCTGTTGATGAATTACGCAAAGACGGTATAGCCGAAGATAAACTGATTCCTGAACTGCCCCTCAAGCGTTTGATGGCTGGTAGCTCTGATACGGTTTATCACCGTCCCATTTATGCCGGTGATAAATTAGTGGTTACCCGCAAGCTTAAAGACCTCTATGAAAAGGAGGGTCGTACTGGGCCGTTGATTTTTGTGGTCACCGAAGTGGTGGTTGAAACCGAAGCTGGAGAGCCGGTACTGAATGAAACCACATCTTTGATTGCGAGGTGAGCTATGTTGAATTTTGACACGATAAAGGTGGGTGATGCACTGCCCAGCCGCGAACACACGGCGAACATTGTGCAATTATTTATGTACAACGCGGCGATCTGGAACCCCCACCGCATTCACTTCGATCACGCCTATGCTACCGAAGAGGAAGGTTATCCGGGTATTGTTCTTGACGGCCCCTTGCAGGGCGACTGGATAGGCCAGGTTGTGACTGATTGGATTGGTGAAGATGCCACGCTGGTATCTTTCGGTTACACCAACCGTCGTGCCGCCATGCTTGGCGAAACCATGACAGCGGGTGGCAAAGTCGAAGAAAAGAACGAGCAAACCAAAGAAGTTAAAGTCAGTCTGTATTTGCAAAATAGCGAAGGCGAGGTGACCATTCCTGGCCATGCCGTGGTGCGCTTCGCGTAAGTAGGGTTGATTACCTGGGCGTTGAGTCGCTCAGGTAATCCCTGTTTCGTGTTTCCGTCCTATTGGCCGGCCCTTTTTAATGGTTTTAAACGCCGAATTATTCTCCGCTTTAGTCTTTATTATTATTTTGTTTCTATTGGTCACGTTTAATTATGGTGACTATATACGATAGAAATGGCTTGTTATTCTTTTTTATTTTTATAAAAAATATATATCTATCAATAGCTTGCGGTATTTATGGTGCTGTTTTTTACGCTTTGTGATTACTTGATTTTTGTCTAAATTCAATAAAACTCTATTTCTAATGACCTTGGGCTGTTGATTTATGTCAACGTATTGCGGCAAAATCGGAGCTTTATATCAGTGACGGCAGAAATACTATGACACAACAAAATACTTGTGATGTATTAATAAAAAATGCCCTCGTTTTTGACGGAAGTGGTAATGCGCCCGTAACTGAAGATCTGGCCATTCTCAATGGCAAGGTTCTCAAGCGCGGTGTTAACTTGCAGTTCGAAAACGTGGGGGAAATAGTGGATGCAACGGGTAAGTGGTTGACGCCCGGTCTCCTTGATATTCACACCCACCTGGATTTAGAGGTCGAAGTAAACCCCGGTTTAGGTGAGGCAGTACGGCATGGTTCCACCACTGTATTGCTGGGCAATTGCTCTCTGGGCGTCGCTTTTGGCTCTCAGGAAAGAAATGGTGAGAGTCCCATTGTTGACTGTTTTACGCGTGTGGAAAACATGCCGAAGCAGGTTTTGCGTCAGTGTATCGAGAAGATCACATGGGATAATACCGCAGACTATATGGATCACTTTTCCGACCTACCCCTCGGCCCCAACGTGGCCGCTTTTGTGCCGAACTCCATGTTGCGCATTGAAGTGATGGGTACTAATGATTCTATTAGTCGGCCATCTACTGATGCTGAAAAGAAGCAAATGCAGACCATTATGAGCGATTGCATGAAGCAGGGTTACATGGGTCTGTCGACTGACCAGATTGTTTTCCACTACATGGCTAACGACCCAAACAAAAACAAGCGTATACCCACGCATTTTGCTGAAGATGATGAACTGCGTCCCATGCTGGAAGTGGTGCGCAAAAAAGGAGGCGTTTGGCAGACTAACCCCGACGGGGAAAAAATGGTCCGCACCCTGAAGCGGTTCTTCTGGTCCTGTGCCCGTTTTCGGGGTAAGCCATTGAAAGTATCAGCCTTGACCGCTGTCGATTTTGTTTCCGTTCCCGGTATCTGGAAAAAGATGCTCAAATTGGGCAGGGTGATTAACTCGAAATTATTGGGCGGGAAAATCCATTTTCAGGCCCTCGGTGGTCGTTTTCGCATATTTTCTGACGGTATGATTTCCCCAGTATTTGAAGAGCTGGAGTCAACTCGCGAAATTATTGCCTGCGAAGTGGATCAGCCCGAAGAGCGTCTAAAGCTATTTAATGACCCTGGTTGGTTAGCCCGTTTTGATAGCGACTGGAAACGGATGACAGCAACAGACGTTGATCTGACCAAGCTGGGTGGCAATAAAGATGCTGCTACTTTTCAAATGGATTTTGAAAAAATGTTCTTTTCTGATTGTGCTGTACCCAGCTGGGATGGCGACTCCCTAGCAACTGTTATGGGTCGGCTGGCCAAGTTCCATGCGAGTGGCGGCAAAGAAGGTGCAAAAGACGCAGCGGAAGCTGAAGAGTTTGCCAAGTTTCCACCCGAGACAGATGATCAAAAAGAATTCTGGTTGCAAGGTATGCGACTTTACGACATGGGTTTTCGCTGGTGGTTTGATGTGGCTAACCTTGATGAAGACATTGTTGAAGAAATTCTGTTTGACCCCAATGCGTTGCCTGGCTTTAACGACTCAGGTGCTCACTTGACTAACTTGTCTTTCTACGATGGAAATCTAGGCACTCTGCGTATCGCGCAAAAACGTGGCGACATGCGTGTGGCTCACGCGGTGCACCGTTTAACCCGAGAGGCTGCTGAGTTCTTTAATCTGGATGCCGGTTCTATTGAACCTGGCGCCCAGGCAGATATTGTGTTGATTAATCCCGAAGAATTGAAAAAGCACGATATGAATGACAGCCGCAAGAAGATTTACCACGAGCTGTTTGGTCAGGATGTGTTAGTTAATCGCACTGATGGCGTAGTGGAGCAGGTTTACATTAAGGGTGTTCGAGTCTGGGAAGATGGCAGCACGTTTACCCCTGCTTTGGGTACCCAAACTCTTGGTAGAGTTTTAAGGGCTAATGCATAATTTAACTATGTAATAGCAGTCATTGAGCTAAGCACTATGAAGATTTGGTAGTGTTTTTAACAGTGTATTAAAAAGGCGAGCTTACGAGCTCGCCTTTTTTTGTTCTTATTTTTTGGGAAATTCTAGGAGGCGATTTTTGGTACTTGGGCTTCCGTAGACTGATG
>JARGOV010000006.1:14449-21407 GCA_029212965.1 Porticoccaceae bacterium
TTTTTGGGAAATTCTAGGAGGCGATTTTTGGTACTTGGGCTTCCGTAGACTGATGACTACCTAAGAGCTGGCTAAAATGGCCGCTCTAGCGCACTGCAGTATCCCTTTGCTGTAGGCTCCGCCCAGTAATTCGCTGCTTGCTCGATAGGAAAAACGTTGCTCGGCCAAATCATCCTGGGCCAATAGGGCATCTTCTATATTGGCGATATCGCCAGAATTTAGTTCGGCGAGACCTGTGAGTACTTCGTCGCCCTCAAGGTCGCCTTCTTCAATCAGCTTGGAAAGGTGGTGGTAGAGCTGTTGTTCAGAGAGGCCGCGTTGTTGAATGATCTGCTCAGCATTCATCCCAGCGCGACACAGGGCGAGTACCTCGTGCTGTGTACTTTCCTCTGCTCGCTGGGACGACTCACCAGGGCCGTGTTCGTGCTCGAGGATGACCTCGATAAAGGCATCGCCGTAGCGCTCCATTTTCGCGGCACCGACACCGCTGATGCCGAGCATTTGTTGGCCATTGAGCGGCCGATGGCTGAGCATTTCCATCAATGTGGCATCGTGGAAAATCACATAGGACGGTACCGATTGTTCGTCGGCCAGCGTTTTGCGGCACTGGCGTAGCGCTTCCCACAGAGCCTTATCTGCCTCTGCTATGTTGTATTTGTTGCGGGCTTTGCGGGTGCCACTGGCTTGTAGGGCACTTTCTTTGGCTTCGCGGCGCAGTGATATCGTCTCTTCACCGCGCAATAGGGGGCGGGCTTTTTCAGCCAGGCGCAAGCCGCCAAAGCCACTGACATCGACACTTAAAAACCCACGGGCGACTAATTGGCGAAACACCGAACGCCATTGATTGGCGTCGAGTTCTTGGCCGATGCCGTAGGTTGATACTTGTTGGTGGCCGAATTGCGTCATTCTGTCGTTGTCTTTGCCCAGTAGCACATCGACCAAGTGATTGACGCCAAAACGCTGTTCGGTGCGATACACTGTGGACAGGGCTTTTTGCGCGGCGACGGTGCCGTCCCAGAGTTCGGGGGGTGTTAGACAGGTGTCGCAATTGCCGCATTGCTCGGTAGCATCGTCGCCAAAGTAGTGGAGCAGGGCATGACGGCGACAGCTGGTGATTTCACACAGGCCAAGCATGGCGTCGAGGCGGTGGCGCTCGATGCGTTTGTGCTCGTCGTTGCCATTGGAGTCATCGAGCATTTGTCGCAGCTTAATCACATCTTGCAGGCCGTAGACCATCCATGCGGTGGCAGGTTGGCCGTCACGCCCAGCTCGGCCCGTTTCTTGATAATAGGCTTCGAGACTTTTCGGCAGATCGAGGTGGGCGATAAAGCGCACATCGGGTTTGTCGATGCCCATACCAAAGGCGATGGTGGCGACAATAATCACTTTCTCTTCACGCAAAAAGCGTCGCTGGTTCTCCTGACGTTGTTCGGCGCTAATACCCGCGTGGTAGGGCAGCGCTTTAAATCCTTCATCACACAACCACGCGGCGATGGCCTCCACCTTTTTTCGCGACAGGCAATAGACAATGCCGCTGTCGTGTTCGTGTTCGCGGCGTAAAAAGCGTAATAATTGCTGGCGAGGGTTTTGCTTAGTGGCGATGCGGTACTGAATGTTTGGCCGATCAAAGCGGCTAATAAAATGCCGCGCTTCGCTGAGTTGCAGGCGCGAGATAATTTCTTCGCGGGTGCGCTGGTCGGCAGTGGCGGTGAGAGCAATGCGGGGAACGTGGGGGAAGCGTTCGTGCAGTAAACTAAGCTGTAAATAATCGGCGCGAAAATCGTGGCCCCACTGGGACACGCAGTGGGCCTCGTCGATAGCAAACAGGGCCAAATCGATACGTTCAAACAAGTGTAGAGTGGTGGCTTGAATTAAGCGCTCCGGGGCGACGTAGAGCAAATCTAACTCGCCATTGAGCAGTTGCTGTTCTATCGCTTGCTGGCGCTGGTAGTCGAGGGTCGAGTTGAGAAAACCTGCGCGCACACCGAGCTGTGTCAGGGCGTCGACCTGGTCTTGCATCAATGCAATTAGAGGAGAGATAACAATGGCGACACCGGGACGCAACAGGGCAGGCAGTTGATAGCACAGAGATTTGCCGCCCCCGGTGGGCATTAACACCAGGGCGTCGCGCCCCTCGACAATTTCGTCAATAATCGCTTGCTGGTCACCGCGAAAGTGGGCGTAGCCAAAGGTTTTCTCAAGTACAGTTTGGGCATTGATAGTCATGGGTGGCGATTATAGAGGCTTCTCAAATCAGAGGCTTCTATAATTATTGTGGGCTTTATCGAGAGTAAATTTTGAGTGCCGATAGATTAATTGGCTAATCTTCAGTTGATGGATCCTGGGCTCCTATCTTTGCCAAAATACTCTGCCATTGCTCGGGCGTGTTGGCATTGAGAAATTCTTCATTATTAATATCGTGAGTAATACTGTTCAGCCGCCGGCCAGCCGTTTCACGTAGAAAAGCGGCAATGGACAGATCGTCGGGGTTGCGGGCGCGTTTGTTGAGAACGCTGCTAACAGCGGGCGTAAACGGTAGATACAGGGGGAATATGTGTTGGCCAAGGGTGGCGGGTAAGTTTAAATCCCCCGCCTTTGGCCCAGTGGCTGCGGCCTGAAATTGCTGTAATGTTGCCGCGCTGAGTAAGGGCATATCGACGGGGATAATCAGCGCTCGTCGTTCGGGGTAGCGTTGGCTTAAGGTGTAGAGTGCACCGAGGGGGCCGAGCTGGGGTATTTCATCATTTAGATAACCCGGTGAGTTGCGGCATATCACGATTTCGTCAATGCCGGCTTGTAACAGTTTTGTGCGGATAAAATCGAGCAGGGTTGTACCTGCGATGGGTAACGTGGCCTTGTCTACACCCATGCGGGAGGACTGGCCGCCTGCAAGAATAACGCCGATTAAACCAGATGTTTGTGCACGCAATTTTAGTCCTGCCAGCGTTCGGCAGCCTCGTTATCACTACAGCGCGAAGCCACCCAGCGTTCGCCGTCGGGCGTACTTTCCTTTTTCCACAAGGGCGCTTTGATTTTTAAGTAATCCATCAAAAATTCACAGGCTTGAAAGGCTGCGCCTCGGTGAGCGGCGGTGACACCAACAAAGACAATGGGTTCGCCGGGCTCGAGGGCGCCGACGCGGTGGATGATAATTAAGGGGCCAAGGTCCCAGCGCTCCCGGGCCTCTATGGTAATGTCATGCAGTGCTTTTTCGGTCATCCCGGGATAGTGTTCGAGAAATAGAGTGTTCACCGGGTCGTCGGCCTGATCCCGGACGAGGCCAACAAAGCTTACCAGCGCGCCGCAGCTGGTTGTCGATTCACTCAATTGGCGTGTCAGCCCACCAGGATCAAAGGGCGTAGCCATAATCTTGATAGTGGTGGCTGTGGTGATATCGCTAGTGGTGCTCACTGAAAATCTCCGCGGGTTCGATTGGCCATTGTATTACGATTGGCCAATCGCTACCTGTGGTGATTGTTGTGTCTGGTGATTTAGGGTGAGCCACTGCCCGCAACATCAACCCGCACAGTTTCAATGCGTGAAGCTCGCTTACCCTTGCCAATATCACTCATTTGCCCGTCAAAGGTAAGGCAGTAAAGTGTCTTCATGTCATCGCCACCCAAGGTGCAGGCCACCGCACGGCGCTCGGGGACTTCGACAACATGGGTGATTTCACCGCCGTCTTTAACGCGTACATAGGCGTCATTGGCAAAGGCCGCCAGCCAAATGCCACCCTCCCTATCGAGTGTAATACCGTCGGGGGTGTAGTCGCCTAGGTCGGCAAACACGCGTCGATTGCTGAGTGAACCGTCGTCTTCGATGGTGAAGGCGCTGAGGCGTTTGCCCCAGCTCTCGGCCACGACCAGCATTTTCCCATCGGGTGATACGACAGGACCGTTGGGGAAGTGCAGGCCGTCGGCCACTTCGCGCACCGAGCCATCGGGCTTAACCAATACGATAGTGCCCGGGGCAAACTTTTCACCGCGAAACAGATCGTAGCCCATGCTACCGACGTAGGCATTGCCCTTTTTATCGACCACCATGTCGTTAATTTCACTTTTTACCAAAGCACTGACATCGCCGTGTACGGGTAGCTCATTGCCTTCTATACGTCGCAATGTATTGTCGCGCATGGAGACAACGAGAGGAGTACCATCGGGCAAGAAGCCGATGCCAGAGGGTCTATTGCTAACCTCTGCCATAACCTTGCGCTCGCCGGTGGGAGTAATTGTATAGACCCTCTTATCATTGACGTCGGAGACCCACAGCAGGCCGTTGCGCCAGCGGGGGCCTTCAAGAAAAACGAAATCGTCAATAAAGGGTGCCAAAGTAAGATCAGTCATAATTTTTAGCCTTATAGTAGTTCTTTTTATTCGTTGTTAATTGTATAGCGACAGCAGTTACTTGGTTGGTATTCCATAATTCGTTAATAATTTTGCATTTTGAGGGTGGGCGTAACATTATATTTTTATATTATGAATTTAAAAGATTATACTTAATATAGAAAGACATGACTCTAAAGAGAAACGTTAAAAAATCACCAGAAATATACAAATAATAAACCCGTTGCTTTCTTTTAATCGAGGGGATGCTTAGTGAAAGGTGATAATGGCGAAGGCTGTCTCAAGTTTTGAGAAAATTTTTCAAACTTATACTAATGAAAGTTAATGAAGTACCGTCATGAGTTTATTAAAGAACTGTGGTGCTATGGCTAGCATCGTATTGTTGTGCTTTTTTCCCATGAATGGAATGACAGCGGCCGTAATTATTTCGTGCTTGCGGTAACTAAAAATAGTAGTTTAGTCATGATGGGATAATGGAGTATCGTTGCGTCCATATTTATGATCCTGATATTAATAAGGACGAGCATTTAATTCGTTGGTCTTAGGGTGTGCCCGGATACCTACCCCTTAGGCTTGAGTGATCTGGATTTGTAAGAAATCGTAGCTTATAAATGCTGGACGTATCTATCTGTAATACTAGTATGCTTTTCAATGGATAGTAGGCAAAGAGGGAAAAGAGCAGTGGACAATTTGTATTATTATTGCGCCCGAGTCACCAAAGTTTACGACGGTGATACCATAACAGTAGATATTGATCTGGGTTTTCATGTCGGATTGACCAGTGAAAAAATTAGACTGTACCGTATTAATACACCTGAAGTTCGTGGATATGAAAGAGAGCAGGGCATTGTTTCTAGAGATTGGCTTAGACAACGAATTTTAGGAAAAGAAATAATTCTACGCACTTACAGAGATAAAAAAGGTAAATATGGGCGCTGGTTGGCTGATGTTTTGATAGATGGTGTTTGTATTAATGATGAGATGGTAGAACAAGGTTTAGCTGCTTATCATGATTATTAGCGCAGACGCTTAATCATTGATCTGCGGATAGTGGTTTTTTACCGATAATTTTAAATAGTACTCGGGTGTGCGTTTCGATTTAATCGTTTATGTGCTGAATGAAATATATTTTCAGTGCGAATTCTCTTTCTTTTTATAGGTCGTCTTCGGGGTCGCGTCAGTATTTCCTATCTAAAGAACGATCCGTAAATATTATGCGGAGCGGTACGGAGAATTATATTTCGTGTCTTCTGGTTTATAATGAAATGTTTTTATGGCCAGCTTTATTTGTTAAGTAGACATGTATTTGGATAGGAATTGTTTTTTAAATAATGGATGAATTTAAGTGTTTTAAAGGCATCGAACCAATTGTTCATATGCTTGCTGAATGTTTCCGTTGAAGTGCTGGTTTTACGAGCGGCGTCTATACCTTTATTGGTATCTATGGACTCGAGGGCTTTTAATGTATCTGCTGACAAGGGTAAGTCTTGCAGAGCTGTATAGCGGGTATTAGGTATTACGTTTAACCAGGCTTTCAGTTCTTCAAATACCTGCGGGTGATAAAATATTTTTGCTTTGTTAATCGTATCCTCGATAAGCAGTTTACCGATTGCGGGACCTGTTCCAAAGGGAACTCGGTCGGATTGCCGGGCTTCAATTTTTATTGTTGGTTGTTTTAAATTTCGGATTAATCCGGTTTTGGCCAACTTGTTGAGCAAATAAAAATCTTCGCCGCCGCTTCGTTTGGGGAATCCTCTTACCTGGGCGTAATGCTTTGCGGCCACAGCGATGGCACTGCCAATCGTTTGGAAGGCGTAGGGCGAGCCGGCGCTGTGGAGGCCATCCACATATTGGTGCATACGTAGTTCGTAGAGGCGAGTCGCCTGGCCCACAGGGGTGTCATCACAGAGGTGCTTGAAGGGATAAATGGCTGCTGCATATGGGACCTTGTGATTGTTACTGCCCGCGTCATCGAGAACGCTAAAGTAATCATCGGGCAAGTGCGCATCGGCATCACTAGTGTAAATCCAAGGTCGTACGATGTGCTTGCTGTGAATCAGCGAGAGGGCTATATCGGCACCGATTTTTCTCGCCAAACCAACCCCCTGTTTTTCCGGTATTTGTTGTTCTGGGCTAAAACGGTCAACCAGTAAGAGGCTGCTGTCGGTGGCGGGTATATGACGAAGTTGCAGGTTGTACTGTGTCTGTCCATCACGGGTGTCGTCGATCAGTCTTTGCCATAAGTGGCGATTGCTGGCGTTTTCAGCGTTAAGGCCGTCGGGTTGATTGATGACCAGTACGAACAATACCCGATGTTGCTTGCCGAGGGTGGTAGCCACGCGGTGATAAAAGGCAGGGCTTTCTTTGTAGGCGGGAATGACCAGGCAATATTGCCAGTTGCGAGGGCTTGCCGTGTTGGCAAGCAGGGCCTGGGCTAATGCTGCTTCCGGTTCGGCATAGTGCGTCAAATATTTTTGTGTGCTTTTCATGGGTGCCGTGCATCAGAGGTGTTCAATGTAGAGCGGCCCGCAGGGGCAGGTTGGCAATGAGCTGGGCTTCGACATCGAGTAATTGGTCAAGGCGCTCAGTAATGGTTGGCGTTGGAAAGTGATTTT
>JARGOV010000006.1:21507-53202 GCA_029212965.1 Porticoccaceae bacterium
ACATCGAGTAATTGGTCAAGGCGCTCAGTAATGGTTGGCGTTGGAAAGTGATTTTCAGCCAGTTCGATAAATAGGTTTTGGTGACGCGCTTCAGAGCGGGTAATGGCGTCGTAAAAGTGTTTTAACTCATCCCCTTCGGCCGACTCGCCCAGAGGTAATGCGGCGGCAATCAGTCCAAAGCGCTCGGCACCACGGGCTTCAATTACCCCACCCAGTAGTAGTCGGTCGAGAAAATACTCGTCGCGGCCATTGCGCGCCTGTTTGCGTAGTTGGTTGATGTAGGGGTCTTTCTCGTCTTTTTGTAGTTGTAGTTGGCGAGCTGTCATCAGTTTCACGACTTCCCGAAAATGATCGAGCTCTTCAATACTCAGATCAATCATAGCGGTGACGATGTCGGGTTTATCGGCGTAGTGCAGGGCCATCGACATTGCCATGCCAGAGGCTTTTTTCTCGGCACCGGCATGGTCGATAAGAAAGGCGTCGAAATCATCGAGCACAACTTTTGCCCAGTTTGGCGAGGTTGGGCAGCGCAGTTTAAACATCGTGGAGTCACATAGGGCTTCGGGTTATTATAGGGGATTATCGCAGATGCAGGGCCTCTTGCTAAGGTCACTTTGTTAAGCTATTTGTGTTGAGATGTTTTTTGTCCAGTCAATTGAGAGAGTTAAATGATTATAAAGCCAAAAGTTCGCGGATTTATTTGTACCAATGCCCACCCGCAGGGGTGTGCGGCATCAATTAATCAACAAATTGACTACGTAAAGGCCAAAGGGCCGATTGCCGACGGACCGAAAAATGTACTGGTGATAGGTTCGTCCACAGGTTACGGCATGGCTTCGCGCATTACCGCCGCCTTTGGTTGTGGGGCCGATACTTTGGGGGTGTTCTTCGAAAAGCCCCCGACTGAAAAGCGTACCGGGTCAGCAGGGTATTACAATTCTGCCGCCATGCAGGCGGCGGCACGGGCTGAAGGTTTATATGCTGAAAGTATTAATGGCGACGCTTTTTCGGATGAAATCAAAGACGAAGTGATTGCCACGTTGAAACGGGACATGGGGCCGGTTGATTTGATTATCTATTCGCTGGCATCCCCTCGTCGCACCGACCCGAAAACGGGCGAAACCTATATCTCATCCCTTAAGCCCATTGGTGAGCCCTTCACAATGAAAGGTGTCAATACCGACACCCTGGCTGTCGATGAGCTTACCGTCGAGCCGGCCACTGAAGAAGAAATTAACAACACCATTAAAGTTATGGGTGGTGAAGACTGGGAGTTGTGGATTGATGCCCTCAGCGATGCTGGCTTGCTGGCCGAGGGTTGCAAAACCACCGCTTATACCTATATTGGAAAAGAGTTGACTTGGCCGCTTTATGGCCACGCCAGTATCGGTATGGCAAAGAAAGACCTTGATCGGGCAAGCACTGCGATTAATGCCAAACTACAGGCTATTGGTGGTGAGTCTCGTGTTTCAGTGTTAAAGGCATTGGTGACACAGGCCAGTTCGGCAATCCCAATCATGCCCTTGTATATTTCTATTCTCTACAAAGTGATGAAAGAAGAAGGTACCCACGAGGGTTGCATCGAGCAGATACAAGGTTTGTTTGAGCGTCAGATGTATACCACTGGACAGGCTGATATTGATGAGGATGGCCGCTGGCGAATGGATGGCGAAGAGTTAAAAGATAGCGTTCAGGCACAGGTTGCAACACTTTGGGATAAGGTGAATACCGATAACATCGGTGAGCTGACCGACTTTAAGGGCTATCATCAGGAGTTTTTGCGATTGTTTGGCTTTGGTATTGAAGGCGTCGACTACGAAGCGGATATTAGCCCATTGGTTGATTTATAGGCTCGAGATGTTGGTACCATAATAATATAGGCCCGTAGTTCGCCTCCGGAACTAGCTGGGCGCGGCGGTGAGACCAAATTAAGAAGAGAGGTATTTATGAGCGCAGTGGATCAATTTACTCCCCTGGTACGGCGTATTAGTGCTCCCAATGGGAGTGCCATGACGGGGCCGGGCACCAATGCTTATTTAATTGGCAAAGAAAAAATTGCTGTTCTTGACCCAGGCCCTATTTACGATAGCCACATCGATGCCATTCTAGCGGCTGGCGGCGACAAAATTCACTGGATTATTGTCACTCACACCCATAAAGATCACTCCCCCGCAGCAAAAATTCTTGCCGAAAAAACTGGCGCACAGTTGATCGGTTGTGTGATGGAGGAACCCGATGGCTTTCAAGATGAAACCTTTGCAGTGGTGGAGAATATTCGCCATGGCGAACTGTTTAAAACGGATGAGTTCACTCTTGAAGCCCTCCATACCCCCGGTCATGTTGGCAACCACTTCTGCTTCTTTTTACACGAGGACGGCCTCCTGTTCTCCGGCGACCATATTATGGATGGCTCCTCTGTGGTGATTATTCCTCCCAGTGGTGATATGAAGGATTATTTGGATTCTCTCGATATCTTGCGAGAATTACCCTTGCAGCATATTGCGCCGGGTCATGGTAACTTGATGGGGGAACCACATAAGGTTATCGATACCCTTCATCGTCACCGCATGATGCGCGAGCAAAAAGTCATTGCTGGAATGGGCAAGCTCGGCGAGTCAAGTGTACTCGGTATGTTGTCAACCATTTACGATGATGTTGATAAAAAGGTCTACTATTACGCGCGTTTTTCTCTATGGGCCCATTTGCTGAAATTGGAGCGCGACGGAAAAGCCAGACGAACGTCCAGTAATGAGGAGTTTGACCAGGAATGTTGGGTGCTCTGCTGATGACGTTTTCAATTGCCGGGCAATAAGCCCTGCTAAGGAGAATAAAAATGGATCTCTCAGCCCATACATTGGCCACCTTGTTTGAACAACTCGGCCTGCCATCCACAGAGTCGGCGATCAATGAGTTTATTGATCAGCACAGCCCTCTGGATCCTCAGTTACGACTGGAGGAGGCTTCATTCTGGAATCCGGGGCAGCGCTCTTTCTTGATGGAGGCGCAAGCGGAGGACTCCGATTGGACGGAGATGGTCGATCATCTCGATGCCTTTTTACGCCGCTAAATCGGCTTAAAGCAACAATGTTCGCTTGCCTTTATTAGGCGGATAGGTACTCGAATGTTTTTTAAAACAACCTGTGCAAACCTGAATCGCCGCGCGGTGCTTGTGCCCGCTGGGCTAGCTCAGTAACATGACGCCTTTTTTTGGAGCAAGGCTATGATCACCGGCAGTATTGTGGCGATGGTGACCCCTATGGTCCCCGAAACTTTGGCGATAGACTGGCCTGCCTTGAAGAAACTGGTGGAGTGGCATATAGCCTCTGGCACCGATGCTATTGTTGCTGTTGGCACCACGGGTGAATCGGCGACCTTAAATGTCGAAGAACATCTTGAAGTGGTCAAAGTCTGTGTCCAGCAGGCTGCTGGACGTATTACCATTATTGCGGGTACGGGTGCTAATAGCACCAGTGAAGCGATTGAGCTTACTGGTGCTGCTAAAGAGTGCGGTGCCGATGCCTGTTTACTGGTCACGCCTTACTATAATAAACCGACGCAAGAAGGCCTTTACTTACACTACAAAGCACTTGCTGAAGCGGTGGCGATACCGCAGATCCTCTACAACGTGCCCGGCCGCACAGCTTGCGATATGCTGGCAGAGACTGTTTGTCGCCTTGCCCAGCTGGACAACATTGTCGGTATAAAAGAAGCTACGGGGGATTTGGATCGCGCGCGCGATATTATTGCAGGCACGCCCGATGATTTTGCCGTTTATTCCGGTGATGACGCAACAGCGGCTGAGCTAATTCTGCTAGGCGGTAAGGGTAATATATCAGTGACTGCCAACATCGCACCCCGCCATATGCAACAGCTTTGCGCTGCAGCTCTGGCCGGGGATGTGGAGCAGACGCGGGCTTTAAATAGTGAGGTGGCCAATTTGCATGAAGTGCTTTTTGTCGAGTCCAACCCAATACCTGTTAAATGGGCAGTTGCCGAATTAGGCTTAATGGCACAGGACACCATCCGATTGCCGCTAACGCCACTCTCTACGGCTTACCATGCAGAGCTTAGAGCTGCCATGAAAAATGCTGCTGTACTATAGTTTTGGTCAATGAGCTATTAGATATTTGTTTGCGCTATCGCGCTGTACTCTCTGGAAATCCAATGAAAATAGTTTCGCCAATTATCGTTTATAAACCCTTAGCGTTGTTTTCGCGATCGCTGTCATTGGTGTTTGGGTTAACAGTGCTACCGGGGTGTTGGATGCTGGACGATGACGGACTGTTTCGTGATCGTCAAAATGATTATCAACTGGCCAGTGAAATGCCTGTGATGGAGGTGCCAGAGGGCGCGGATCAAGATGCGTTAGGTGAACTCTATGTGATTGCTGAAATCCCCGATACCAGTCTTTTACTGGAAGAGGGTGTTGGTGCTCCCAGACCCCAACCACTGAGTGGTAACTTGCTTGATGAAGAGGTTAAAATTCAAACATTGGGTGGTAAACGTTGGGTCTTGACCAACCGTGCCCCTAGTGAGGTGTGGCCTCGAATACGCAGTATTTTAAATCGCAATGCACTACCAACAGCCTATGCAGACGCCGCTTCGGGTGTGCTCGAGACTGTGTGGCTCCAATTACAAGGTGACGAGGTTTATAAGCACCGTTTTCAGTTCCGTATAGAACCGGGTGTTCAGGTCGATAGCACTGAAGTGGCCATTTTACATATGCGCGTTGAAAAGGAAACCGAGCCAGGTACCTGGCCGCTGGTGTCTGATAACGATGAGCGCGAAAAAGCTATGGCAAATATGCTGGCCAGCGCACTGGCTGGGGATGAGTCAAGTGGCACGGTGTCACTTCTGGCACAGTCGATCGGTGGCAGCTCGAAAGTTGAAATTATTACACCCAAAGATGTCAGTCCCTTCCTATTGTTGAAGCTTGATTTTGACCGCTCATGGGCGTCAGTTGGCTATTCGACAGGTCGTGATGGTTTTGTGCTAGTTGACCAGGATCGTACTGAAGGTGTGTTCTATGTACATTACGGTGATCCCGATGAAGAGGAGCCTGGTTTTTTTGCCGGCTTGTTTAGCGCTAATGAAGAGGAACAGCGTCTGTCGGTGACCTATTTGATTCGCCTTGTTAGCGTCGAAGAAGGTGTTGAAGTGAGGTTGCTCGATGTTGAGAAACAGGAGCTTGAACGCACAGAAGCGCTGCGTCTACTGAAAAAAATTCGCGCCAATCTTTCTTAGGGTTTCAGTGTTGGTGCAGCCACGACCCGGTTTGTTAGGTTTTTTGCTACAGCGTGTTTTTAGTGTCGCCTGGAGACCATTTCAGTGGTGATGCGCTTTGCTTCCCTCGGAAGTGGCAGCAAAGGTAATGCAACACTAGTTGAGGCTGGTGATGCCTGCCTGTTACTGGATTGTGGCTTTTCAGCTCGCGAACTGGAACGACGATTGAGTATGTTACAGCTTGATGGAGCTCGGCTTAGCGGAATTTTAGTAACCCACGAACACAGTGATCACATTAAAGGGGTCTGGACATTGTCCCGGCGCCATCAATTGCCGGTTTATATGACGGGTGGCACTGCGAAAGCTAGTGCAGCTCCTGCTGACATTGACCTCCACCTAATTACGCCACAGCAGCGTTTTCAAGTGCAGGGGGTTGATGTCTTGCCGGTTGCGGTTCCCCATGATGCCCGAGAACCGGTACAATTTGTTTTTAATTGCGCTGGGTTAAAACTGGGTGTGTTGACAGACCTCGGGCATATTAGCTCTCATGTGCGCGAGTGTTATCAGGGTTGTGATGGGCTGTTTGTAGAGGCGAACCACGATCGAGAAATGCTGGCAGATGGGCCATACCCCTATTCACTCAAGCAACGAGTGGCTGGTGATTGGGGCCACCTTAACAATGAGCAAACAGCTGGACTGTTAAATGCCGTTGAACCTCGCACATTACAAGCTTTGGTGGTCGGCCATATTAGCCAACAGAATAATGCCCTCAGTGCAGTGCAAGAGGCTATGGCATCGGTTGCTAGCGTGGTGCCCGAAATAATATATGCCAGTCAGGATGACTGTGTGGATTGGTTGGTGCTGGAGTAAGGCTAGCCATAAAATGAAGGATAAATCATAAGTTGACATGCCGCGTAAAATGCCGTTTCTCGGTGTTGATACTGTGCCCATGTTGAAGCTAACGCCCCAGAGTAAAAGTCGAGGAGACTATCTGACAATGGAAAGACGAGAAGAGTTATATAAAGGTAAGGCCAAATCAGTTTTTACCACGGATGACCCCGAGTCACTGATCCTGTTTTACAGCAACGATACTTCTGCTTTCGATGGCAAAAAAATCGAACAGCTGGATCGTAAAGGTATGGTCAATAACAAATTTAACGCCTTTATTATGGAGAAGCTTGAAGCGGCGGGTATCGCGACTCATTTTAAGTCCCTGCTCAGTGATCAGGAGTCATTGGTCACTCGGCTGGATATGATCCCCGTTGAATGTGTAGTGCGTAATATTTCTGCAGGCAGTATTTGCCGTCGCTTGGGCGTTGAAGAAGGGCTAGATTTAGATCCCCCTACTTTTGAGTTTTTCCTCAAAAATGATGACCTTGGCGATCCTATGATTAATGAATATCACATCAGCTCCTTTGGTTGGGCAGAACCAGAGCATGTCGAAAAGATGAAAGCCTTAACCTTTGCTGTCAACGATGTGCTCAAGGCGTTGTTTCTCGACAGTAACATTTTGTTGGTCGACTATAAGCTCGAGTTTGGTGTGACGACCGGAGGTGAGGTTGTTCTGGGTGATGAGTTTACGCCAGATGGTTGCCGTTTATGGGATGTTGATACTCGAGAAAAGCTCGATAAAGACAGATTTAGACAAGATTTAGGCGACGTTGTTGAATCTTATGAGCTCGTCGGTCGTCGGCTGGGGCTTAGCTTCGATTAATAGTTTTTCACGATTTGATTGAGTTCATAGGGTGTCTTTTCCACAGTTAGTAGTTTTACTTAAAGTTGCTTTTTTAATATGGCTGTAAGTCATTGATTTAACATTGGTGATATTCTATCCCATTGATTTATAAAGATATTATTTTGTGACTAAAAAGTAACCATTTTGTGACAGCGCCAACGATTACGGGGCTTTCTATCAGTTGTAAGACGCCAGTCCACAGACTTATCCACAGTTTTTGTGGGTAAGTTCTGTCAACTAAAGCGACTAATAAAAAGAAAATAAATATCGGGATTTTTGCAAAAAATAGTGTTAGCGGTTGTTAAACCGCTTGTCAGGCTTTGTTCTCCAGCTATTAATGCACCGAGGACAAATGCCCGGCTTGTTAATTGCTTAGTACGGGTATAGATACTCCTCACGTGTAACTGATACTCTTGGCGGCGAAGTATTACGAAGCCTGTTGCTTTCGAAAACCCATCATTGGAGGACGTACACGTGTTATTAAATGGCTCAATTGTTATTTGGGGTTTATTGGCCCTTGCTGTTGTTACCTTATTCAAGGGCGTTAAACAGGTGCCTCAGGGTAGTAAGTGGGTAGTACAGCGTCTTGGTAAATACCATCGCAGTTTGGCACCGGGCTTACAGATTATTATCCCTTATATGGATAATGTGGCCTACAAAGTGACCACCAAAGATATCGTGCTCGATATTCCCTCCCAGGAAGTGATTACGCTCGATAATGTAGTCATCATCGCCAACGCAGTGGCCTACATCAATATTCTATCGCCTGAAAAAGCAGTGTACGGTGTTGAGGACTATGAAATTGCTATTCGCACTTTAGTGCAAACTTCGTTGCGTTCGATTGTTGGTGAAATGAAACTGGATGACGCATTGTCTTCACGGGATAAAATTAAGGTGGCATTGAAGGCTTCTATTTCTGATGATATTGCCGATTGGGGAATTACCCTAAAAACTGTTGAAATTCAGGATATTAACCCTTCGGGGACAATGCAGACAGCGATGGAAGAGCAGGCTGCTGCCGAGCGCCAACGCCGTGCGACGGTGACACGTGCCGATGGTGAGAAGTCGGCGGCGATTTTAGAGGCCGATGGTCGGCTCGAGGCTTCCCGCCGTGATGCGGAGGCTAAAATTGTGATTGCTGAAGCGACTAAGGAGGCTATTGAGAAAGTCACTTTAGCAGTGGGAGAGAACGATTTGCCGGTGATGTATCTACTGGGCGAGCGCTATGTTGATGCAGTTAAGGATATGGCGAAGTCACAAAATAGTAAGTTTTTGGTGTTGCCCGCTGATATTCCTGCTGCCGTTAGGGGGCTGATGAATGGCGGCAAGTAAGCAGAGTTAAAACTTGAACTAATTAAAAAGAGTAAGAAAATGCCCGAGGCTTTACTTTTAGTGATTTCGGGCTTTTTTGTGTGAGCTCTTCAGTAGTTCGATAACTCCTTTACTGGATCCGCATTGAGTAATCAACGGCTTGACAATGCTTGGTCAGTGCCCCTGTTGAGACAAAATCGATATCAAGGCCTTGGTATTGTTTGATATTGTCAGCCGCGATATTGCCCGAAACTTCCAGCTCTACCGCAGTGTTGCGCTCTTGAGCCAGGCTGATTTGACGTGCTTGTTGAATATCTTTGTGGGAAAAGTTATCGAGCATAATGCGGTCGGCGCCGGCGCTGAGTGCTTGTTGGTATTCGTCGAGGTTTTCGACCTCAACTTCCACCGGCTTTTGCGGCGCAATAATTCGCGCTTGGGCCACCGCTTTTGCAATGCCACCACAGGCCGCGATATGATTTTCTTTTATGAGAAAGGCGTCGTAGAGGCCTATTCGATGATTATCACAACCCCCGACCTTGACCGCATATTTTTGTGCCAGGCGTAGGCCGGGCAGGGTCTTTCGCGTGTCAAGTATCCGTATCGTTTGGCTGTTCCCGTTAACAGTGGCCATCAGACGTGCATAGTGGCGCGAAGTGGTGGCGGTGCCCGATAAGGTTTGCAGAAAATTTAAAGCGGCGCGCTCGCCCGTCAGCAGTGCGCGCGCATTGCCCTGTAAAGTACAGAGGGTTTGGTCGGCACTGATGCTATCTCCATCGCTTACTGCCCAGTTCAGTTTAAGACTGGGGTCGAGTTGATGAAACACTTCATTGACCCAGGGGATACCGCAAACCACGGCATCTTCACGGGTGATGATAGTCGCACTTGATTGTTTATCTGCGGGTATCAGCAGGGCTGTGATATCACCACTGCCAATATCTTCGGCCAGAGCCAGTTGTACACTGGCGACGATATTTGCGGCCAGAACCGGGTTTATTTCCACTGAGTGTCCTCGATAAATTTTGCCGCGATTATACCAATGCAGTTAAGCTGCGGGAATATAAGAGAGAGAAAACAGATGAATAGAGAGAATGTTGCCCACTTCGCTGATTTGAAGTGCCTTGCCTGATGATGAGTGAACAGGGCTGGTTGGTAGATGCACGCTTATGCCCATCGCCTAACTGCAGTGAGCGGCCAGTGGGTAGTGAGATATCGTTGCTAGTAATCCACAATATCAGCTTGCCGCCAGGTCAATTCGGTGGCGGGTACATCGAACAGCTTTTTACCAATCAATTAAATGCAAATGAACACAGTTACTTTGCAGAAGTTGTCGATTTGAAAGTATCCGCACACTGCTTAATAGATCGTAATGGAAAGGTAGTACAGTTTGTACCGCTGAGTCGGCGCGCGTGGCACGCTGGCGATTCAAGCTTTGCTGGCTGTGCAAATTGTAACGACTATTCCATTGGTATTGAGCTTGAAGGTACTGATACAACGCCCTATACCGCTAATCAGTACCAAAGTTTGGCACGTGTTTGTCGTGAATTGCTGGCAATCTACCCCGCGTTGACTGCTGAGAGAATTGTTGGCCACAGTGATGTTTCACCGGGGCGTAAAACAGATCCCGGCCCGGCCTTTGACTGGCCGCATTTTTTCTCTCTGCTTGCCGAGCCCGATACAAAACAAGGGTGTAATGACAGATGATTTTTCTCAGTATTATTTTGGCGCTGACCATCGTGTACTACAGAGCGCCACTGAATGTGTTACAAAGTGATAGCTGGTTTTTTGCCTGGGTACAAAGAGTGTCTGGTTGGGGATCAGTGGTAAAAACTCCCTCAGTTCAACTGTTGTTAACCCTGGGCTTACCTGTCGTGGGTATATCCTTGTTACTGGATATGCTCGAAGGTGTTTCTGTATTGTTGTTATTGGTGGTTGAACTGTGGGTGCTTGTTTACAGCTTTGGGCGCGGTGATTTACAAGCTGAGTTAAATACCTTGCAAAACGACTTGCAGCGTGGAGATAGCCAGGCGGCCTTTCATGTGGGTGAGGCCTTGAATGCCGATAAGCGCAGAATCATAGCTTTTGATTTGCAAACATTCTCCCAGGTGCTGCGTCAGCGCATCACCTATGCTTACTTTGAGCGCTATTTGGCCGTTATTTTCTGGAGTCTTATCGGTGGGGCGGCCGGTGCTTTACTGTATCGTTTGTCCGTACTTTATCGCTCATCTTTTGTGACGCTGGTTGCTGGCACTGAGGCGGGAGAATCCGGGTTTGTGGGCTATTTGCAATTGCGTGGAGCGAGCCGTTGGTTGACCCTGCTAGAGTGGTTGCCACTCGGTTTGGTGAGCTTAACCTTGGGCTTGGTCGGGAGCTTTGGTGCGGGTCTTTCCCAGTGGCTGACGCGCTGGTTTAGTCTGCGCCCCAGCGCAGACGTTCTGCAGGACTGCGTGGCTGACGCGCTGGGTGCTGATAAGACAGTTTCTGGATGGAGTG
This sequence comes from Porticoccaceae bacterium, assembly GCA_029212965.1. GTDB lineage: Bacteria > Pseudomonadota > Gammaproteobacteria > Pseudomonadales > Porticoccaceae > Reddybacter. The sequence continues at coordinate 32,267 of JARGOV010000006.1, forward strand.
TGGCGCTGATGTCTACAGCAGACATTGCCACGAATTGTATCCAATTAATTCAGCTCTTCAGACGGGTGTTACTGCTCTGGCTTTGTTTGTTGGCCCTCGCGCTGATTCTGTAAGGGATTTCAAGCTGGTTCCTGGTGCTCATTGGTGTCATTCCAAGGGGCTACTTTGCACAATAAAAGCATGCCGGGCAGAGCGAACAGCGCGCAACTATAGAAAAAAGCTTCCCAGCCTACGGCTTCTACCAAATAGCCGGTGCCCGCATTGGCAACTGTGCGAGGCACGGCTGTTAGGGCGGTGAACAGCGCAAACTGGGTGGCACTATGAAGACGGCTGGTAGTGCGGGCGATAAAAGCAATAAAAGCCGCTGCTCCGAGACCGACGCCCAGATATTCAAAGCCGATCACCAGTGCCAGTAGCCACAGTCCCTCGCCGACGTGGGCCATCAGCGCAAAGCCAAAAATAGAAATTAGCTGCACCACGCCGAATAGCCACAGTGCTCGATTGATACCGATTTTGACCATCAGCAAACCGCCGAGCAAGCCACCGACGATCATCGGCCACAAGGCGGCGTGTTTCGCGATAATGCCGATTTCCGATAGTTCAAAACCCATGTCGATATAAAACGGTGTTGCTAGTGCTGTTGCCATGTTGTCGCCGAGCTTGTAGAGAAACATAAAGCTCAGTACTAGCAAGGCCTGGTTAAGTCCGAGGCGTTGGAAAAACTCGCGAAAGGGTTCAACAATAGCAGACTGTAAGGTTGCAGGCTTTGGGTAGGGGTGGTCGGGTTCTTTAATTGACAGCGTTAATACAATGGCGATCGACATAAAAGCGGCGGTGATTAGAAACACTGTATCCCAGGACAAAAAGTCGGCGAGAATCAGTGACAACGAACCCGGCACCAGCCCGGCAATGCGATAGGCGTTAACATGAATGGAGTTCCCCAGACCGAGCTCAACGTCGGGCAGTAACTCGCGGCGGTAGGCATCGATGACGATGTCTTGTGTTGCACTCAAAAAGGCAATCAAGGCACAGAGGGCGGCAAGGGGCCAAAGCTGGGTGGCGGTGTCAAATTGTGGCAGGATGGCAATACTGCCTAGCAAGCAAACTTGGGTCAGCAGCATCCATCCCCGGCGGCGGCCCAGCAGAGGTAGTGGGTAGCGTTCCAGTAACGGTGACCAGAAAAACTTCCAAGTGTAGGGTAGGCCTATCAATGTGAAAAGGCCGATTTCTTTAAGGCCAACTCCCTCGGTGCGCAGCCAGGCAGGCACCAGTGAAATCAAGATATAGAGTGGTAGGCCCGAGGCAAAGCCCGTAAAAACACAAATTAGCATGCGTCGATTGAAAACGATGTCGATCAGAGGCTGATTGCTCATGGTGTGCCCGAATGCGATTAAGGCGCTACCATAAAACAAAGAAGGGCGTGGCGACTAGCATAGCAGTGAGTTTTATTTACCCGCGGCTATGCTTGAATTTGAACCCTTAAACCCAATGATCTAGTAACAAGTTTTATTTAATTGGGGTCGTCGTGCGTTTTCTTCTGCTCATTTTTATTATCGTGCCCATCGTTGAAATGTGGCTGCTTATTCAGGTGGGTGGTTTTATTGGTGCAGTGCCAACAATTGCTGCTGTGTTGCTGACAGCGATGATTGGTCTGGCCATGCTAAGGCGCCAGGGCCTGAGTACCTTGCTAAGGGTCAATCAGCGAATGGGTAATGGTGAACTGCCGGCTCAGGAGATGCTGGAAGGTATTGTGCTCGCAGTTTCTGGCACACTGCTGTTAACGCCTGGTTTTTTTACCGATGCCCTCGGGTTTGCCGGTTTAACCCCGATACTGCGTCAGAGGCTGGTGCGTCGACTGGTGGGTCGAGTGACTATCTTGCAGGAAGGCGCCGCCGGTCGTTCTGCCTATCGAGAAGGGAATAGTGAGAACACCTTTGAGGGTGAATTCTGGCGTGAAGGAGAGCGGCGCGAGGGGGAAAAGCAAATAGAAGGTCGTCGAGAAGATGAGCTTTGATAGTTCTTTACTCAATGATCGGGTACTACTGTCGAGCGAAATTGATAAATTTATGGTTTAGCCCTTGATTTCTATTTTGCTGCCTCCAGATACTTGGCAGCTTCGATCTTTAGTCGATCGAGCATAGTTACTTAATGCAATTTAAGAGGTGGAGTTAGATGAAAATTCGTCCCTTGCATGACCGTGTTGTCGTGCGCCGCAACGAAGAAGAAGAAACAACTGCTGGCGGTATTTTGCTGCCGGGTTCTGCAAAAGAAAAGCCCAATGAAGGTGAAGTTGTTGCCGTTGGCCAAGGTCGTTTGTTAAATAACGGCGAGATTAGCCCACTCAGTGTCAAAGTCGGCGATAAAGTTGTTTTCGGTGGTTTTCCTGGCAATAACAACACCATTAAAGATGGTGACGACGAGCTCATTATTATGAGTGAAGCTGAAATCTTCGGCGTCCTTGAAGACTGATACTGAATACCGTTTTTCGGGTATTTTATTTAGACATTAAGATTTAGATTAGAAGGAAAGAGATCATGGCTGGAAAAGACGTGAAGTTCGGCGACAGTGCTCGTCAGAAAATGTTAGCAGGTGTTAATGTTTTAGCAGACGCCGTTAAAGTTACCCTTGGACCGAAAGGTCGAAATGTCGTCCTCGATAAGGCTTTTGGCGCACCCACTGTAACTAAAGACGGTGTTTCAGTTGCCAAAGAAATAGAGCTGACTGACAAGTTTGAGAACATGGGCGCGCAGATGGTAAAAGAAGTGGCCAGCAAGTCTTCGGACGAAGCAGGTGACGGTACGACCACTGCAACCGTATTAGCCCAGGCTATTGTGAATGAAGGTTTGAAGGCAGTTGCCGCTGGCATGAACCCTATGGACTTGAAACGCGGTATCGATAAAGCTGTCGTTGCGGCTGTCGAAGCGATCGGAGGGTTTTCCAAGCCCTGTACCGATAACAAAGAAATTGCCCAGGTGGGTACCATTTCAGCAAATAGTGATACACAGGTCGGCGAAATTATTGCCGAAGCCATGGAGAAAGTGGGTAAAGAAGGTGTTATTACCGTTGAAGAAGGCTCTGGTCTTGAAAACGAACTTGACCTGGTTGAAGGTATGCAGTTTGACCGTGGTTACCTTTCTCCCTACTTCATCAACAATCAGGAGAGTATGAGTGCTGAGTTGGAAGCACCTTATATTCTGGTTGCCGATAAGAAAATCTCCAACATTCGTGAACTACTCGGTTTACTTGAAGGTGTTGCCAAGTCGGGTAAGCCTTTGTTGATAATTGCTGAAGACGTTGACGGCGAAGCATTGGCGACGCTGGTTGTCAACAACCTGCGTGGCATTGTTAAAGTTGCAGCTTGTAAAGCACCTGGTTTCGGCGATCGTCGTAAAGCCATGCTGCAGGATATCGCCATACTGACTGGCGCTACTGTGATCTCTGAAGAAGTGGGCCTTGATCTTGAAGCCGCTACTATCGAGCATCTGGGTCAAGCCAAGCGCGTTAGCCTGAGCAAAGAAAACACTGTTATTGTTGATGGTGCTGGCACTGTCGACGATATCAAAGGTCGTGTTAATCAGATCCGTGCTGAAATTGAAGATACTTCGTCCGATTACGATCGTGAAAAATTGCAAGAGCGTCTGGCCAAGTTGGCTGGTGGTGTTGCAGTGATCAAAGTTGGTGCTGCGACTGAAGTTGAAATGAAAGAGAAGAAAGCACGTGTTGAAGATGCTTTGCACTCTACTCGCGCAGCTGTTGAAGAAGGTGTTGTGCCAGGTGGTGGTGTTGCGCTGGTTCGTGCTCAGGCTGCACTTGAAGGCCTTGAGGGCGAGAATAACGAACAGTCTGTTGGTATACGCATTCTGCGTCGTGCCATGGAGGCTCCATTGCGCCAGATCGTTGAAAATGCTGGCGGAGAGGGCTCTGTTGTTCTCGATAAAGTCAAGAACCTGGACGGCAGCAATGGTTACAACGCGGCTAATGGTGAATACGGCGACATGATTGCTCTGGGTATTCTCGATCCGGCAAAAGTGACGCGTACTGCTCTGCAGGGTGCGGCATCTATTGCTGGCCTGATGATTACTACCGAAGCTATGATCACCGATGCAGCGGGTGATGACGCTGGTGGTGCTATGCCTGCTATGCCCGATATGGGTGGTATGGGCGGTATGGGCGGTATGGGCGGTATGGGCGGTATGATGTAACCTCGCTCCCATGACATAAAAAAACCCCGCTATACGCGGGGTTTTTTATGTTTGCTTAATTGCGATCAATGGTTTTATTCATACCCCTTTATGACTAGAATAGCCCCTGATAAATTTATAGCTGCTTATCTAAGGTGTTAGTAAAAGTGTTAGATATTGACTGCTATGATTATAAAACCAACTAAAAACTGACAAAGCTGAGGGCACGACTATGGAAAATATTTCAACGATGGAGTTTATCAACTTCCTTTTTCGCTGGGGGCACTTGCTTTTCGGCATCACCTGGATAGGCTTACTGTACTATTTTAACTTTGTACAGGGCGGCTATTTTAAACAGGCGACACCCGAAGCTTTGTCTGACGCAAAAGCCAAGCTGGCACCGAGTGCACTGTGGTGGTTCCGTTGGGGCGCCATGTTTACCTTTATTACTGGCGTGGTTTTGTTGATGGGTGTGCAAAAACAGGGTGTAATGAATGAATACATCGTCGTTGGCGCACTGTTCGGCACGTTGATGTTCCTCAATGTTTGGTTGATTATTTGGCCAAACCAAAAGATTGCTCTGGGTATGGTTGAAGGTGATGGCCCTACGGCAGCCGGTAAAGCGTTACTGGCCTCGCGTACAAATACTTTGTTTTCTGCTCCCATGGCTTACTGCATGCTGGCTTCTCCACATATTGGCTATGGTGCTGACAGCTTGCTCAGTGTCAATGGTGGTGGAACAGCCCTGTATATCGTGTTGGCTTTAATCGCAGCACTTGAAGTGAATGCCATTGTTGGCAAGCAAGGTCCCATGACAACGGTTAAAGGCGTGATTCACTCTAGTTTGGGCCTGACTGTCATTATGGCTTTAATATTTCAGTATGTTTAAGCGATAAAGACATAAAAAAACCGGCCCTTATTGGCCGGTTTTTTTATGGGGCCAGTTCGACAAAAGTGTATAATTCTTACTGTTTTACCACTTGCAAATAAAGTGATTAAGAATGACAAAAGATAAGCCGAGTCGCCGGGAACCCTTTATTGCCCGGCGCGATGAACCAACCCCTCTAAAGACGGACTTGATCGCACAGAAAAAAATATCACGGCCCCTCAGCTCGCAAGCCGAGGTGGTACCTAAAAAGCGTGGTTTTATCGTGCTTTGTTTTATTGTTGTGCTATTGAGCGTTTGCCTGGCTGCGCTGTCTGTCTTTTCCTGGCGCCAGAGTCAGTCCCAGCAATACCTACTGCAGCGCTTCGATGATCTTGGCGGGCGCTTGGAATCCAGTGATGAGTCGATTGCCCAGTCGGGGGCAGTTTTGGCGATGAAACTTAACGAGCAGGAAGAAACCCTATCCACCCATTGGAGCGAAATTAAAAAGCTTTGGGGCGTTGCCAATGATCGTAATAAGAAGGCCATTAAAGCGCTGCAGCTTGCTGATGGGGAGGCTAAAAAAGGGTTTGAAAAAACGCGGCAAACTTTGGCCACTTTGAAGGCTGATTTGAATAATCTACAAAAGACATTGCAGTCTGTGCAGATTGATGTGAAGAAGGCTGGTAGTGCATCACTGGTCGCCAGTGCCCAGACGGATGATTTCCACCGCCAGTTAAGCGGCCTTGAGAGTAAGCTTAAGGCTGTCGATAGTGAAACCACTAGCCTGCAAAAGCTGATTGAGAAAAATCGTCAAAGTCAGAATCAGCGTCTTGCGGAGTTTGAACAGGCGGTGAAATCGATAGATGCTTTTAGACGGCAAACCAATGAAAAATTTAGCCGCTTACATCCTGGTACGACAGCGCCTTAGTGTGTTGGCGCCGGTGTTTGTTCTATTGAATACATAAGAGAGACATTATGACTGTTATTCGTCAGCAAGATTTAATTCAAGGTGTAGCCGATGCGCTGCAATTTATTTCCTACTATCACCCCGTCGACTTTATCAAGGCGGTTGATGAGGCTTACCAGAGGGAAGAGTCACAGGCGGCAAAAGATGCCATGGCGCAAATACTGGTTAACTCTCGTATGTGTGCTATGGGTCATCGGCCAATTTGTCAGGACACAGGCATTGTTACCGTCTTTTTGAAAGTCGGCATGAATGTGCAGTGGCAGGGTGAAATGAATGTCACTGATATGGTTAATGAGGGCGTACGGCAGGCCTATATGCATCCCGATAATATTTTGCGGGCGTCTATTCTCGATGACCCTGACGGTGCCCGCAAAAACACGAGTGACAATACCCCTGCGGTTATTCACTACGAAATTGTTGCCGGTGACAACGTCGAAGTTTATGTCGCGGCTAAAGGCGGTGGTTCAGAGGCCAAAGCAAAGTTTGCGATGCTCAACCCTTCAGACTCCGTCGTCGAGTGGGTGCTCGAGCAAGTGCCGAAGATGGGCGCCGGTTGGTGTCCGCCGGGCATGCTGGGCATTGGTATTGGCGGCACTGCCGAAAAGGCCATGCTACTGGCAAAAGAAGTGTTACTCGACCCGATTGATATTCATGAACTTGAAGCGCGCGGCGCTGAGAGTCGCAGCGAAGAACTGCGCTTGGAATTGATGAAGAAAGTGAACGCCTTAGGTATTGGCGCCCAGGGTCTCGGTGGTTTGACCACGGTGCTCGATGTCAAAGTCAAAGATTATCCGACCCACGCGGCCAATAAAGCCATCGCGATGATCCCCAACTGCGCGGCGACACGGCATACCCATTTCACCCTTGATGGTACTGGGCCTGCAGAGTTGACGCCCCCCAATCTTGATGACTGGCCCGACATAGCCTGGGAAGTTGGTGACAGTGTGCGCAGGGTGAACCTCGATGAGTTGACCGCAGAATCGATACAGGAGTGGCGTAGTGGTGAGACCGTCTTGCTGTCGGGTAAATTGTTGACCGGCCGCGATGCCGCCCACAAAAAAATTACCGATATGCTGGCGAATGGTGAATCACTCCCCGTCGACTTTACTAACCGTTTTATTTACTACGTTGGCCCAGTTGACCCCGTTGACGACGAAGTGGTTGGTCCTGCAGGCCCAACCACGGCAACGAGAATGGACAAGTTTACTCGCACAATGCTTGAACAAACGGGCTTAATCGGTATGGTCGGTAAGGCCGAGCGGGGTGACGCTGCTATTGATGCAATTCGTGATAGTAAAGCGGTGTATTTAATGGCGGTTGGTGGGGCTGCTTATTTAGTCTCCAAAGCTATTACAGCAGCTAAAGTCGTTGCGTTTCCCGAATTGGGGATGGAGGCTATTTACGAGTTTGAAGTGGTTGATATGCCGGTTACCGTTGCGGTCGATAGCGAGGGTGATTCGGTGCATCGCAGCGGTCCTGCACAGTGGCAGGCTATTATTGAGAAACACGCGGTTGATGTTGTTTGAGGCAAATACGATATGTGTGTCGTATAATGCTAATTGCTGGAATAATATGACATTATTGTAGCAGGCCCTCAATTTTGGGCCGCTTGCTTTTATTTGCAATATTGCAGAATTGACGTTCATTAAGCTAATGAACTAATGAAGGAAATGGATTATGAGTAAGTTGAGTACGGTAGGAATCGCCGGAGCAGTTGTGCTGGCCTCAAGTATGGCAGGGAATGTAAATGCTAATGAGGGTCTGTATTTGGGTGGCTCGGTTACCGGTTACTATCTCGATAGTGAGCGTTTCGCCGGTGGTGGTGAAGAAGCCTATGTAGGCGGTGTTAACCTCGGTTATCGCTTTGCCAATAGCTGGGCTCTGGAAGCGGGTTACGGTACCGAAATTGGAGGCAATGCGATTGATACCCTTCGCCTTGATTCACTTTATTTTTTCAATGAAAACACCAAAGGTTGGCAACCTTATGTTGTCGCAGGTGTTGCTCACTACGAGTTGAATGACAGCGATTATAACTTTAGCCAAGTGAATCAGGAATATACAGAGCAACTATCTCTGGGTTTAGGCTTGTCAAAAATGCTCGATAGGCAATGGGAGTTCCGCTCTGATGTGCGTGCCCTGCATAAGGTCAGTGACTCTCAAGGTGGCGTTGATGATCTTGCGGTCAATATGGCCTTGAATTATTACTTTAATCCACCCAAGCCTGTTGCTGCGATTGAACCGGCGCCTGCACCTGTTGTGATTACACCGCCGCCACCTCCCGCCCCTGAGGCTGAGCCAGAAGTTCGTACGATCACCGTACGCCTGAATGTTGAATTTGAATTTGATAAGGCTGTCGTTCGTGCTATTTATGGTGATGAGCTGGAAGCTATTGCCAATGCCATGAAAGCTCATGAAGATATTGATCTTGTATTAGAGGGGCATACTGATTCGATTGGTGGTGACGAATATAATCAGGGTCTTTCTGAGCGTCGGGTAGCTGCGGTTGAAGCTAAGTTGGCCGAGATCTACGGCATTAATCCAGAGCGCATTTCCACTGTGGGTTACGGCGAGGCGCGACCTATTGCCGACAATAACACCAAAGAGGGACGAGCGCGTAACCGTCGTGTTATTGGTGAGCTCTCCTACACAGAAGTGTTCGGGGACTAATGTTGTTCGAGTTTGAATAAATAGCGCCTCAGGGCGCTATTTTTTTGTCTCTCGCTGACGTTCAGGTGTCACTCTTATCGACGCTATTGTTCTGTCCCTTAGCAGAGGTTGAAGTGGTTTGGCCCCATAATCATTCTACATTAGAGAAGAGTCGAGATTTTGTTCCTTAAAGCATGAAACGAACATTGTACTGGCATGACTACGAAACGACCGGTGTCGACCCTGCACGGGATCGACCGATACAATTTGCCGGTCTGCGTACTGATGAAGATTTGAATATCATTGGCGAGCCTTTGGTGCAATATTGCCAGCTCTCCGATGACTGTTTGCCCCAGCCACAGGCCTGCTTGATTACGGGTATTACACCGCAAAAGGCGCGGGACGAAGGCGTCCCAGAGCCGCAGTTTATTGCCGCTATTCAGCGCCAACTGGCTCACCCAGGTACTTGTGGTGTTGGCTACAATAGCTTGCGGTTCGATGATGAGGTCACGCGCTTCACGCTTTATCGCAACTTTTACGACCCCTATGAGCGGGAGTGGAAGCAGGGTAATTCCCGCTGGGATATTATCGATATGCTGCGTCTGACCCGCGCCTTACGCCCGGAGGGTATTGTTTGGCCCAATAAGCCCGATGGTGCCCCCAGCTTTCGTCTTGAAGAATTGACCGCTGCCAACAATATTGAGCATGCCGCTGCTCATGACGCATTGTCTGATGTTACAGCGACCATCGCCATGGCGCGATTAGTCAAAGAAAAGCAACCGCGCCTTTACGATTATGTGTATAGCCATCGCCTTAAGCACAAGGCAGCGAGTCTGGTCGATATGGCATCGCGTAAACCTTTCTTCCACGTATCGTCACGTTTGCCCCGTGAAAATGGTTATGGGGCAATAATGATGCCCCTGGCCCAACACCCGAGCAATAGAAATGCGGTGATTGCTGTGAACCTTATGGCCGACCCCGAACCATTGTTAACACTCAGTGCCGAACAGATTTGCGAGCGATTGTTTACTGCCACTGTTGATTTGCCCGAGGGTGCCGAGCGCATAGCGTTGAAAGGTGTTCATCTCAATCGGTGCCCGGTCATCGCCACGCCAAAACTGCTCGACCAACCTGCGGCACAGCGCTTGGGTATCGATCTTGAACGTTGCCATCGACATTGGCAGACCCTCTGTGCCGTCGACCTCGGTGACAAAATTGCTGCTGTGTTTGCGGCACCTGACTATCCAGAGATAGACGATCCTGAGCAGGCCTTGTACCAGGGTTTTTTAGCGGATGAGGACAAAGCGTTATTGGCCAGTATTCGTAGTACGCCACCTGAGCAACTGGATAATCAGTCCCCGCTGTTTCGGGATGAGCGCTATAATAGCCTGCTATTTCATTATCGTGCCCGCTATGCCAATGAAACACTGACGAGCGCTGAACGCAAAGTCTGGCAGCAGCTAAAACAAAGCCGTCTGATCGATGGCGAAAATGGCTACTTGAGTACGGGGGCCTATTTTGCTGAACTCGACAGCCTAGAAAAAACATTTCATTTAGAACCGCAAAAAATTGCTGTACTCAAAGCACTACGGGCCTGGGGGAAACACGTTATCGTCGAATTGGCGAAGCCATAACGGCTCATTAAATGAGCTATTATCGAACCCATTGTTAGACAGTGAACCTTTATATAGGACAAGCCATAGCGTGAATTTTACTGGTGCACACATCCTTTCCATTGAGCAATTTGAGCGAGCTGATATTGAGGTACTGTTCGCCACTGCAGATAATATGGAGCCCTATGCTCAACGTCGAAGAATCACTCGCGTGTTGGAGGGGGCCATTCTTGGCAATATGTTTTTTGAGGCAAGCACGCGCACGCGTATCAGTTTTGGTTCGGCTTTCAATTTACTGGGGGGGGATGTGCGTGAATCGGTTGGTATGGACAGCTCCTCGTTGATTAAAGGGGAGTCTCTGCAGGATACTGCCCGTGTACTTTCCGGTTTTAGCGATGTGATTTGTATGCGCCACCCCGAGCCGGGTTCGGTCGCTCAGTTTGCGGCCGCAAGCCGAGTACCGGTCATGAACGGCGGTGACGGTAGTAATGAGCACCCCAGCCAGGCGCTGCTCGACCTATATACCATCGCCAAAGAGCTACAGGGACAAGGTCGCAGTATTGATGGCCTGCGGATTGCTATGGTGGGCGATCTTAAATATGGCCGTACCGTACACTCGTTGTGCAAATTGTTATCGCTGTACAAAAATATTCAGGTGACGCTGGTGTCTCCTGCCGAGCTGGCGATGCCTGAGCAGTATGTGGACCATTTGCGTCAGGCGGGACACCAGGTCAGTGTGACAGACCAGTTGGAGGCGAGTATTTCTAGTGTAGATATTGTTTATTCAACGCGTATTCAGGAGGAGCGTTTTAGCGATCGTACTCAAGCCGATTTGTACCGCGGTCGTTTTCGGCTCAATCAGGCTATCTATACCGAGCACTGCGAACCCAATACTGTGATTATGCACCCTCTGCCGCGAGATTCACGTGTCGAGGCCAATGAATTGGATACCGACCTCGATGCTAACCCTAAACTGGCAATCTTTCGCCAGGCGGATAACGGTCTGTTGGTGCGTATGGCTTTGTTTGCTCTGGTTCTCGACGTCGCTCATCTTGTCGATCAACACTCCAAAGAGGTGCACTGGTACAACTCGCGAGATTTGAAAAAATGACGCAAGCAGGATTATCCATGCCAGCCCAGAACCAGACTCAAGCCCCTGAAGAGCCACCTGTAACAGCCGCACACTTTGATGATATTCGCCCCTATAATGACGACGAATTCCCCGCCATTTTTTCTCGCCTGCTAAGAGAAAGGGAGTTTGTCGATACCTTGGCAAGTATGAAGTTTCCCCGCCTGTTTCATTGGGTGCCCTGGCTGTTACGTCCCTTCATTCTCCATTCCATGAAGCGCTCGTTTACCAATGTGAACAACCTTGCGGCCTTTCAGACCATTATTGGTGATCAGCTGCAAAAATTGCTGGATAAAGATGGTAGCCAATTGACGGTCTCAGGACTCGACAAACTCGACCCCGAGCAGTCTTATTTATTTATTAGTAACCACCGTGATATTGCCATGGATCCGGCCTTGACCATTTTCGCTTTACACCAGCGGGGCATGGATTCGTTGCGTATTGCTATTGGCGATAATTTACTTACTAAACCTTTTGTTTGCGATTTAATGCGCTTGAATAAAAGCTTTATTGTGCGCCGTTCGGTTGCTGGTCGGCGTGAGAAGTTAGCAGCACTGAAGCATCTATCAGCCTATATTCGTTTTTCTCTACAGGAGGAGAACCAGTCGATTTGGATTGCCCAGCGTGAAGGTCGCGCCAAAGATGGTCTTGATGGTACCGAAACGGCGCTGTTGAAAATGCTCGCGCTGTGCAAAAGTAAAAATGAAAGTTTTGGAGAAGCTCTAAAAAGCCTCAACGTGGTGCCTGTATCACTCTCTTATGAATGGGACCCCTGTGATGGCGCAAAAGCGAAAGAATTGTACGCCCATCAGGCTGAAGGTGGCTATGAGAAAGGGGAGCATGAAGATATTGCCAGTATCTATCAGGGCATTGTGGGTAATAAAGGTCATATTTATATCACCTTCGGTGATTTGTTGAACGAGCCCTTTGATGACGCGGCGAGCATGGCTGCTGAAATTGACCGCCAGATCATAGGCAACTACCAACTGCAAGCGACCCACTGGATCGCCTATGAGCGTTTGCACGGTTTATCTGAGAAAGTAGTGCAAGTCAGAGAAACTCTCGAGGCCGACTGGCAGGCGGTTGCTCAGGCTTTTGACGCAAGGCTGTCGACTATTCCCGAGAAACACAGGGAAACATTACTCGCGGCATATGCCAACCCGGTAGTGCAATATTTACATCTCAACAGCTAATAGTTGCCCTTGTCGATCTCTTCCATCCTTCAGTAAATAACGCCAGCGAGATAAAACGCTATTCCATTATCTGATCAAGACAAAGCGACTATCCAGAGCGCATACCGGGATTTCCTTGCAGCCCGCTCACTGCGCCCACGGCTCGGCCAGCGACAGATGATTGGTCATATCGCCTCTTTTCTAGGCGCCATTGAGCGCGATGAGGAAGGGCAACGGCTGTCCGATAATAATGTTATCGCTATTGAAGCCGGCACTGGCACCGGTAAAACCGTGGCCTACTTGCTTTCTGTGTTATCTCTGGCGAAGTCGGCGGGTAAAAAAGTCGTCGTCGCTACCGGCACCGTAGCCCTGCAGGGACAGTTGTTGGATCGGGATATCCCCGACGTGATGGCGGCGACGGGCTGGGACTATAAGCTGGCCCTGGCCAAGGGTCGGGGTCGTTACCTTTGTCCCCTGCGCCTGCAGCAGAGTAGCGAAACGGCCAAGGCACAAGATGCCGGACTGTTTTTGTTTGAAGACGAACTCGCCTTTCAGCCCGATCCGCAAAGTGCTGAAACGTTGCTGGCCATGGCTGAAGCCCTGCAGGTGGGTAGTTGGGACGGGGACAGAGATGCTTGGCCCGAAGCTGTGTCGGCACAAACTTGGCAAGCCTTAACGGTCGACCGCAACCAGTGTGCTGGCCGACGCTGTCGACTTATTACAGAGTGCTGTTTTTTCAAGGCCAGAGAATCCCTTGAAAATGCAGACTGTATCGTCGCCAATCACGATTTGGTGATGGCCGACCTGGCCCTGGGGGGTGGGGCGATACTCTCAGCACCAGAAGATACGATTTATGTTTTTGACGAGGCCCATCGCCTGGGTGATACCGCGCTTAATCACTTTGCCAGTCAGTGCCGCTTAAATACGACATCGCAATGGCTCGAGCAAATGCAAAAAACCCTAAAGGCGATGGCGACACCGTTTGCAGAAATGCCCGATATTATTCATCGAGGTAATGAACTCGGTGATATAGCCTTGCTCGCACGCCAGCTGTTACAGCAGGCCACACCCTTGTTTCGAGATAGGCTTGAGAACAGTGTCGTGAATGAGGGTCGGCAGAATTTTGGTAGTAGTCAGGTGCGCTATCGTTACCCTGGGGGGCTTGTCGATGAGGCCTGTCGCTCACTGAGTGAAGATTTGACCGCCGTATTTGTGCGCTTGAATGGCCGTATGGAAAACCTCCACGGTGTACTAGAGGAGGCCCTGGAAAATGAGCACCAGCCGGTGCCAAGGGTGGATATAGAGCAATACTTCCAAGTTGCTGGACAATGGTTGGGCCGGGCCAACGCGGCGACCGAGCTATGGTCAGCCATGGCTCGCCCCGATCCCGCAGGTCAGCCACCGATGGCGCGTTGGTTGACACACGAAGAAAATGGTGACATTCGAGTTTCTGTCAGCCCTATTTCTGCCGGGGGCCGCCTCAATGAATTACTCTGGCAACGTGCTTATGCGGCGATCACCACGTCGGCTACCTTACGGGTTCTCGGTGATTTCGAACGCTTTAAAAGTGACAGTGGCATGGCCCCATCAACCCAGTGTGAAGTGGTCGCCGGTGCCTTCGACTACGCCAATGCGGGATTGTTAGTGATCCCGGATATCGGTGCAGAAGCTGGTGATGCCCGCGCCCATACTCAGGCGCTGATCGAGCATTTACCCGATCTACTCTATCCAGAATCAATAACGCTTGTGGGGGACACAGGGGGAGAGCAAAATCAGCCCCCCTTTGCAGGTGGTGTCCTGGTACTTTTTGCCTCGCGCCGCCAAATGGAAGAGTTGGTTGACGCCCTGGCCGATGAGCTGCCCTACCAATTACTGGTGCAAGGTGAGTTGAGCACGGGTGAAATTGTTAGTCGCCATCGGGCAATGATTGATCAGGGTGAGCGCAGTGTGATTTTTGGCCTCGCTAGTTTCGCCGAGGGTATGGATTTACCCGGAGCTTATTGTCAGCACGTGATTATCGCCAAGCTGCCCTTTGCTGTGCCAGACGATCCCCTGCAAGCAGCCCTGGCGGAGTGGGTCGAAAGCAAGGGCGGCAATGCCTTTCGCGAAATCACACTGCCCGACGCGGCGCTGCGTTTAGTACAGGCTTGTGGGCGATTATTGCGCCATGAAGAAGACCGGGGCAGGGTCACCATTCTTGACCGGCGCTTAGTCAGTAAAAACTATGGTCGTCAGTTGTTAGCCTCTTTGCCGCCCTTCAAGCAAGTTATCGAGAGGTCTTAAACTTCTTCTGTACCGCTAAGTTGTTAACAAGCGGGCTTTAATTCGTTTGCTAATTGTCGCGGCATCAAGACCTGCAGCAGCGATTTGTGCGTCGTGTGTTGCATGATCAATAAATATATCGGGCAAGCCAAGATGTAATACGGCAACGACAACTCCCCGTTGAGCAAAGTACTCACTGACAGCGGCACCTGCGCCGCCGGCAATGGCGTTCTCTTCGAGAGTGACGATAAGCGCGTGATCGGAGACTAGCTGATCGAGCAGTTCGGTATCGAGGGGTTTGATAAAACGCATGTCAGCGACACTGGCATCGAGTTCTTCACCAACACTGAGTGCCGTTGGTAGCAAGGCACCAAAACTGAGTATGGCGACTTGCTGGCCCTGGCGACTCAACCTGCCTTTACCAATGGGAAGTGCAGTCATCGTCTGTTCTATTTTGACGCCTGGGCCGGTGCCTCGTGGGTAGCGTACGGCTGCTGGGCCGGAGTGAATATAGCCGGTGTAGAGCATTTGCCGAGTCTCGTTTTCATCGGCGGGGGCCATAATCACCATGTTGGGGATGCAGCGCATAAAGCTGATATCAAAACTGCCGGCATGGGTAGCGCCGTCTTCGCCGACCAGACCGGCACGGTCAATGGCAAATAGAACGTCTAAGTTTTGCAGGGCAACGTCATGGATTAACTGGTCATAGGCGCGCTGTAAAAAGGTGGAATAAATAGCGACAACCGGTTTTTTGCCCTCGCAGGCAATACCGGCGGCAAGAGTCACTGCGTGTTGCTCGGCAATCGCGACATCGTGAAACTGTTGGGGAAAGCGCTCGGCGAATTCCACCATGCCTGAACCTTCGCTCATTGCTGGGGTAATGGCGATCAGCTCGGGATGATTAACGGCCATATCACAGAGCCAGTTACCAAAAACCTGCTGATATTTGAGGAGCTTTGGTGCGTTACTCGCTGCTGGGGTAGACGTTTTACCCGCTGGGGTGGGAATTTTGTTCAACGCGTGATAACCAATAGGGTCTTTTTCGGCGGGTGAAAAGCCTTTGCCTTTTTGGGTCGCAACATGCAATAACACAGGCCCGGTAATCTGCTTAAGGTTTTCCAGCGTATGCACAAGTAAAGGAATGTTGTGGCCGTCAATGGGGCCAATGTAGGTAAAACCGAGCTCTTCAAAGACGATGCCGGGTGCAACCAGCGCTTTCATCAGCTCTTCAGTTTTACGAATGATGCCTGAGGTAGAAGGAAAGGCTTTTAAGAGGGTTTTGGTACTCTCGCGAAACAGATTGTAGAGCTTGCTTGACCACAGTTTTGAAAAGTAGGTTGCCAGGCCTCCGACATTTTTCGAGATCGACATATTGTTGTCGTTGAGCACGACCAGCATGTCGAGATCGACATGGGCAATGTGGTTAATGGCTTCGAAAGCCATGCCCGCGGTCATGGCTCCATCGCCAATCACGGCCACACAACGCCGCTCTGGTTGGCTATCCGCAGGTTGGTTGATGGCTGAGCCGATGGCCATGCCTAGGGCGGCACTTAATGAGGTGCTTGAGTGGCCGACGCCAAAGGGATCGTATTCGCTCTCGCTGCGGTTAGGAAAACCAGCTAGTCCACCTTGATGGCGAATGGTCAATAGCTCTTCACGCCGGCCAGTGAGAATCTTGTGGGGATAGGTCTGGTGGCCAACATCCCACACGAGTCTGTCGCTGGGGGTGTTAAAAACATAGTGTAGGGCGACGGTAAGTTCGACGACACCTAGGCCCGCACCAAAGTGCCCGCCTGATTGGCCCACCGAATATAGCAAGTA
This sequence comes from Porticoccaceae bacterium, assembly GCA_029212965.1. GTDB lineage: Bacteria > Pseudomonadota > Gammaproteobacteria > Pseudomonadales > Porticoccaceae > Reddybacter. Next base: position 48,926 of record JARGOV010000006.1, read on the forward strand.
GGCGCGTAATTCATCGGCGACCTGTCCCAGTTCACTTTCAGGGAGGCTGCGCAACTGAGCGGGTGAGTCAAGTCGATCCAGCAGGGGTGTTGTGGGTCGAGTCAGCGGAATGTCAGAATAGATGACGGTCATGTCGGGCGACTGAGGGGGTGATTTTGAGGCGGCAATCTTACACGAAATTGTTGTTAAAAGGGTGGCTCAATAATTCCGGTTGACGATAAAGTCAGCAATGCTGCGCAAGTGGTCGGCACGCCCATCAAACTGTTCAAGGGCGGTGATAGCTTGTTTATGCAGTAGGTTAAGCATTTCTTTTGCGCCTTCATTGCCGAGCAAGGATGTGTAAGTAGATTTGTTGTGCCGTTGGTCAGCCCCGGCCTGTTTGCCGAGTACAGCGGTATTACCTTCGTTGTCGAGAATATCATCTTTAACCTGAAACGCGAGGCCAATTGCACGGCCGTAGGCGCGCAGTTTTTCCAGTGTTTGTGGGTCGATACAAGCATTACTCTGTGCGCCCATGGAAATACTGGCGACAATTAAATCGCCAGTTTTATGGAGGTGCATTGCTTCCAAATAGGCCAGGTCGACCGCGGTGTCTGTGGCGAATAAATCCATTGCTTGCCCTTTGACCATGCCCGTTGCCCCTGCCGCTTGGGCAAGTTCACGGATTAGGCTTAGGGCTGTCGTCGGACTGACAATTGTGAGTTGTGTGAGTTGCTCGAAGGCCAAAGCCTGCAAGCCATCACCGGCGAGAATAGCAGTGGCTTCATCGTAGGCGATATGACAGGTGGGGCGGCCTCGACGTAGGTCGTCATCATCCATTGCGGGTAGGTCGTCGTGGATCAATGAATAACAGTGAATCAGTTCCACAGCTGCGGCAACGAAATCGATATCTCGGTTGATAGGGCCAAGGGCGTGGGCAGCGGCGTACACAAGACAGGGGCGAATGCGCTTGCCCTGGTCGAGAGTGGAGTAGCGTAAAGCAGCATTTAAAGGAAGTTTATTGCCGCTTTGGGGCAGGCAATGCTGAAGTTGCTGCTCTACGCGCTTTCGACTTGCCTCGAGAAAACTGTCGAAGCCTTGCCTCACTCGCCATCCTTACTGATAAAGTCGGCAGTTTTAATCTCGCCATCACTAGTTAAAATACGTACTCGCTGTTCTGCTTCAGTGAGGGCGGACTGACAGTCGCGAGTGATTTTGATGCCTTTTTCAAAAGATTTTAGTGATTCGTCAAGGTTGAGATTACCAGTCTCCAAGGATTCAACTAGAGTTTCGAGTTGCTTGAGACTTTGTTCAAAGTTAAGAGTGCGTTTTCTTGTTGCCATACGAATAATCGCCATGAATAAAACGAGGGTAACCCTAACTGAGTGATGAGGCAGAGGTCAATATAGTCGCTCCTTCACCACCGGGTGTGACTGATAAGCAAGGGTAGGATATATCCTACATGTATTGCAGATATTACAGAATAGCCAGTTTCTCCCTGAAAGTGCATTATGCTTTCCACAAGGATGTGTTGGACAAGGATGTTGCATATAGGGAAAGAGTTAGATTGACCCGCTCAGGATGAGCAATTACGGAAGGGGCAAGAAGCCCCTACAGGGAAGAGGTCAGGATGACCATTTGCTACAGGGAATTAAGGTCAAGGGCTTATAAGGAGATAAGGCCTTGATTATTCCAAAGCTGGATGCTCTTTGCTAGTACTACTTTAACACCCCCTTACCTCTCCAGTAAGGGGGTGTTTTTATGAAAAGCTGCTGGCTTTCCTCACCAATATTGACTTTATCGGCTACATCTCTCGCTCATTCATTAAATAAACGTCTTCTTTCGATCCTTACTTTGTCCGCATTTGGCTGGCATATTATCGCTTGCTCGTTATTTTGTCTTCGTTAGTGTAAATAGATATCCGGGGTATAGTAGCGTCGTAGGCCGGTTCTAAGTGTTCGTCTATTTTTCATACTTTAACAAAACAACACCGTAAGTCGTGTTGACTTTAGTGGTGTCTCTTTGCGAGGGCACGAATATGGATCTAGGTATTAGCGGAAAGCAGGGGATTGTTTGTGGGGCCAGTCAGGGTCTGGGTTTGGCCTGTGCCCGTGCGCTGGCTGGGGAAGGTGTTAGCTTAACATTGATTGCCCGTAACTCGGAACCCTTGCAGGCGGCGGTTGATAATTTGAGCCAATTGAGTTCAGCTGAAATAACGTCGGTGGTGGGCGATATCACAACAGACGCGGGCCGTGATGCGGTGCTTCAGGCCTGTCCAAAACCGGATATTTTGATTAATAATGCAGGTGGTCCTCCGCCCGGTGATTTTCGCGATTGGCGGCAGAAGGACTGGTTTGATGCGGTCAACAGCAATATGTTCTCGGCTATCGATATGATTCGCCGTACTCTTGATGGCATGGCTGAGCGGGGTTTCGGTCGCATTGTCAATATCACCAGTACGGCTGTTAAATCGCCGATGCCGGGCCTGGGTTTGTCCAATGGTGCACGCGCGGGTTTGACAGGCTGGGTGGCCGGTGTTGCTCGTGAAAAGGTGCGAGACAACGTCACTATTAATAATTTATTGCCAGGGCTTTTTGCCACTGACAGAGGGCGGGGTTATTTAGCCTATCGGGCGGCGCAGGAGGGTGTGAGTGGAGAGGCTTATGAGCAGCAATTTTATGCTACCAGCCCGGCGGGGCGATTGGGTGACCCTGAAGAGTTTGGTGCGACCTGTGCTTTTTTATGCAGTGCTATGAGTGGATATATGAGTGGACAGAATATTTTATTAGATGGTGGTGTTTACTCGGGAACCTATTAACAGAGGGTTTGCAGGATTTGAATAGGGACGTAAGTAATTTAGGGAGGTGCAGATTAAGACGGATGATAGTTCTCAGAATTTTGCTCTTTAGAAGCTAGGCAGCCCCACCATGAATGATGGGGCTGCCTAGTTTAATTGAAGCGAACTATCTATGCTTTTTTGGCTTCGGTAATGAAATCATCCATATTGATATGGCGCGTCAATTTGAAAAAGTCGACATTGCGATACGGTGAGTTCACGACCACGCGGCCCTTGGAGTTGCGGTAGTAGCTGCTAACACCGGGGTGGGTCCATACCATGTTGTCGTGAAGAGTATTGACCTTGTCGATGTAGCTGTCATGCACTTCTTGCTTGCATTCGACAGCCCCCAAATTGTCATTGGCCATTTTCTCGATCATTTGCATCACATACCGCACTTGCATTTCACAGACGAAGACAAAGCTGCCGCCGTGACCGGGTTGCAAGTTGGGGCCGTAGAGTGTGAAGAAGTTGGGGAAACCGGGGACATTGGTGCCGAGATGGGCAGAGGCGTTGTCATCGCCCCATACGTCGCGTAGGTCTTTGCCGTCACGACCAATGATGTCGTAAGTTGACAAAAATTTCAGCACATCAAAACCGGTTGAAATGAGTATGATGTCGGCTTCGTATTCGTTGCCGTCCTTGGTGATGACCTTGTTACCTTCGATGCGATCAATACCGTTATCTACCAGTTCAACTTTGGGATTGCGCAGCATGCGGAACCAGCCGTTATCCATCAACATACGTTTGCCGAAGGGAGGGAAGGAGGGTAGTACTTTGTCCATCAAATCGTCGGCGCGATCGCCCAGTTCTTTTTTCATGTAGCTGGTGAAATAGGCGCGGTGCCCATCGTTTGTGGCATTTAATGAACGCTCGGGGTGTTCCCAGTTTGGGTCTTTGTGTAATGAATCGTAAACGCGGTCGTTATAGATCCAGCCTAGACGCATGCGATACCACATACGATAGAGGGGGACTTCTTTGAACAGGTAGCGAATTTCCTCGGGCACTTTTACTCGGAATTGCTCAAAAGGCGATACCCAGTGCGGCCCGCGTTGGAAAATAGTTAATGATTCAACTTGGTTTTGAATCTCTGGCCCCAGCTGCATAGCGGTCGCACCATTGCCGATCATGACGACTTTTTTGTTATCCAGTGACTTACCTTCAGGCCACTCTGCAGTGTGCCAGCTTTCACCGGTGAAACTGTCGAGACCCTTAATGTTGGGGAACGCGGGCGGATTGAAAATGCCGGCACAGCTAATAACGACGTTAGCTTCCAGAGTTTCTTCACTGCCATCGGCGTAGGCAACTTTGACTTTCCAGGTTTGTGTATTGGCCTGGTACTCGGTACTAATGACGTTAGTTTCAAATTCAATCGACTTTTTCAGGTCGAAATCTTCGGCAACTCCCTCGAAGTAGTCGGCTAATTCGCTACGCAGCGCAAAATAGGCAGACCAGTCGTAGG
>JARGOV010000006.1:53302-95533 GCA_029212965.1 Porticoccaceae bacterium
TTTCATGGGAGGTGTGCCTTTGGATATTTGCCTCGGGTTCCTTTGTTTTACTCTGGTTTAAAGTTTTCAAGCCAAGCATGGTCGATAAAACGAAAGCGGGTATTTCTCGTGACGCCGCCCTGGGAGAAGTGGGTCAAGTAGTGAAAGCGCCTCACGGTGATGGTCGTGGGGTGGTGCGTTTTACCATGCCGGTGCTGGGTGAGGATGAATGGGATTTTATTTGTGTAGAAGAGGTTGCTGAGGGTGATAAGGTACTTATTAAGGACTTTTCTGGTAATACTCTTATTGTCTCCAGATTGGGAGGCTAGGGCTTGCTAGTTGCCGCCGTTATTGCATGGAACAAAGTAGATTTGAGCGGGTGATGTCGCCGGTTGCACAGCAGCTACAGGTGCTTTTGCCCACTTTGGAGCAAGCTCAACGCATTTATGTGGGCTATAGTGGTGGACTTGATTCCCATGTGCTTTTACACGGGGCAGTGACTCTTCTGGGAGCCAAGCGGGTCACTGCGCTTCATGTTAATCATCAATTGAGCGAGCAAGCTTGCGATTGGGTCGAGCATTGCGGGCAAATCTGTCAAGCCTTGAATGTGAATTTACAAACCCGTGTTGTGGATGTTTGCCAGCAAGTATCCAGTACCGAAAATACGGCCCGCGAGGCCCGTTACCAAGTCTTCGAGAAGACCCTTGGCGACGGCGATATCCTCTTGCTCGCCCACCATCAAAATGATCAGGCTGAGACTGTACTTTATCGCTTGTTGCGCAATTCCGGGCCTCGTGGTTTGGCAGGTATTCCCCTCACGCGGGAGGTGGGGCGGGGTCGTTTGTTAAGGCCCTTGTTGTCATTAGCGCGTAGTGACTTGGCAAGCTATGCCCGAGAACACCAGCTCAACTGGATTGACGATCCTTCCAACACCGACCCGATACACGACCGCAATTACTTGCGCCACCAGGTGATGCCAGCGCTGAGCGAGCGCTGGCCAGGCTATGCAAGCCGTATTTCCGCTAGTGCCCGCCTCTGCCAGCAGGCCGATGAGTTGAGCAAAGACCTGGCGGAAATTGATCTTAACGGCCTTGATGACAAGCAAGAGCGTTTGGGTCGGAGTATTGACCTCTCTGGCCTCCTCGTTCTGTCGGCTTTGCGCCAGGCCAATGTGCTACGCCACTGGGCGAATTTGTATTGTCAGTCGCCACCGGGTTATCACAGCGTTATGGCCGTTCTGCAAAGCGTATTGTCTGCAGGACAAGATAGGAAGCCCTTGGTAGTCTGGTCCGGTGGTGAGTGGCGTCGCTTTAAGGAGCGATTGTTTTTGCTGCCCAGCGGTTGGAGTGAGAAAGCGCCAGAGGCCTGCGAGTGGCAGCCTAAATCGCCCTTAACATTAGCCGACGGAAGCGTTTTAAGCGCCATATTGACGAATGGACCGGGGCTAAAGTTATCGCCGATTGAACGGTTATTGGTCAAATTCCGCAGCGGTGGCGAACGCTGTCAGCCTGCCGGCAGGGTGGGTAGTCGTAGTTTGAAGAAGCTATTGCAGGAGTATCCGCTTGAACCATGGCTGCGTAATAGAGTGCCTTTGATTTATACGTGTCATGCTGACGATAGAAAAGGCGAGCAGTTGATCGCTGTGGGCGATCTGTGGGTTTGTCAGGGCTTTGCTGTTGCCTCTGGTGAGGGAGTCTATCGTTTGCGTTGGAACAGGTTATCTGAAACGTAGTTTGTCTTGGTCTTTGCCCCCGTCATTAGGCACGACAAAAACAGTGAATTACGTCGGCTCGGATTGTGGCTAGTCCACTTTTCTGTTAATCTGACGCCCCTTCTACAGCCCGTGGCAGCGTCGTGTTACGTCGATAAATTCGCCGGGCTAGCAATGTAAAATATTCATATCCATTACCTTACAGGGTAAGCATGACGCGATTTATTTTTGTGACTGGCGGTGTGGTATCGTCGCTTGGTAAAGGTATTGCCGCAGCCTCACTAGGGGCCTTACTCGAGTCGCGGGGGCTGAAGGTCACCCTTCTCAAACTCGACCCCTATCTCAATGTTGACCCGGGCACTATGAGTCCTTTTCAACACGGTGAGGTTTTTGTTACTGAGGATGGTGCAGAAACCGACCTCGACCTGGGCCACTACGAGCGCTTTCTCGATTCTCGTATGACCCAAAACAATAATTTCACCACTGGCCAGGTGTACGAGACCATTCTGCGCCGCGAGCGTCGCGGTGAGTATTTGGGCGGCACCGTACAGGTGATTCCCCACGTTACCGATGAAATTAAGCGGCGGATTATCAAGGGGGGTGAAGGTAATGATATTGCCCTCGTCGAAATCGGCGGCACAGTGGGTGATATTGAATCCCAACCTTTTCTCGAGGCAATTCGCCAGTTAAAGGTCGAGTTGGGCAGCACCCGAGCCCTTTTACTCCATCTCACCCTAGTGCCCTATATCGCTACTGCCGGAGAAACGAAAACCAAGCCGACACAGCATTCGGTTAAAGAGCTGCGCTCCATCGGTCTTCAGCCCGATGTCTTGATTTGTCGTTCTGAAGTTGCTATCGACGCCGATTCGAGACGCAAAATCGCCCTCTTTACCAGCGTTGAAGAGCGTGCTGTGGTGCCGTTGATGGATGCCGATAGCATTTATCAAATACCGCGCTACCTCTTTGATTGGAAACTCGATCAGTTTGTGGTCGAGCGTTTCATGTTGGATTGCCGGCCCGCCGATCTCAGTGAATGGGACCAGGTGGTGGAAAATCAGCGTCAGTCGATCACCCCGGTGACCATTGCCATGGTGGGCAAGTACATGGAGTTACTCGACGCTTATAAGTCTCTCAACGAGGCTCTGTCCCACGCGGGTATTCAAAACCTCGCCAAGGTAAACATTCGCTATATTGACTCTGAAGATCTTTGTGAAGACATGTCTTTACTCGAGAATTGTCATGGCATTTTGGTGCCCGGTGGTTTTGGCGAACGTGGCGTTGAGGGTAAAATTAAAGCCGTTAAATTTGCTCGCGAAGAAAATATCCCCTACCTGGGTATTTGTTTGGGTATGCAGGTCGCGGTGATTGAATATGCGCGCAATATGGCCGGCCTTGAAAATGCCAATAGCACTGAGTTTGATGCCAATACCCCCTACCCGGTGATTGGTTTGATTACTGAATGGCTTGACAACAGCGGCAAGCGCGAACTGCGCACAGAGGATTCAGACCTCGGTGGTACTATGCGTCTCGGTGCCCAGGATAGCCATCTGGCTGCGGGCTCAATGGCGCAAGAAATTTATGGGGCCGATATTATTTGTGAGCGCCATCGCCATCGTTATGAGGTCAACAATAACTTCATTGATCGGATCCAGGGGGCCGGTTTAAAAGTGGGTGGTTGGTCCGGTGATGATTCTTTAGTCGAGACGGTTGAATTATCTGAACATCGCTGGTTCTTCGCCTGCCAGTTCCACCCTGAGTTTACCTCCACGCCCCGCGGTGGCCATCCACTCTTTACTGGTTTTGTCAAAGCGGCGCTGGACTACAGCCAGGAGTCTTGATCGATGGCGGTAAAAACTGTCTCTGTCGGTGATATCACCGTCGCAAACGACCAGCCCTTTGTGCTTTTTGCCGGGGTAAATGTACTGGAATCACGGGATTTTGCCTTACAGGTCGCTGAACATTGCGCCGAGGTGGCCGAACGACTGGCGATTCCCTATATCTTTAAAGCGTCTTTTGACAAGGCCAATCGCAGCTCTATTCACTCCTTTCGCGGTCCCGGTTTAGATGAAGGTTTGAAAATTCTGGCCGAGGTTAAAGCGACATTCAATGTGCCACTGATTACCGATGTTCATGAAATTGAACAGGCCAGTGTGGTGGCTGATGTGTGCGACGTGATCCAATTGCCGGCTTTTCTCGCTCGCCAAACTGACTTGGTGGCGGCCATGGCCGCGACGGATGCCGCCGTCAATATTAAAAAACCACAATTTATGAGCCCCTCTCAGGTTGGCAATTTAGTCGATAAGTTTCGTGAATGTGGTAAGACTGACGTGATTTTATGCGAGCGTGGCAGCTGCTTTGGTTACGACAACTTGGTGGTTGATATGCTCGGCTTCTCAGTGATGAAACAAGCCAGTGATAACGTGCCGATTATTTTTGATGTCACTCATTCTTTACAGTGTCGGGATGTGGGTGGCGCCGCTTCGGGTGGGCGTCGCGCACAGTTACCCGAATTGGCACGGGCTGGTATGGCGACGGGTTTGGCGGGCTTGTTTCTCGAAACCCACCCCGACCCCGACAAAGCCTTGTGCGACGGTCCCAGTGCCCTTAAATTATCCTTACTCGAACCCTTTTTACAGCAGGTAAAGGCTGTTGATGGCCTGATTAAACAAATGTCAGCCCTCGATACGACCTGACGCACAATGGTTAACAGCCAACGCTAATATTTTGTAGCTCAAAAATAAGTACTGACAAGGAAATAGCATGACCAAAATTGCCGATATCAGAGCCTATGAAGTGCTCGACTCACGGGGTAACCCCACAGTTAATGCCGACGTGATTCTCGAGTGTGGGGCTGTGGGTAGTGCCTGCGCACCTTCGGGCGCCTCCACCGGAACCCGTGAAGCGCTAGAGTTGCGCGATGGCGACGCAAGTCGTTATTTAGGTAAGGGTGTTTTAACCGCCGTCAGTAATGTCAATCGCTCATTGCGAGAGTTGCTGCTAGGTAAAGATGCCTGTGACCAACGTGAGCTTGACCGCTTGATGATTGAGGCCGACGGTACTGACAACAAAGCGAAATACGGCGCTAATGCCATTTTGGCGGTGTCTCTGGCAGCGGCGAAGGCGGCGGCCCAGGCTAAAAATATTCCCCTGTACCAACATATTGCCGATATCAATGGCACGCCTCTGAAATACACCATGCCGGTGCCAATGATGAATATTATCAATGGCGGCGAACATGCTGATAATAACGTCGATATTCAGGAGTTTATGATTCTCCCCGTTTTGGCGACGTCCTTCAGTGAAGCCCTGCGCCAGGGAGCCGAGGTTTTCCACAGCCTGAAAAAAGTGCTGTCTGGGCGGGGCCTGAATACAGCAGTGGGTGACGAGGGCGGCTTTGCCCCCGACCTGCCGTCGAATGAAGCAGCTATTGAAGTCATTGCCGAGGCGGTGAGTAATGCCGGTTATACCTTGGGTGAAGACATTATGCTGGCGCTCGACTGCGCATCGTCTGAGTTTTACCGGGAGGGTGAGTACCATCTCTCAGGTGAAGGCAAAGTGTTTTCTGCGGTTGAGTTTGCCAACTACCTGGCTGACTTGGCCAAACGCTATCCGATTTTATCGATCGAAGATGGCATGGACGAAAGTGACTGGCACGGCTGGGCTGACTTAACCCGTAAAATTGGCAATACTGTGCAGTTGGTTGGCGATGATTTGTTTGTGACCAACACCAAAATTTTACAGCGTGGCATAGACGAAGATATTGCCAATTCAATTTTGATTAAATTTAACCAAATCGGTACCTTGTCCGAAACGTTAGATGCTATTCAAATGGCGAAAGATGCCGGTTTCAGTGTGGTTATTTCGCACCGCTCCGGTGAAACCGAAGACACTACCATTGCTGATCTTGCTGTGGCGACCTCAGCAGGGCAAATTAAAACCGGTTCTCTCTGCCGTTCCGACCGGGTTGCCAAGTACAATCGTTTGCTGCGCATTGAAGCTGAGCTCGATGGCACGGCTGCCTACCGGGGCCAGGCAGAGTTTCGTAGCTAGCCTTTAGGTACCTTAACTAAGAACCTTGGCGGTTGGGTGATTGAATGCGCTGGCTACTGCTCGCTCTGGTTCTTATTCTGGCACTTTTTCAATATTGGTTTTGGTTGGGTGAGGGCGGCCTGTTGAAACAGTCAGCCCTCGAAAAACAGGTGTTGGAGCAGCGACAAGAAAATGCCATTTTGAAAGAGCGCAACTCTGCTCTGGAAGCAAAAGTGAGATACCTCAAAGATGGTCTCGAAGGTATTGAAGAGCGTGCCCGACACGACCTCGGCATGATTAAAGAAGGTGAAACCTTTTATATGTTGCCAGATAAAAATACTTCGCAGTGATTCTTAATTGTGACGCACTGATGATGAAAAGCCACCGATAATGAAGTGCTGGTTGATTGTTCCTGCCGCAGGTAGCGGCTCACGTTTTGGTGGTGAACGACCGAAGCAATACGCCTCCCTCGCCGGGAGAACGGTCATCGAGCAAACCCTTGCGCGACTCCTTGCAGTAGAGACGCAGGCATTAGTCGTGGCGGTCAACCCCGACGATCATTACTGGCCATCCCTCGATATTTTAAAGCACCCGAAAATTCGCGTCAGCGCTGGCGGAGTGGCGCGTTCAGACTCAGTTTATCTCAGCTTACAGAGCATCGCCGATGAAGCCGACGAGATGGATTGGGTGCTAGTGCACGATGTCGCCCGCCCCTGTGTGCGTGTTGCCGATATTCGCCGATTGATTGAGACGCTGTCAGCCCACCCTGTAGGTGGTTTACTGGCGTCACCTGTCAGCGCGACATTAAAACGCGTTGGGGGTTTACAAGGCCCGACGACTTCATCATTGCAGACCGCCGGCACAGTACTCGAAACGGTATCGCGGGAGCACTTATGGGCGGCTGCCACGCCGCAAATGTTTCGCTTTGGTTTGTTGATGAAAGCCCTAAAAGGGTGTCGTGATGGAGGTGTTAGCCCGACTGATGAAGCGGCAGCTATTGAGCGCCTCGGCCTACAGGCAGAAGTCGTTGAAGGTCACAGTGATAATTTGAAAATCACCCACGGGGCAGACCTGGCCCTGGCAGAGGCGGTGCTCGCTTACCAGCAACAACAGCAACGAGAGCGATAATAAGATGATTCGTGTCGGTCAGGGTTTTGATGTGCACGCTTTTGGTGATTGTGCTTGCGAAGGTGGTGCTGAGCCTGTGCATATTGTACTTGGTGGCGTGAATATTCCTTTTGACCGCCCGTTGCTCGCCCACTCCGATGGCGATGTGTTACTGCATGCGCTTTGCGATGCCTTGCTCGGTGCGGCGGGTTTGGGTGATATTGGTCGTCACTTTCCCGATACAGATTCACGCTACAAAAATATTAGTAGCCGGCATTTACTGCGAGAGGTCATGGTCTTGCTCACCCAACATCGTTGGCAGCTCGGTAATGCCGATTTAACTATTATTGCCCAGGCGCCGCGTATGGCGCCGCACAGGGGGGCTATGGCGGAGAATATAGCGGCTGATCTGGCCTGTCGTTGTGAACAAATCAATGTCAAAGCGACCACCACGGAAACCCTCGGCTTTACTGGCAGGGGTGAGGGCATCGCCTGCTTGGCGACAGTCCTTCTTGAGTCGCTCGATTGAGTGATAGCTGAAAGCCTTGGTTTCGTGCTCACTGCTTGCCTTAAGCTGAAAGGGGTAAACAAGAAGCAAACTCACCGGTGCGCAGGTAATCTCAGCGATAGGCTATAGCCCCTGGGTAAATATAGCCCTGGGTAAATATAGCGCCTGGGCAAAGATGCTAGAAGAAAACGATGAAACAATATTGGATTGTGAGACCTATTAATGCCTCAAACTAAGCCCCAATTTTCGCGCAATTTTGCCCACGCCTATCCAGTATTGGCGGGTTCTGCCGAGCTAAAGACGTTGCCTGAAGACTTTGTGGTGGAAGAAATATTTGATGAGACGAGCTTTAGCGGAGAGGGGAAACACGTTTGTCTGCAAATTCGTAAACGTGAGCAAAATACCCGCTGGGTAGCTGCGGCGCTGGCAGTAGTGGCGAATGTTGCTGAAGCGGATATTGGTTTTTGTGGCATGAAAGATCGCCATGCGATTACCACGCAATGGTTTAGTGTCACCCATGCCGATGAGTGGCGTATATCTCCGTTGGCAATACCCGGTTGCGAAGTGCTGCAAGTGGTGAGACATCAACGCAAATTGCGCCGGGGTAGTCATCAAGGTAATCACTTTGCCATTCGCCTGCGCAAGGTCAGTGAGTCTAGTGACAGTAAGAGACTTGATGAGCGCTTGAAACTGATCGCAGAAAAAGGCGTGCCGAATTACTTTGGCGAGCAACGCTTCGGTATTGAAGGTCAAAATTTAGTGGAAGCTGATCGCTTGTTGCGCCGTTGTCGCCACCGGAAAATGGCGGGGCGCCAGGCAATCTACATCTCAGCGGCCCGCTCCTATTTGTTTAATCAGGTGCTTGCAGAGCGGGTGAAACAAAACAACTGGTCGCAAGCATTAGAGGGCGAGATTGTCCCCCAGGGGCCTTTGTGGGGGCGTGGCAGGAGTTGTTCAAAGGGTGCCTTGTCGCAACTGGAAAACAATATCTTGGCCGATTATCAACCGTGGTGTAACGCACTTGAGCATCTTGGCCTCGAGCAGCAACGGCGCGATCTACAGTTGTTACCCCAAGGTCTGGAATGGCAGTGGCAGGGTCAGGACCTATGTTTATCTTTCAAACTCTCGATTGGTACTTATGCAACAACGGTGCTACGAGAGTTATTGCAAGTCGATACGCCAGCGCCAAGGGCTGTGCTATAGTTTCGGCGGTTTTTTGCTAAATTTTTGTAGAGAAAGTGAGGGGGAGCATAGTGGGCTCAGTGGATTTTGACGGGGTGGGCATGACCTCGCAACGCACTCGTGGGCGCCTTGTTCAGCGGCTTAAAGATCAAGGCATTACAGATCAAAAGGTGCTCGATGTTATACGCGTGACCCCACGTCATTTATTTCTCGACGAAGCTCTTTCCCATCGTGCCTACGAGGACACGGCCCTGCCTATTGGTCACGCTCAGACAATTTCCCAACCCTATATCGTCGCTTTAATGACGCAGATCTTGCTGTCTCGCGGGCCTCTAAAGCGTGTCTTAGAAATTGGTACTGGTTCAGGCTATCAGGCCGCAATACTGGCGCAGCTGGTGGATGAAGTCTATTCCGTCGAGCGAATTAAACCGTTGTTAATTAAAGCGCGAAGCTTATTTCGTCAGCTACGGTTGCGAAATATCATTACTTCTCACAGCGATGGTGGTGTTGGTTGGTCTGAAAACGGGCTTTACGACGGTATTATTGCCACTGCCGCTCCTGAACAGGTGCCTGATGAACTGCTTTATCAATTGGCGCCTGATGGGTTGCTAGTTATTCCTGTAGGTACTGGCGAGCAACAGGAACTGCGACTGATATCTCGTCAGGGCGATACTTATAAGTTTGAAGAGGAGGTTATTGAGCGTGTACGTTTTGTGCCGCTACTTGGCGGCACATCCCGTTGATGGTGGCATAGCATGAATAATTTTAGTACTTATTTAGTATTGTTCTTAAAGGGTATGGCCATGGGTGCTGCAGATGTTGTGCCCGGTGTTTCAGGCGGTACGATCGCTTTTATCTCAGGTATTTACGAAGAATTACTTCGCTCAATTCGCGCTTGTACCCCCCTTGCTTTGGTTAGCTTGTTCCGTGATGGTCCGCGGGTTTTTTGGCGGCGTATTAATGGGACTTTTTTGGTTGTGCTGTTCAGTGGCATCTTGTTAAGTATTCTTACTTTGGCAAAATTTATCACCCATTTCCTCCATGAGCACCCTTTATTACTGTGGTCATTTTTCTTTGGCCTAATAGTGGGGTCTATTGTCTTGATTTGGCAGCAGTTAGAGCATAAAAGTGTTTGGGAATATTTATCTTTGCTATCGGGTCTGTGTGCTGCTCTGGCCGCCGCATTTGCTCCACCTGTGCAGCCAGAGCCAACATTCTTGTCTGTTTTTGGCGCAGGTATGTTAGCGATTTGCGCGATGATACTGCCGGGTATATCAGGCAGTTTTATTCTACTTTTGCTGGGTATGTACTCGGTGATACTTGGAGCTATTAGCCGAGCAGACCTTTCTTTACTGGCGATATTTTCCCTCGGTTGTGTTGTTGGGCTTATGGTATTTTCACGTTTTTTGTCATGGCTTTTGAAGCGTTTTTATGGGGTGACATTGTCAGTCCTGACAGGTTTTCTAGCTGGCTCTCTTGTTATGGTTTGGCCCTGGAAATATTCAACATTAGGGACTGACAAAGAGTATGCAGATGCATTGCATTTATTGCTGCCTTCGCAATATGAGCAGGCGGCTGGTGATGCGCAATTGTTTGCAGTGCTCAGTTTGATGGCAGTCGGCTTTGCTGTGGTGATAATACTGGAATACATTGGTAATAAACGAGCACCACTTTGACAGGTTTGATTTTGGGAGCAAGAAAATATCTACCTTGCTAGGTTTTTTCTTTCGTCGCGGGAATAGTACCAGCCAGTGGGCAATTCTCATTGTGGTGTATTGCCTTTTTCTTACCGCTTGTGGCTCGACTCCAGCGCCAGTCATTAGCCGCACTCCTCCGCCAAGTCAGTCGATCAATTACCATGTCGTCGGTCAGGGAGATACGTTATTTGCGATTGCCTGGCGCTATGAATTAAGTGTAGAGGCTTTGGCACGAGCTAATGGTTTGTCACACCCTTATCACATTTATTCTGGCCAGCGTTTAACGTTGGATATAAAGCGAACTAACATAAAGGTCTCTAAACCTGAGCCAACAGTAAGAGTGACTAACTCTATTCCTAGTAACGTTGTTAGGTCCAAGGTAGTAATTCCTAAGGTAACAAAAGCAAAAGAACAAAAAACGGCACGAGTTGGTCAGCGAAAACCCTCTTCATTGCCCAAAGGGGAGTGGCGTTGGCAGTGGCCGGTAAAGGGAAAAGTGGCTCGGCATTACGATAGCAATCGTATCTTTAAAGGTTTGAATATTCAGTCTGTTAAAGGGCGCAAAATTGGCTCTGCGGCTCCTGGGGTAGTGGTTTACGCGGGAAGAGGGCTTAGGGGTTACGGTCAATTACTCATTATTAAACACAGCGAGACTTTCCTAAGTGCCTACGCCCATAATCGGAAAATGTTTGTGAAGGAAGGGCAAGCAGTAGCTGCAGGCCAAAAAATAGCAGAAGTTGGCGGTGATCCCGAAAACAATGGGCGCTTGTATTTTGAAATTCGCAAGAACGGCAAGCCTGTCGACCCGATTCGCTTACTACCACGTTTGTAAGAAGTCGATGGCACTATGGTACCAACCTTGTTTATAAAGGTGGTTTTTTGACAGCCGGATCAAAGTTTTGAAACCCTATAGCTAAGAAATGATACTTAACGTAATTGATTACGCTTTGTTAAGACCAGAAAACCTTACTTGAGCATACTGCCAAGTTGAATGGATTTTTCTTTATATCAATAGGAAAAATCCATTCAAGGTTGGTGATGCTAAAGTACTTTTGATGGCTTAAATCGGGAATGAAGGGTTCTTGCCGACGCAATAAAGGCTTTGATACCACACTTAATCGCAGCTGAAGCGGCCTTGACTTGTTTTAGTGGTTACGGTTTGTAGAAAGTTATGACGGGCGGAGCTATTTTATCTCGGTGTGCCTAGAATAAGTTGGTGATAATAAATAAGAGATGACGCTGGGTTGGAATGCTGAGCCTATGCTCAAATCGCTAAAATTATTTTTGATAAAAATTAGTTCAACGGTCAGCCAGAGAGGGAATATAAACTAAGTATGTAAAAATTGCAAAGAATGTGAGCGTTGTCGCGCTCTAATCGTCGACGAAATAGGCTTAATTAGTGATTATCGGTAGTCTTCGAAAAATCTCGCGTGGTAAGATCTGTGTTGTTTAGTGTGCTTACAAAAACTGAAGAAATAAAGGAGTATGTGACGGTGCAAACTACTACGTGGTTGTCGAGTAAAGTTGCTTTTGTGCTGGGGTTGATGTTGACCCTTTCCGCCTGTGGAGTGACCCCGCATCCACCGCTCACGGCTGATCAAATCAATCCCTTACAGGATTTCGACTATATCATTGGACCGGGAGATGAGATCGAGATTTTTGTCTGGGGTAATGAAGAATTGACGACAACTGTTGAGGTGAGGCCCGATGGTAAAATCACTACTCGCCTAGTTGAAGATATTGTTGCGAGTGGTAAAACACCGACGGTATTGGCCCGTGACATTGAAAAGGCTTATTCGGAGTATGTGCGAAGTGCTGTTGTCAGTGTCATTGTGGAGGATTTCATCAGTATCCCCTCACAGCAGATTCGTGTGGTCGGTGAAGCCGCCAAGCCTTTGAATATTCCCTTTAGTAAGCACATGACCTTGCTTGATCTGATGATTGAAGTGGGTGGTTTGACAGATTACGCTGATGGTAACCGGGCTATATTAATTCGCTACTTCAATGGCAAGCAGGAGTCTTATACCTTGCGCCTCGATGATATGCTGGAAGATGGCGACATTTCTGCAAATCTGGCTTTATATCCTGGTGATATTGTTATTATTCCCGAGTCTTGGTTTTAGGCTTATTGAGCATTGGTGGAAGAGGGATAATACCTTATGCAAGATTTGCTGGATCAATTTTATGAGTATTTGTGGGGTATCTGGCGCTATCGCTGGGCCGGACTTGTATGTGCTTGGGTGGTAGCTTTGACTGGATGGCTTTGGGTCGTCCAGATGCCAGAGCAGTATGTAGCAAAAGCCCGCATCCATATTGACAGTAGTAGTATTCTTCGGCCATTGCTGAGAGGTCTCGCTATACAGCCAGATATCAATCGCCAAGTAGCCCTGATGAGTAAAACGCTCTTTAGTCGACCTAATATGGAAAAGCTAATGCGCATGACGGATCTTGACTTGCAGGTGAACAATGATCTACAGAAGGAGGCTTTGCTAAACCGCTTGCGTGGCTCTCTTCTCTTATCAAGTGGTGGTCGCGGTAGTAGCGATATTTATTCGATTTCATTCAAACATGAAGATAGAGAAGTCGCCAAGAAAGTCGTGCAGTCTGTGATTACTGTGGTGGTCGAAAACACATTGGGCGACAAGCGTGAGGACAGCGCTGGAGCGCAAGAATTTCTTGATGAGAAAATAGCAGATTACGCAAGTCGTATGGCCGAAGCAGAGGCTCGCTTAGCTGACTTTAAACATAAGCATGCTGGTGTACTGCCGGGTCAAACAGGTGGCTATTATGAAAACCTGAGTGCTGCTAATACGCAACTTCGTGAAGCCCAATTGCAGCTTAATGAAATAAATAATCGTCGACGCGAAATGAAGCGTCAGTTGGAAGACCTTGCAAAAGACGATGAAGAATTTGGTTTTGGTGAATTTGACTCCCCAGAAATCGCATCCTCTTACGATAGCCGAATACTTTCTTTGGAAAGTAAACGCGATGAGTTATTGATGCGCTATACAGAGCGTCATCCAGCAGTTATTCAAACGAGTTCTTTAATTACCCAGTTAAAAATGGATAAGCAGGCGGAATTAGACGAATTAGCTGTGCAGACTCAGGGAGAAGATATGCCAAGTATGGGGCTGCAAACCAGCCCTGTGTATCAGCAGATGAGAGCAATGCTTTCTGAGACTGAAGCACGCGCTGCAGAATTAAAAGTTCGGGTCGGCGAATACAGGAATCGTGTTGCATCGCTTGAAAAGATGGTCGGCAGTATTCCCCGTGTAGAGGCAGAGTTTAAGGAATTAAACCGTGATTATGGTGTCATTTCACGGCAGCATAATACTTTGCTGCAGCGAAGAGAATCTGCTCGCCTTTCTGGCGATGTTGAGCAGAATGCGAGTGGCGTTAAGTTCCGAGTAATCGACCCACCTTTTGTTCCGCTTGAACCGACCGAGCCAGACAAGCTTTTACTGCATTCGGGTGCTTTTATTGCAGCGATTGGTTTGGGTGGTGGCTTTGCTTTGTTGTTGTCACTATTGCGTCCGGTTGTATGCAATCGGCGAAGCCTTGAGCGTTTAGCGGGCTTTCCGGTCTTGGGTAGTGTGTCGATGATTGCTTCTGTGAGTGACAAGAAAAAAGCACTGCACGAAAAATTGCTTTTTGCGTCGATGGTTCTCTGTTTATTCCTGACCTTTGCAGGAGTTAACCTCGGCCAAAGTCTTCTCTCTACTTAAAAGGAGTTTCGAATTGAGTAAGGGTATCTGATGAGTATCATTGAAAAAGCAGTAGAAAGGCTCAATTCCAACGAGCCTGATAAACCGCAGGCTCGCCCAATTTCTGAAACCAGAGACGCCCATGTGAGTGGGGAGAGTCATTTTGAAAGAGCTGAGGTGCCTTTTGAGGAAGTTAAGCCCCAAATACCCAAACCTTTTATAGCGTCGAATGCGTCAAGATCAGTAGGTATCGAGATTAGTTTTTCTGAACTAGCCGAGCGGGGTATGGTGACACCTGATTCCCCCCGCAGCCCCATTGCTGAAGAATATCGTTCTATAAAGCGCCCTTTGTTGACCAACATTGAAGGCAAGGGGGCCGCCGCTATTCGCCATCCTAACCTGATTATGGTGACTAGCGCACTGCAGGGTGAGGGTAAAACTTTTTCGGCAGTGAATTTAGCTATGAGCATTGCCATGGAGCAAGACAAAACTGTTTTGCTGGTTGATGCCGATATTTCCAAAGCCAGTGCAGCTAGGTTGCTGGGTGTACCTGATAGTAGCCCAGGTTTAATTGATGTACTTGAAGAAGAAAGCTTGCATATTGGCGATGTTATTTTGCCGACGAATATTCCGAATTTACGTATTGTACCAGCTGGGCGTGTACATGAGAGGTCAACTGAGTTGCTAGCTAGTCAGAGTATGTATCGTGTAGCTGCCGAACTGGCCGAAAGGTATGCAGACCGGGTGGTGATTTTTGATTCCCCGCCCCTATTACTGACTAATGAAGCTCATGTTGTCGCGAGTCTAGTTGGACAAGTCGTATTTGTTATAGCTGCCGAGCAAACTTCTCAGCGCGCTGTTAGTGAAGCACTGAGTATGCTGGGTGATGAGGCGATGGTGGGGATGATCTTGAACAAAACCAAGCATTCATTCACTAGTAAATACGGATACGGATACGGATACGGGTACGGATACGGAAACACTCGGGATAAAAACTAAGTTGTCGTTAGGGATAATTAATGCACAAGCATTGGAACAAAGTAATAAGGTATTTTGTCGCAGTTTGTTTGATGGGCTTGCCTTGCACTGCAGTAGCCACAAAGTGGCGAGTGAGTTCAGGGGTGGGAGTTAGTGAACGTTATACTGATAACTACGACCTTTCAGCGACTGATAAAAAAAATAAGTTTGTTACCGTTGTTTCTCCTGATATTAGTCTGTCAGGTAGTGGTGGGGGGCGGATAGACTATGATGTGCTGGCTTCTCTGACACATCACGAATCGAGCGATGGTAATGATTCTACAAATCCCGCGCTAAGTGGTAATGCGAATGCCGAGCTGGTTGATAACATCTTTTTCTTTGATGTCAGTTCAATCGTTAATCAAAACCGTGTGGACCCTTTCCGTACTACTGGCGATGACGATTTTTCTCGCTCCCAGTCTGATAATGTTACAACGACGTACAGTTACACATTGAGCCCTTATCTTGTGGGGCATATTAATAGTTTTGCCGATGTTGAATTACGTTATAGCTATGATGAGCAATGGAATTCTGATAATGATGTCAGTGACAGCAGCCGTCAGGCTGTTTCCTTTAATTTGAATAGTGGTCGTGACTTCTCTGTATTTGATTGGGGACTGGTGGGTAATTATAGCAAGACTGATACTGATGATAGCGATAGTAGTGGTCAAAGCAATGATGATGAACTCAAGTCCGCTGATCTTCGGCTGGGCTACCGTGTTAATCGAAAATTGCGATTTAGAGGCTCTGTTGGCCGGGAGTGGAATGATTTTGATTCAGTGCGCTCAGACATTGATGGCAATCGTTGGGATTTTGGTGCGACCTGGACACCTAATAAAAGAACGACGGTCGATATTGGTTATGGTGACCGTTTTTTTGGTAGTACGCCAACTGTGGATATTTCATACCGAAGAAAAAAGAGTGTTTTTACTGCGAGCTATTCTAAAGAGCTGACGGATGCCCGGACTTTGCGAAGTCAGAGAGGTATCGTCGATGAAGACCTTTTTGGCAACCCTATTAATCCGGTTACTGGTGATCCTGTTTTTGTTTTTCCCGATGAGGGCCAGACTGTCGACGAAAGAATGTCTTTTTCTTGGGCCCTTCAGGGTAAGAGAAGCTCAATAACTTGGAGAGGCGATCATTCTACTCAGCAGCCCCAAAGCTCTAGAGAAGAGGTTGTGTTTATTTCATCCAGCATTGAATTGACACGTCGTCTTACGAGTAAACTTAGCTTTGATACTGGTTTTGACTGGGAAAATCAGGAAAATGAACTCGATGAGGAGTTTGAAACTTGGCGGTTTAATATAGGCTTAAGTCGTCCTTTAGGCAGTAAAAGTAATGTTAATTTGCGATACACCTATACTGACAGGGATTCTGATTTGCCTGGCGATGGTTATAAGGAGAACCGGGTGATTTTAAATTATAGGATTAATTTTTAAAATTACCTGCTAGGGAAGTAAAAATTTGTCTCAAACAGTAAGAAAGAAAATACTTTGTATAGTTGGTGCAAGGCCAAACTTTATGAAGATAGCTCCAGTCATCAGAGCGCTTAATAACGCTCAGTACCCCTTCGATGTTCGTTTACTGCATACTGGCCAGCACTATGATGCAGCAATGAAGCAGTCTTTTTTTGATCAGCTAAATATTCCCGAACCCGATTTTGACTTGGGTGTGGGTTCAGGTTCTCACGCTGTGCAGACTGCAGAAATAATGAAGCGCTTTGAGCCAGTTATGGACGACTTAAGTCCCGATACTATCTTGGTAGTTGGCGATGTCAATTCTACAATTGCCTGTGCATTGGTGGCGGTTAAGAAGGGTGTGCCTGTTATACATGTCGAAGCGGGCTTACGTAGCGGTGATCGCAGCATGCCTGAAGAAATAAATCGCGTGTTGACCGATCAAATATCAGACTTGTTACTCACGACAGAAAAAAGTGCTGAAGAAAATTTACAACTTGAGGGTATCGACAGAGAAAAAGTGCATTTTGTCGGTAATGTAATGATTGATACCTTGCATCATAACTTGAGTCGTGCAGTTTCATCTGTAGACACTATAAATAGTTGTCTTGATGTTGAGCAGGCTACGCCAACTCCTGTGGGCTACGGTTTGTTGACGTTACACCGCGCTGCTAACGTTGACGATCCTGTTGTGTTGGAGCGATTGCTGCGTACGCTTGTCGCCCTTGCTGAAGATTTACCACTACTTTTTCCCGTACACCCAAGAACCAGGCAGTGTATTGATAATGTGGGTTTAAGCGAGCTTTTACTCGGCAGTAAACTGCTTCTAATACCTCCTCAGGCCTATTTGAATATGCTCGGTTTAATGAAAGATGCCCGTTTGGTTTTGACAGATTCGGGTGGTATTCAGGAGGAAACAACGGCTCTAGGTGTGCCCTGTATAACGCTGCGAGAAAACACTGAAAGGCCGATTACTGTTCAGGAAGGAAGCAATACTATCGTTGGATCTAATCCGGAAAAAATTAGGTCATGCTTCGATGAAATTATGAAATCGGGAGGTAAGGCGGGTCGTACTCCTGAATATTGGGATGGCAGGGCTGCTGAACGGATCGCTGAAATTATCGGTAATTGGCTGTATAAAACGTAGATAGGCTAATTTTTATGGTAGAGCGTTACATTTGGGCTACTTAAGTTTGTGGTGTGGTAATGACAAGTGATTTGAACATGAATACTGCTGCGGTTCACAATGCAATGACAGTCGATGTAGAAGATTATTATCATGTTTCTGCGTTTGAAAAACATATCTGTCGAACAACCTGGAATGATTTTGATTGCCGGGTCGAAGCGAATGTTGAACGGATTTTACAGCTTTTTGATCAGAAGTCGGTGAAGGGGACCTTCTTTACTCTGGGCTGTGTCGCGGAACGCTATCCTGGAATGGTAAGAAAAATAGTTAAACACGGTCATGAACTAGCTAGTCATGGCTGGGACCATCAGCGTGTAACATCTCAAAAACCCGATTGCTTTAAAAGTGATGCGCTTAAAACGCGAATGTTGCTAGAAGATATTTCTGGACAAGTAGTAAAAGGATATCGAGCAGCGAGTTATTCGATTGGGTCTGAAAATCTTTGGGCCTTTGATGTGCTAGCAGATGCGGGCTATGAGTACAGTTCCAGTATTGTGCCTATTCATCACGATCATTATGGTATGCCCGGTGCACCGCGATTTTCTTTTCGGGCCGCTAATGATCGCATTCTTGAAATCCCGATAAGCACGGTGCCCGTTATGCGTCGTAATATTAATTGCGGGGGGGGAGGCTGGTTTCGATTTTTTCCTTATAGGTTTACACATTGGGCTCTTAAACAGGTTAATGAAAAGGAACACCAATCTTGTATTTTTTATTTTCACCCGTGGGAGATTGATGAAGGGCAACCAAGAATTGAAAACTTGGAGCGCAAAACACATTTTCGTCACTACCTTAATTTACATAAAACGCATCCACGCTTAGAGCGCTTACTCGACGATTTTAGCTGGGGTCGAATGGATAATATTTTTTTGGGGCCTGTGCAATAAATGCCTACACAAGGAAAGTTAATGGGGCTTGAGGTTTGTCGTTTGAAAGAAGCAGACTGTTCGCGTTGGGATGCTTTTGTTGAAAACTGCTCGGAGGCGACATTTTTTCACCGCTCCGCCTGGAAAAGTGTATTGGAACGTGCTTTTGGCCATCGAACTTATTATTTATACGCTGAGCAGTATGGGGAAATACAGGGCTTGCTACCCCTTGCACAAGTTAAAAGCTTGTTCTTTGGAAACACGCTAGCCTCACTGCCTTTTTGTGTCTATGGTGGCATTATTGCCAATAACGACGCGGCCAGAGTTGCCTTGCGAGAAGCGGCTTGTGACTTAGCCAGTCAGCTAAAAGTCGATGCTTTAGAGATGCGAAATACACACGCCTCGGGGCAAGATTGGCCAACAAAAAAACTCTATGTAACTTTCAAGAAAGAAATTGATGTTGATCCCGATGTCAATATGAAGGCGATTCCTCGCAAACAGCGGGCAGTAGTGCGAAAAGGCATTAAGGCCGGTTTAGTGAGTGAGATTGATCCGGGTTATCAACGCCTATATCACATTTATTCTGAGAGTGTTCGCAATCTGGGGACGCCAGTATTTTCGGCTAATTACTTTCGGATATTGCGGGAAGTTTTTGCTCAGGATTGCGAGGTGCTGATGATTACTCACCAGGGACAAGATATTGCGGGGGTGATGAGTTTCTATTTTAAAGACCAGGTGTTGCCTTACTATGGTGGCAGTATTGCTGATGCGCGCACTTTAAAAGGTAATGATTTCATGTACTGGGAGTTGATGCGCCGATCGGGAGAACAAGGTATCCGCATTTTTGATTATGGCAGAAGCAAAGAGGGAACTGGGCCCTATAGCTTTAAAAAGAACTGGGGCTTTACTCCGGAGCCGTTGTCTTACGAATATTTTCTAGTCCAAGCCAAAGCTTTGCCTGATATTAATCCCTTAAACCCTAAATACCGTTTTTTTGTTAATAATTGGAAAAGACTACCTCTACCTGTTGCTAATCTGATTGGCCCAATGCTATCTAAAAACTTGGGTTAAGAGCGGTGTCAAAACAAAACTCAGTTAAGCCTTCTTTGCTTTTTCTTTGTCACAGGGTTCCTTTTCCTCCGAACAAAGGCGATAAAATTCGTTCTTATCATTTACTGCGTTATCTCAGTGCTCATTATCAAGTATACCTTGGCGCCTTTGTCGATGATCCTTTCGACTGGCAATATGCTGATAAGCTTGAAAAACTCTGTGAGGAGGTGAAGCTAGTTAAACTTAAACCAAGGTCTGCGCGGATAAAGAGTTTGCGGGCTTTATGTAACGGCCAAGCTTTGTCGTTACCCTATTATTCGAGTCGTGAAATGCGCCTCTGGGTCAACCAGTTACAGAGTAATAACAATATTCAGCGAGTCGTTGTTTTTTCTGCTGTTATGGCTCAATACGTAGACGGAAAAAATTACTCTGCTAGTAAAAAAATCGCTGATATGGTCGATGTGGATTCTGAAAAGTGGCGTGAATATTCCCTGCAGAAACCCTTTCCTATGAATTTGATGTATCACCGTGAAGCTAAGTGTTTACTCAAATATGAAAGCCAAGTGGCCGAAAGCTTTTATTATAGTTTATTTGTTTCTACTGTTGAGGCGGGCAAGTTTATAGAATTAGCCCCTCACGTTGCTGCGAGGGTTGGTAGTTATAGCAATGGTGTTGATGCAGATTACTTTAATCCTCATCAGACGTTGCGCTCACCCTATAGCCATGATGAGTCTACAGTAGTCTTTACAGGCGCAATGGATTATTGGCCGAATATTGATGCGGTAAGCTGGTTTACCCGAGAGGTTTTCCCTGCAGTTGTTGCCCGTAATCCGCAAGCTCAATTTTACATTGTCGGTAGTAATCCATCAGCCCAAGTACGTAAACTGGCTGAATTAGCTGGTGTGGTTGTCACTGGTCGAGTTGAGGATGTACGTCCTTATCTGGCGTATGCTGACGTCACGATTGCCCCGATGCGTATTGCCCGGGGTATTCAAAATAAAGTGCTTGAAGCGATGGCGATGGCTCGTCCTGTTGTCGTTAGCGAAGCGGGAATAGAGGGGATTAGCGCTATTCATGGCGAGGAGGTGCTCGTCGCAAATCAAGCCAGTGACTATATTCGTTATATAGATGATGTGTTGAAAAAAAAATATAAAACCTTAGGGCCATCTGCGCGGCTCAGAGTAATGCGTGACTTTAGTTGGGAGAATAATTTGCCGTTAGTCGGGCAGTTACTTGAGCAACATTCAGCATAATACTTAAGGCAAGAACAGTATGGGTGATTTTAAAAATTTAGTTAGTAATAAAGAGAAGTTTTTCGACAAGCGTTATGTGTTTGTTGCTGTAGCTTATTGCCTTGTTATCACACTGGTTTTTTATTCTACTGTTGAATCAATGGTTGCCATATGGTGGCGCTCAGAAACGTTTACCCACGGCTTTTTAATCGTACCCATTGTTATTTGGTTGGTATGGGAAAAGCGGCAAGCGCTGGCACGATTGTCTCCATCATTCCAATACCTAGCCTTGATACCCTTATTACTCTCCGGTGTTATATGGCTTTTGGGAAATGTTATGGATGCCGCAGTTGTGCAGCAAATTGCACTAATTGCGGTCATCGTGAGTGGATTATGGGCTATTTTAGGTAACCAAGTGGCTTGGGCCATAGCCTTTCCATTGGCGTTTTTATTTTTGGCGGTTCCGGTTGGCGAAGGCCTTGTTCCTGCTCTTATGGAGTTTACGGCTGATTTTACCGTCGGCTTACTTAAATTGACGGGTATTCCGGTTTATCGTGAAGGCTTATTTTTCACCCTGCCCAGCGGTAATTGGTCCGTCGTTGAAGGCTGTAGCGGTGTTCGATATTTGATCGCCTCAGTTACCCTTGGCTGCTTATTCGCTTACTTGAGTTATCAAAGTTTACTAAAGAGAGGGCTTTTCATTGCCGCGGCCTTTATTGTGCCAATTATCGCCAACGGGCTCCGTGCTTATATGATCGTCATGATAGGCCACCTCAGTAGTATGAAACTGGCTACTGGCGTTGATCATTTGATATACGGCTGGGTGTTTTTTGGCCTGGTAATGTTTGTGTTATTTGCAGTGGGTTCTATTTGGCGAGATCGAGAAAGTTTAGTAGATAGTACCTCAGCACAAGTGGGTGATGAGGCCGTAGCGCTACAAACGAACGTAAACCCTTATCTTCGTGCGATAGTCGTTTTATTATTTGCCTGTGCATGGCCTATTACAGCCTACCTAATACAGAGTCAATCTATCCAAACGGCCTTTACTGCTTTGAAAGCGCCAGAGAGTCGTGAAGGATGGGTTCTTCAAGACAGAGAGAGCTGGCAGTGGCGTCCTGTGGTGAAAGGTGCTGATAGTGAGTTTCACCAGTTTTATAGTCGTGATGGAATTACAGTCAGTATTTATGCCGGGCAATATTTAACGCAAAATCAAAACAAAGAATTGATCAATAGTCAAAATGTCTTTGTGGTCCAAAAATCTCCCGATTGGCGCATCGTCGGTCGTTCTAAAGTGGCGATCAATCTGGAGGAGGAAACCGTCGAAGTCGATCAGGCTCGCCTTAAAGGCAGTGACACTAATTTACTGGCTCTACGCTGGTATCGTCTTGGTGATAGATACACTGCCAACCCTTATATTGGTAAGTTGCTAGGGGGGCTAGCAAAACTTACTTTCGACCGGCGTGATGGTACTTACATCACTGTCACTACTCAGATCATTGATGAAGCGAATTTACCTTTTGAGGTCCTGCAAGACTTTATTAACACCATGCTCCCTAGTCTGGAAGCCCAGCTCGACCGTGTTGTGGGTATTGGCCTTGAAGGCTCAGAGTTTGAGTAAATTAGACGCACTATCTGCTAAGACGGCACCGCCTCTGATTGCCCATGTCGTCTATGCATTAGGTACAGGTGGGCTGGAAAATGGTCTGGTGAATATCATCAACCGAGCTTGCCCCCAACGCTACCGTCACGCCATTATTTGTCTTACCAAGACTGATGGTTTCGAAAGTCGTATTACTGCGCCAAATATTGAAGTGATTTCACTGCACAAACGTCCCGGGCATGACTTTTTAGTGTACTGGAGATTGTGGCGAACGCTAATCAGGTTGCGTCCGGCCATTGTCCACACACGTAATTTAGCAGCCTTGGAAATGCAAGTAATTGCGGCTTTAATACCGGGAGTTAGGCGTGTTCACGGCGAGCATGGCCGAGATATTCACGACATTGATGGCAGCAATAAAAAATACAACTTACTTCGCAAGGCTCTGCGTCCTCTTGTTCATCGCTATATAGCTGTTAGCCAGGATTTAGCACAGTGGCTAGCTAAAGTTGTAGAGGTGCCGATTGCGAAAATAGAGCAAATTTATAATGGTGTCGATCAGAAAATCTTTGTGCCGGGTTCTATAGGAACCTCTCTCCCAGTTAGCTTTATGGCGCATGATATACAGGTGATTGGTACAGTTGGCCGTCTCGCCGAAGTAAAAGACCAACGTACTCTTATTGAAGCTTTTGCTCTACTCGTACAAGACAATGCAATAAATAAGCAACTACGTTTAATAATTGTTGGTGACGGTCCGATGTATCAAACTTTATGCGATAAAATTACCGAGTTAGGTTTGTGTGAATATGTGTGGATGCCTGGTGATCGAGAGGATATTCCCGAATTGCTACGCACGATGGATGTGTTTGTTTTACCCTCTCTGGGCGAAGGTATTTCTAATACTCTTCTTGAAGCTATGGCAACAGGTTTACCGCTTGTTGCAACGCATGTTGGTGGTAACCCAGAATTAATTGAAGAGGGCGTTAATGGTTGTTTAGTGCCTGTTGGCGATGCGAGGGTCCTGTCTAGTCATTTAAGGGAAATTCTATCTAAGCCTGAAACATTGGCTTTATTCGGTGAAAATAGCTTACGTAAAGCCACACAAAGTTTTGACTGGAGTCACACAGTCGAGCAATATCTCGCCGTTTACGATCAGTTACTTGGAATTGGCACAATTACTACCCTTGAGCATTAAATCAGCAAGCTATAAATGATGAACCAGCGGGAGCGCTTAATAAAATAATGTGTGGTATAGCAGGAATATTAGATACCCGGGGGCAACGAGATATTGATCGTGACTTGCTGGAACGTATGAATCAATCACAATTCCATCGTGGCCCGGATGAAGGTGGGCAGCACTTTGAACCAGGTCTTGGTCTGGCCCATCGGCGTTTATCGATTATTGACCTCTCTTCTGGCCAACAGCCGATGTATAACCACGATAAAAGTGTTTGCGTGGTTTTTAATGGTGAGATTTATAATTTCCCGAGTTTGAGAAAAGAGCTCGAAGCGAAAGGCTATGCGTTTAAAAGTCATTGTGATACTGAGGTCATTGTTCATGGTTGGAGCGCCTGGGGCGAGGCTTGTGTTGAAAAATTCAGAGGCATGTTTGCATTTGCAATATGGGACAGGCAGCAACGCAGCTTATTTTTAGCTCGTGACAGGATGGGTATTAAACCCTTGTTTTATTCGCTCTTACCCGATGGTCAGTTTATCTTCGGATCAGAACTAAAAGTACTTAAATGTCATCCAAGCTTGCCAACAAAAATTAACCCTCAGGCTGTAGAGGATTATTTTTCTCTCGGTTATATCCCAGAGCCAAAAACCATTTATCAAGGTGTTTGCAAACTCTATCCCGGGCATACTCTGACCATTACGCAAGGAGAGGGCGAATTACGCCCAAATGAATACTGGGATATTCCCTTTGCTCCCGTGCCCTTTAGTTCAAAACAAGATTTAGAAGAAGAGCTTATTCATCGTTTGCGAGAAGCAGTCGATATTCGGATGGTTGCCGAAGTGCCGCTCGGTGCTTTTTTATCCGGCGGTGTTGATTCGAGTGCTGTGGTGGCAATGATGGCCGGTTTACAAAATGAACCTGTGAATACCTGCTCTATTGGCTTTGATGTTAAAGGCTACGATGAGTCGATACATGCACAGGAGGTAGCCGAGCAATATCATACCCGCCACCATGTCAATACGGTCGATCCCAATGACTTTGATTTAATTGAGGAGCTAGCCAACCTTTATGATGAGCCTTTTGCTGATAGCTCTGCACTTCCAACTTATAGAGTTTGTCAGTTGGCGAAACAACGTGTAACAGTTGCGTTATCGGGTGATGGAGGTGACGAACACTTTGCTGGTTATCGTCGCTATCGTTGGCATATGAATGAGGAAAAAATGAGAGGCCTGCTACCAGACACAATACGTCAACCGCTGTTTGGCTTTGCAGGACAAATTTATCCAAAGCTTGGTTGGGCGCCTCGTCTATTTCGTGCCAAAACTACGTTTCAGTCTATGGCGCGTAATCCAATCGAAGGTTATTTTCATAACTTTTCGACGCTTATCGACGAGCAGAGAGAGCAACTTTTTAGCGGCGCCTTTAAACGCGAGTTGCAAGGCTATAAAGCTTATGAAGTCTTTCATCATTATGCGGCGAAAGCACCGACCGATGACCCTTTGTCAATTGTTCAATATATTGATATGAAAACTTATCTAACAGGCGATATTTTGACTAAGGTTGACCGCGCAAGTATGGCTCATTCTTTAGAGGTACGTGTGCCCTTGCTCGACCACAAGTTCGTAGAGTGGGTATCTGGAATACCTTCCTCAATGAAATTAAAGGGGCAGCAGGGCAAAGCGATTTTCAAATCATCACTCGAACCCCACTTGAGTAATAATATTCTTTATCGAGATAAAATGGGTTTTGCTGTACCGTTAGCGCGTTGGTTTCGTGGCCCATTAAAGAAAAAGCTTTATGCAAGCTTATTTGACGGCGGGCTATCTGCAACTGGGATGTTCGATAGCAAGTATCTTGAGAAATTGTTTGACCAGCATCAGTCGGGGCAGCGTGATAACAGTGCGGCTTTGTGGACACTACTTATGTTCAATGAAAGTCTAAAAAGCTGTGAATAGGGTGTTTAAGATTGCTATAAGTAATATAAGTAGGAAAGTATGATGTTGATGAACCCTATCCGTATAGTGCGTGCAATTGTCACGAATTTACTGGCGCTTTTACTTCCGCGTTACTATTTGCAAATAACGGGGCAGACTGGCCGAGGTAGAGGAGATACAGACCCACTTGAGGTCGCTGAGTACTATTATCAATGCTTTTTAGATTATATAGAGCAAATGTCAATATCACTTAAAGAGCTGCCTGAGTTCTTAAAGGGTAAAATACTACTCGAATATGGGCCCGGAGATACCCCCGGAGTAGCCATACTTTTCTATGCTTATGGAGCTGAAGAGGTGGTCTTGATCGACCGCTTTCCTATGCTTAGCCTAAACGCCTCTAACATTGCTATTATTTCAGCATTGATTGAAAAATTACCTCCTGTTGAAAAAAATCGAGCATTGGGGATTTTTCAACGAACCGGAGATCCTCAATCAGGATTTAGAGAAGAAATACTCAATTATAGAATTCATTCGAAAGGTTTGTCTTGCCTTGAGGAAGCTGTTGACATAATTTATTCCAGAGCTGTGCTTGAGCACGTTGCTGACTTGGAGGCTTCCTTTTCAGATATGTCTTGTGCTTTGAAGCCGGGTGGTTTGGCTATACACCAGGTGGATTTGAAAAGTCACGGTTTACACCAAAAAAGTATTTTAGATTTTCTCATTTGGCCTTCATGGTTGTGGTATGTGATGTACTCAGCTAAAGGGGTGCCTAACCGTTGGCGATTTAACAAGTATCAAGATGTTGTTGCTAAAACAGGCTTAATCACCACAAAAATTAAGTGTATGGGTATGGCTTCATTACAAGACATAAATGAAGTTAAAAATAAATTGGCATCAGTATTTTCAGATGTTTCTGATGAAGACTTAAGATGTTTGGGTTTTTGGATTCTTCTTCACAAGCCTCAAGAACCTCCCAAATAGTAAGGCCTTGTCCATGAAAATTCTTCATATACTTGATCACTCCATCCCTCTGCACAGTGGTTACACTTTTCGCACGCGGGCTATTCTTGAACAGCAGCGGGTTATGGGTTGGCAAACTTTTCATTTAACCTCCGCGAAGCATCAGGGTGCTATCCTGGATGTGGAAAACATCGATGGTTTTGAATTTTTTCGTACTCGCGCTAGCTCAAATTTTTTTTCAGGACTGCCCATTTTAAATCAACTAATCATTGTGCGTAGTCTAGAAAAACGGATAGACGAGGTGATTAAAGAGGTTAATCCTGATGTGCTTCATGCTCATTCTCCTGCACTCAATGGGCTGGCAGCAGTTAGAGCTGGGCGTCGAAATAGAATCCCTGTGGTCTACGAATGTCGTGCTTTTTGGGAGGATGCCGCTGTCGATCACGGCACCAGTAATGAAGGGGGTCTGCGTTATCGCATGACCAAAGCACTTGAAACTTACGTGTTTCGTCATGCTAACGCGGTAACTACTATTTGTGAGGGCTTACGTGGCGACATTATTAGTCGAGGTATCGCTGCCAATAAAGTGAAGGTAATTCCCAATGCTGTCGATATCGAGCGCTTTACATTTGGTGTTGAGGCGGATAATGATCTGAGAAAAACACTACATTTGGATGGCAAGAAAGTACTGGGCTTTATTGGTTCTTTTTATGCGTATGAAGGTTTGCCATTATTGCTCGATGCCATGCCAACTATGATCAAGCATTCACCCGACATACGCCTATTGCTCGTTGGCGGAGGGCCTCAAGAAGCACTTATTAAAAAAAAGGTCACTGAATTAGATTTGGAAAATGAAGTCATTTTTACTGGACGGGTGCCCCACGATCAGGTACAGGCTTATTACAATCAAGTTGATGTTTTTGTTTATCCCCGGCTTGCGATGAGACTGACAAATTTGGTGACGCCGTTAAAACCTCTTGAGGCTATGGCTCAAGGGCGCTTGGTCGTTGCTTCCGATGTGGGTGGGCACAAAGAGCTGATTCGCGATCGTCACAACGGCTATTTATTTAAAGCAGGTGATGTAGATGACCTTGCTCAAACGGTGACAGGCTTGCTCTCTGAAGAAGAAAAATGGCCTGAATTAAAAAGGGCGGGGCGTCAATACGTAGAGACGGAACGTAATTGGCAGGTGAGTATTGCCAATTATCAGTCGGTTTATCCTGAGCTGGTAGTGGGGTGTTAGGCGTGGAAAAGAAGCCAACAAGACTGTTGGTGTTTACATCGCTTTTTCCTAGTAAGGTACACCCGGGAGCCGGTTTGTTTATTCGTGAACGTATGTTTCGTGTTGCTAAGCACCTACCATTGGTTGTGGTATCGCCAGTCCCGTGGTTTCCTTTGCAAGGCTTGATACGCTATTTTAGACCCGGTTATCGCCTTCAGCCACCAAAAGTTGAAGAACAGCAAGGTGTCATGGTCTACCATCCGCGATTTCTAGCCGTACCAGGTGTACTGCGGGAGCTTGATGGACTATCGATGGCTCTATGTAGTCTGCTTCTTTTACTGCGCTTGAAGCGTCGTTTTAAATTCACTTTGATTGATTCTCACTTTGCCTGGCCCGATGGCTACGGTGCCACATTGTTGGGGCGATTGTTTCGTGTTCCCGTAACGATCACACTACGTGGTACAGAAGTCCCTCATGCTAAAGACGTCTTTAAGCGCAATAAAATACTACAGGCCTTGGGTCGAGCAGTATACGTATTTTCTGTTGCCGATTCGCTTAAACGCCACGTTGTTGGCTTGGGTGCCAGCGCTGAAAAAATTCAGGTCGTCGGCAATGGTGTCGACACCGAACGCTTTGTTAACGAATGTCAAGTTGAAGCTCGAAAACGTTATGATCTACCTCCAGATGCTAAAGTTTTGGTGACAGTTGGAGGACTGGTTGAGCGCAAGGGCTTTCACCGAGTGATCGAATTGATACCTGCCCTACTTGAAGAGTTTCCTCGGTTGTACTATCTAGTGGTGGGAGGTGCGTGTGCAGAAGGTGATTGGAGGGAACGTCTCGAAAATCAAGCGAATGAGTTAGGCGTGCGCGACAGGGTATTCTTTACTGGTCCGGTTGCCCCTGATTTACTTCGTTGGCCGCTTTCTGCTGCAGATATTTTTGTTCTGCCAACATCTAATGAAGGGTGGGCCAATGTCTTTTTGGAGGCAATGGCCTGTGGCTTGCCCGTAGTAACGAGTGATGTGGGGGGGAATCCGGAAGTCGTTTGTAATGATGATTTAGGTATTGTGGTTCCTTTTGGTCACTCTCAGCTCCTTTATGATGCCGTCGCAGCTGCACTCAACAAAAAATGGCAACGGGAGAAAATTATGACTTACGCCAAAAATAATAGCTGGGATAACCGGGTCGAACATTTATTATCTGCATTTGCAGAAATTAATAAGCGTTAATCGGAGTAAAATAGAAAGGAGATTCTATGAATCAGGAGCAAGTCAGTGACTTCGTGCCGATTCTAGCGGGAGGTGGGACGCGCCTCTCTGCTCACATAGGTATTCTTCATGCCTTGGAAACATTAGGGGTCAAGTTTGACCATCTAGTGGGGGTGTCCGGAGGCAGTATTATTGGCGCTCTTTACGCGTCAGGGATTTCTTTGCCAGATCTTAAGCAGCTAGCTCTTGACACCAACTTTTCGAAATTCAAGGGCTATTCTATTCTTCATTTATTGAGAGCCGGTGGATTAAGTACGGGTGATGGTTTTGAACAATGGGTCGAAGGTTTACTCGATGGCCTTTGCTTTAAAGATCTACCGCGTAATCTGCATATTGTAGCTACTGACGTGTTGACAGGCAGCCCGGTGGTTTTTAATAAAATCCTGACGCCAGATCTTAAAGTATCAAAGGCAGTGCGCTATTCCATGTCCATCCCTCTGCTATTTACTTTTAATCAACACAAAAAACATATCTTAGTTGACGGCAGCATTCTTGCTGAAGATGCTTTACACCGAGACTGGTCGGGGAGGGGCACGCCTGTTGTCTGTTTTCGTATGCGGAGTGCGGAATTATCTAATAATGTGGTGGTCGATGGATTGTTTCCTTTGAAAGGCTATTTGACATTACTTATTCGTACTTTTATGAATACGATTTCTCGCGAATATATCAACGATAAATTTTGGGACCACACCGTTGTCGTGAATACTGGAGGAATTTCGCCTATTGAATTTAATCTGAGTGATGTGGATAAAGAAAAGCTATTTTTGCAGGGCTATAACACGGCTATGGAGGTTATACCTTTTAAAATATTTGCCGCGAAAAATGCAAGAGAGAAATGTTAAATTCACTACTCCTTTTTAATTAACATCTAATGCGTAGCATATCATTGCAGAAAATTTTCATAGCATCATGTTGCCAATTGCCAGTTAAAATACCAAAAATTCTTAATTTGCGTATGTTTTTATAGTACTCTATTTTTTTTAGTGTGTTGTTCTCTAGGGGGAAACGTCCGTCGGAGACGACAAGTATGTCGCTTTTTTCCCATCCTTCTTCAGTTTGTTTTTGCAGTGCCAGATTAATTACTTGGTGCAGGTCAGTGCCGCCATGGAATGAAAACTGTAAAAACGCCAATAGCTCGGTCAGCCCCCCACAACGCAAATCGAGTTGGTGACAGGTGGTGTCTCGAGGGCCACTAAAGGAAAATAGGTGGCAGGGACGCTGTTCACGATGGGCAATGTTTAGCGCTTCAAGAACGGCCGCTTTGGCAATGTACTCTGGCTCACCCTGCATTGACCCGGAGGTGTCGAGACAGACAATAATGGGGCCTCGACCGAGGCTGGATTTATCCCTTTGCGCCTGACTATTGAGGGAGCCTCTTTTCATCAATGCCCCTTTGTTTTTCTCTCCAAGGCTATGCTTACCCCGGTGTTGATAGAGTAACAGTAAGCGCTCTGCACGCCTGGCATGCCAAAGCGTTTTCAATGTTGGGTGGCAGAGCAGGACCGTTTCTGAGGGCAGCATGCGGTTAATATCGTCACCGCGCTCGATGCCGTCCATTTCGAGGGTTTTACGTGGGACTTTCTTATGGCGCTGATTCTGTCCTTGGGCATTTGAAAGAATCTGCGTTTCAGCACGACGGCTTGCTGCGGCAAAATTGGCATCGCCGGCAATTTCCTCTTTACGCCCTAAGGCGTTAATAAAATGAATTAATTCGGGTTGCTCTTTAATGCGCTGGCGATAGCGGATAATGTCGCGCCATCCCTGAGAGCTAAGTAACCCCGTACTCAAGTCCCAGCCCCGCCCTGGGAGTTTTTTAATTGCTGTGCTTTGCTGAGTGAGTGCAAGCCCAGTGGTGTTTTCTCGCTGTTTGTTTTTATGCGCTATTTCTTGTTCTAGCCTGCTCAGCAGCTGCCATTGATTAGCGATACCCTGCCAACGCTGTTGCAGATTGTCGATAGCGTCTTTTCCAATGCTATCTTGTTTGTCATCGTGTGCCTCACCTTGCGGAAATGGTTCGCTGTGAGTTTGTTGTGTTTTAGTGTTGTTAGCATCATCTGTTGTATGAGCTGGACTTTGCAGGTTGGCAGTAGAAGGGGCGTGGTCGTGTTGAGCTAAGCCTTCAGGCCGGTTTTTAAGGTCTTTTGGCTGTCGAGTTTTTGTTTCTTTATTGTGCCCGCTATCGGGTGATGATGAGCTGTCATAGGAGCCGCTGCGGCTTGTCGGCATTTGTACGTGGTCTGCCAAGCCCTCTTCATCGCGAAAGGACGACGCTTTATCTTTGATGTTCTGGCGTTGCGCGAGCTTATCGTGAAATTTATTCGCCGTTTTAGTGAGGTAGTCTTCGGCGCTACTAACACCCTCGCAAATATCTTTAAGCACGCTATCCGTAATATCTTCCTGGCCCCGGCAAAAGTCGGGCAGTTCGAGAGTTTCGATACGCATTAACAGTGTCTTGCACAGCGTTTTTTCTGGCCAACACAGGCTGTCCATTTCCGGTAACTCTCCGGAGAGAAGCTTTTCGCGCCATTGTAATATGCCCCGTGCCCGCGTCAGCAATGAGCCGTGAGTGTGGGTAATGACGACATCGTAGAGGGTGTCGGGTAGGGTATCGAGTGCGGAAAATTCTTGCTCAAGCTGGCCCAGATTAAGACGCATGTTAGTCTCTGAGTTAGCTCAGCTAGGCTGTTTTACTGCTTGAGTAAGTTGACGTTGATGTCGATTGGCGTGATGCCTTCCGCTTGCCAAGCTGCTGGTAGGCGGCAATAACGTTTTGCAGGCGGCGTTCAAAATTGGACACTTTTTGCAAATTATCACTCAAGACTTGTCTCGCGCTACCGAGCACAGAGGAGGTGATCCACAGGTGCTGGCCCAATGCTTGTTCAATGGCAGCGTCGCTGTGCTCCAGGCTGTTACGTAAAGTGGCTATGTCGGCGGCCAATTTTTTATTTTCATCGAGTCGGCCTTGAATAAAGGTGTCCGAGTGTACGGTGGGCTCCAAGCATGGCGGGTTTTGGTGGCGCAATATTAAGCGGTTGGCAGGGTGGGCAATATACTGGTCTATATGCTGCCAGTGGCCGTCGATATGACACTGCTGATAATGCTGGTCAAAAAACCTATCACTCAACTCGCGCTTAGTATAACCCTGGTTGTCGTTGCTGCGGTCATCTTGATCGGGGGGTGATAAATACAGCGCCAGACCGTCGCGGTGGCGCCACTCTCGCTCGATCTCTGTGGTGGTTTTTTGGCCTTCGCGGTTGTAATAGAGGCGTTGACCTTTGTCGTTGTTGATTTGGGTTTGACTCTTTTGATCAGTTTGTAGGGTGCTTTCCCAGGTGGCGATTAATTTTTCCAGTCGCTCGGTTTTAAAGCCACTGCCAGCGCCAATTTGCGTGCTCAACCAACGCTCAATAATGGGCTGCTCGGCGGGTGTATTCCACAGGCAATGTTGCAGCAGGTAACAGTCCCATAGCGACACCTGTGTTGCGCTACCTGTTTTGCTCGGTGGCTCGCCATGGGTTTGGGCATTGGTGAAGGCGGCTACTTTTAATAGTTTGACGACCTTGCGCCAGCGCCGATCCGAGACCTCGATATTTTGTGTCGCGAGATAGAGGCGAAGGGCTTTAAGTAATGACAAGGCATCATCGGATAGTGACACCGTGCGCGCCGCTATTTGTAGGTTATCGACTTCGGCGTGACTTAAGCGATCCAGCAAATCGGGTTCGCGGCTTTGGTCATCGAGTTCTAGCAAAGCGACAAAGTTTTCGTCAGCGACCGACTCTACTGCGTGGCGGCAGATAAAGCGGTCATAGAGCGCTTGTAGTTCGTCGTCTTCGGGCAGCTCGTTGCTGGCACCGACAACGGAGATCAGGGGCACTTTTACCCGGCAATCACCGTTGTCAAACTCCCCTTCGTTGAGCAGCGTGAGTAAAGTGTTGAGTATGGCGCTATTGGCTTTGAATACTTCGTCGAGAAAGGCAATATTCGCCGTCGGCAGGTAGCGCTCGGTGAGGCGTTGATAGCGATCACTTTCCAAGGCCTTAATCGATAGTGGCCCGAATAATTCGTCGGGTACCGAAAAACGCGTTAACAGGCGCTCGAAATAATGGCCCGGTTGAAAGGCTAAATGCAAGCGGCGGGCGAGCACACTTTTGGCCGTGCCGGGTGGCCCTATCAGCAGAGTGTGTTCACCACTGAGAGCGGCTAATAAGGTTAAGCGGGCCGCCGTCTCCCGCTCCAGTAAGCCACTTTCCATGCACCCCAGTAAGCGTTGTAGGCGCGCTTTTAGCGGATCTTTTTCCAAACTACAATATCCTTGATATGGCGGTACAAAGTGCTCGGGCTGGTGGTGCGAATCGTCTCAAGTAGTTCGTCGAGCTTAAACTTGCCATGCAGTTCACGCACCACGCCAACTTGCTCCATATCGACCAGACCCGATTCTCGGGCGTGCTCTTCAAAGGCTTTGTTCTTCCAGAAAAAGGCACCGGGCATGGTGGTGGGTATCACCAGCACAAAGAACAGCGAGCGGCTTATGGCACCAGCGCTTATCATCAATAGTGCCAATGTCCACCAGGCGGTGAAAGCCAGGTTGCCACCGGGGGCAGTGACGAGCAAGAGCAAGGCCGTGGCGAAGCTCAGGCCGAGTAAGACATTGCGGGTGATCCAGGCCTTGCCATATTGCGTGGTCTGTAAATACCAAGAGGCTGCGCCTTCATTTTCAAGGCTGCCCATGGCGCGGCTGTGGGCGATATGGCCGATCAGTTCAAGGCCAAGGCCGAGGGCAATCAGTACCATTAAAGGGCTGGCCAATGCCAACAGGGCTTGCTCGTTACTGATTAAGGGCAAGCTAATAAGACCTGTCAGCAGCGCGCCAAAACTGACGGTGTTGCCAAAAAACGCGCTACCGGTCTGCCAGTGATCCCAGAAGGGTCGGGCCTTAATGCGGTAGATCTTGTACATGTAATAGAGACCAATAAGACCGCTAAGGGCGCCGAGCACACCTGAGGCATTGGCGAGAAAGTTGAACAGCGTATTGTCAAAAATGGAGAAAAAGCCATAGGCCATCAAAAAGGTATAGAACCCTGAGACGCCGGCAATTTCGCGACTCAGCGGCGATAGGCGCAGGTTATTAAAGCCCCGGTAAAAACGATGGGGTTTACCCAGGTGCATGTTCAGCTTGAAAAGGCCGTAAGTGAGCAGGCTAAACATAATACCCAGTAGGGGGAGTTTGACGGCGCTGCTATTGAGGGCACTTAACGCCTCAATATTGATCAGGCCGGCGCTGACAATGATTAAAAAAGCGCCGAGCACTGCTTGGGTACTGAGGGTAAAAATGACGTGGGCACTTTCGTGTGAAGTGAGTAGCTTGCGCCAGTTAAAGTGCTTCTTGTCACCACTTTTTTTGTCGACCTTGGGCTTGAAAATACCGACGCTATCGTCTTTGTGGTATTTCATGGGCATGGCGTCAGTGCGGGTCATTTCCCGGTGAGTCGAGCGGGTCTGTTGAAAACGAATGTTGGGTTGGGTGATGTCGGTGGTGGGGAAACCGGGAATCGCCGTTTTTGCCTCAATGCGATTTTCGGGAATATTTTCGACCACGCCAAAATCCAGCGCGTTACCCAAACAGGCCGAGACACAGGCGGGCTTAAGGCCGACTTCAAGGCGGTCAACACACATATTACATTTGGTGACCTGCCCTTTGACGGGGTCGAGCTGGGGTGCGTTATAGGGGCAGACCCAGGTGCAGTAACCACAGCCAAAACAAATATCAGGGTCTTGCAGCACGGCGCCGTATTCGGCGTACTTGGTGTAGGCGCGCGTGGGACAGCCTTTCAAGCACACCGGATCGTCGCAGTGGTTGCAGGCCATGGAAATATTGATGCGCTGGTAGTCCGGGTAGGTGCCGCCCTCGACAAAGCCCACCGAGCGGAAGGCAATATGGGCGGGGTTGTCGTTCTTTTCACTACAGGCCGCTTCGCAGGCATGGCAGCCGATGCAGTTGTCGGCGTTGAGAAAAAACCCGTGCTGCTTGTAACGGTTGGGGTTGTCGCCAATGCCGGGGTCACCATTGATGTTTAAACTCTGGCAGTGCAGCTCACTGTCTTCATCGATTAAATCAATTAAATTGCCGTGTTGGTTTACCGCTTTGGTTTCTTTATCCCAAAGGAAGCTGTATTCGGGTTCGTCACTGCGTACGTCTAACATAGGGGCCTTGAAACCTTAGAGTTGATGGACGTTATTAACAACATAAAAATCAGAGCGGGGTGCTTAAAATGCCCGGCGCTCGCGACTCATTTGTGCCGCTGCTTGTTGATCGGCAATCGGTTCAATCATCACTGCCGACTGCTTGTAGGCGGGCTGGCGTGAGTGGGGGTCGAGCAAACCAAGAGTTAAGCGGTTAACACAGTCGAAAAAGTGAAAGGGAATAAACACCATGTCCTTGGGGACGCGTTGGGTGCACATGGCCATAACAATGGCATCGCCACGACGGGACACACAACGCACATAGTCCTGATGTTGAATGCCCAGTTCTCGGGCGGCATCGGGGTTAATTTCCATAAAGGGAATGGGGCTGTACTTGTTGTTGTTGCCGATTTTTCCGGTCTTGGTGCGGGTGTGAAAGTGCTCGACAAGGCGACCAGTATTGAGCCAGTAGGGGTATTTCTCATCGGGTACTTCATTGTTATCGATAAACGGTAGGGGTACTAATTTGGCCATGCCATCGGCAAAGGAGAAAGTACCGTTTTCCGTGTAGAGCCGCTTGCCACCTTGTAGCGGTTCTTCGCCGCGCTCCGCTTCCTCTGCGGTATAGGGCCATTGAATGCCGCGCTTTTCTTCAATCAGGTCGTGACTCATGCCAGAGATATCCAGCAAACGGCCTTTGGAAAGCGACTTCATTTCTTCGAAAACAGCAGCCGGCTTGTCGGGAAAGTTCATCTTGGCCGACTGCTCAAACCGTTGCGCCAAGGCGTTAAAAATCGCCAAATCAGATTTCGACTCACCCGGTGCATCGGTGGCCTTGCGCACGATGTTGACGCGCCGTTCGGTATTGGTAAATACGCCCTCTTTCTCCGCCCAGGTGGCTGCGGGTAAATAGAGGTGGGCGTATTGTACTGTCTCGACATCGGCATAGGAGTCTTGCACCACGAGGAAGTCGAGCTTTTCAAGGGTTTTGCGGATGCGCGCGGTATTGGGTAGCGAGGTCATGGGGTTAGTGGCCACCAACCACAGGCCCTTGATTTCACCCAGCTCAATGGCAGGGAAAATATCGGTTTCGGCAAGGCCGCGCTTTTTCGGGAAAAACTCAGGGTCGACATTCCAGTACTTGGCAATATCTTCTCTATCTTGGGGGTTTTCTAACGCGCGATAGCCGGGCAAGCCTGAACATGAGGACCACTCTCGCGTGCCCATGGCATTGCACTGCCCAGTAATTGACAGGCTGGTGCCACCGGGCTTGCCAATATTGCCGGTGAGTAAATTGATGTTGTTGATACCGACCACACCGTCAGAACCATGGGTACTTTGGTTGATGCCCATGGTCCAGATACTCATGGCGGCATCGGCCTTGGCGTAAATGCGTGCGACGTTACGAATGGTGTCGGGGTCGATACCGCACACCTTAGAGGCACTGTCGGGGTCAAATTTGGCGACTTCACTCTCGAGCTGCTCAAGGCCGACGGTGTTAGCTTCGATATAGGCGCGATCTTCCAGACCCTCGTCGAGAATGACATGCATTATTGCGTTTTGCAGTACGACATCAGTGCCGGGCGTGACGGCGAGGTGGATATCGGCATTTTGCGCCAGCATAGTGACCCTGGGGTCGACCACGATGAGGGGGAAGTGGCGTTTTTCCTGGGCCTCTTTCATGCGCCAGTAAATAATGGGGTGTTGCTCGGGCAGGTTCGAGCCCCAAGCCATCAAGACATCGGTATGGTCAAAATCTTCATAGCTACCGGGGGGGCCGTCAGAGCCAAAAGAGCGCTTGTAGCCCGATACTGCCGAGGCCATACACAGGGTGGTATTGCCGTCGTAATTATTAGTGCCAATGACGCCGCGTGTGAGTTTCCCCAGGGTGTAAAATTCTTCGGTCAGCAATTGTCCGGTGGAGACAATGGCAAAAGAATCGCGGCCGTGTTTTTGCTGAATATCACGGATTTTATCCGCCATGGTGTCGAGGGCGTCATCCCAGCTGGTTTCACGATAAGCCTCGCCAATTTGCTCGCGTATGATCGGCTTGTCACCACGACCGGCCGAATC
Source organism: Porticoccaceae bacterium (assembly GCA_029212965.1). Lineage (GTDB taxonomy): Bacteria > Pseudomonadota > Gammaproteobacteria > Pseudomonadales > Porticoccaceae > Reddybacter. Next base: position 90,439 of record JARGOV010000006.1, read on the forward strand.
AAACAGCTCGTGCTCGAAAATACCTTTTACGCAGAGTTTGCCACGGTTAACATCGGCACCACCCACGCCTCGGGAACCGACAATTTTGCCCTCGGCGTTTTTGCCGATCTCAATTGAACAGCCCACTGAACAATAACCACAGGTGGAATAAGTCCACTCGGTGATTTTTTTGTCGACCATGACAATAGGGTTTTTTGTATTGCGTCCAAGGAGCATGTGATTAAACCTTTCAAAGCAAAGAAAATTTACCTAATAAAATAAATAATATGCCAAGCCAGAACCCCGCTGTAGCAGCGCTGGATTGTTAATGTGCCGGCCTTTAACGATCAACTTGCTCGGAATTGCATGCATAACGTTATTAAGGCATCAGCAGACTATTTTTACTAACCAGTACGACATTGCCACCCACCCGTAGTGTGGTAGGTTTATTGGCGTGATTGTCCATTTCAATAGCCAGTACACTGCGCCGGGTTTCGGGGGTGCCTCTGTCGATAATAAAGGTGTAAGTCCCCTCACGAATAGCATCATGTGAGCCGAGGTAGCCGGTAAAACACGACATTGCAGAGCCGATAGGTGGATCTTCATGCACGCCGATGCTGGGGCCTAAAAGGCGGGCATGGAAGTCGGTATCGCTGTTGTCGGTTTTATTACTAAACACCAGTATTTCCTGGGCAGCCATGGCTGGCGCACTCGACTGGCTCCAGGCCTTCATGTCGAAGCGCGCCTTGCGCACGGCAGCCTGGGAGGTCAGTGGTAGAATTAAATAGGGTAGGTCAATAGACACCAAGCGAGTTTGAAAGGTGCGGGTGTCGATATCACTTTCGTCAATGGATAGCAGAGCGGCAAGCTCACTAGCACGGGGTGTATAGCGGTCGACCACCGGGTCGCTGGACAGGGTGAACTGTACAAACAAAGGCTCGCCTTCAGTTTGCTCAATGTTAACGTTCAAGTCACCGGTCTTTTGTTGAAAACAAGCCGTAGCTTTGCCGTTGTTGAGGGTAATGAGCCCTTCTTCAACCAGGGCTTTAGCGGTGGCGAGTACCGGGTGGCCCGCAAAACTGACTTCTTTAAGCGGTGTGAAGATACGCAGCTTAAAGTGATTGTCCTGTTCACCGGGGCTGACAAAAACGGTTTCCGAAAGATTTAGTTCTCTGGCAATCAGCGACATTTGCTGGTCGTCAATCTTTGCCGCAGCGGGAAAGACGGCAATTTGTGCACCTTGAAAAAGGGTTTGGGTAAAAACATCAGCAGTGTAAAAAGTATGAGACATAGCAGAATCCTTGGCTTAGCCGGCAACCAGTACGTTGCCGTCGGCAATTTTGACGGGAAAGGTGGCAATAGACACGCTTTCATCTTCAAAACATTGCCCTGTGGCCAGATTAAAATGCTCTTTTAACACGGGTGATGCAACGGCGAGTTGTTCGCCGATGCTACAGAGAATACCCCGAGACAGCACATTGGCTTCACTGAAGGGATCGAAGTTGCTAATCGCATAAACCGCATCATTGGCGCTGGTGCGAAACAGGGCGATTTGTGTTTCCCTCGGGGTGTCGGCATGGAGTAGGGCTGCGACACCCGCATTGCAAGGTAAGTCTTCCAGGGCACAAATACTGATCCAGTTTTGGTCTGTTGTCACATTATCTTCCTGTACATTTTTAGTGGGGTCTTTCATGCGCTAACGAGCTCTTTTTCATCTTTTCGAGCGGGGCGAATTTGCCCGCGTTCCTCAACGAAGACAACGTTGCTGTCAGCTTTATTGCTGTTAATAAACGGACGGAACATCAACACTTTTTCTTCATCGTCGATGGTGGTTTTCCACTCGCATTGATAAGTGTCGATGACTTTAGCCATTTCGGCCTCGAGCTTTTCACCAATACCCAGGGAGTCGCTGATAATCACCTCGCGCAAATAATCGACGCCGCCATCCATGTTATCCATCCAGGTAGAGGTGCGCTGTAAGCGATCGGCCGTTTGTACGTAGAACATCAAAAAGCGGTCGGTGTATTTGATCAGGGTTTCTGTATCGAGATCAGTGGCAAATAGATCTGCGTGACGCGGGCGCATGCCGCCGTTGCCACAGACATACATATTCCAGCCGCTTTCAGTGGCAATGATGCCCACATCTTTACTCTGGGCCTCGGCGCACTCGCGGGTGCAGCCGGAGACGGCAGACTTAATTTTGTGCGGCGAGCGCAACCCTTTGTAGCGGTGCTCAATTTGCAGTGCCAGCGCGACACTGTCGTTTTGGCCGTAACGACACCAGGTGCTACCGACACAGGATTTAACCGTGCGCAGGGACTTACCGTAGGCGTGGCCGGTTTCAAAACCTGCGTCGACCAGTTCTTTCCATATTTGGGGCAGTTGCTCGAGCCGCGCACCGAATAAGTCGATACGTTGTCCCCCGGTCACCTTGGTGTAAAGGTTGTATTTCTTGCCTACTTCACCGAGCACGATTAGCTTCTCGGGGGTGATTTCGCCACCGGCAATGCGCGGCACAATGGAGTAGGTGCCGTCTTTTTGCATATTGCCCAAGTAACGGTCGTTGGTGTCTTGCAGACCGAGATGCTCGGGTTCGAGAACGTAGTCATTCCAGCAGGAAGCTAAAATAGAGGCAGCGGTGGGTTTGCAAATATCACAGCCGTAGCCACTACCGTGTTGAGCTAACAGGTCGCTAAAGGTTTTTATTTCACCAACCCGCACCAGGTGGTAAAGCTCTTGGCGGGTGTGGGGAAAGTGCTCGCAAATGTCGGTGTTGACCTCGAGCCCCATTTTTTCGAGTTCGTTGTTGAGCACTTGGCCGACGAGTGTTTTACAACCCCCGCAACTAGTACCGGCATTGGTCGCTAAGGTGAGGTCGCCCAGCACGGTGGCACCGTCGGAGACAGCCTGGCACAACTGACCTTTAGTGACATCGTTACAGGAACAAATTTGTGCGCCGTCAGGCAGCATATCGACGCCCATGCCGGTGGCGCCATTGCCATCGCGCTGGGGCAAAATCAGGGCATCGGGGAATTCCGGCAGGGGGATATCGTTGAGAGCCATTTGCAACAAGGTGCCGTAGTCGGCAGCATCGCCGACTAGCACAGCACCTAGCAGCCGAGTGTTGTCTGCACTGACGACGATCTTTTTATAAATCTCTTCAGTGCCGTTAACGTAGGTGTATTCTTTGGCGTTGGGGGTGTTGGCGTGGGCGTCACCGATACTCGCTACATCAATACCCATTAGCTTTAACTTGGTGCTCATGTCGGCACCCGAAAAGGCATTGTCTTCGGCATTGATGTGGTCGCAGGCAACCTGAGCCATTTTATAGCCGGGGGCAACCAGACCGTAAATGCGTCCGCTCCACATCGCGCATTCGCCGATGGCGTAAACGTCGGGGTCCGACGTTTGGCAGTGATCATTGACTACGATGCCGCCACGTTCACCCAGTTCCAGCTTGCAGTCCCGTGCCAGCGCGTCCTGCGGGCGAATACCGGCGGAGAACAGCAGCATGTCGGTTTCTATCTCGGAACCGTCAGCAAAGCTCATTTTGTGGAAGCGCTCATCACCGTCGCCGATGTTTTGGGTGTTCATGCCCAAATGGACTTTGACCCCCAGGTCTTCAATTTTTTGGCGCAGCATCGCGCCACCGCCGTCGTCAATTTGCACGGCCATTAGGCGTGGTGCAAATTCAATAACGTGGGTTTCCAGACCGAGGTCAACCAGGGCTTTCGCCGCTTCAAGGCCGAGTAAGCCACCGCCGATCACAGCACCCACTTTCGAATTTTTAGCGGCAGCCTGCATGTCCTCGAGGTCGTCAATGGTGCGATAGACAAAGCAGTTGTCGCGGTCGTGGCCGGGTATGGGGGGCACGAAAGGAAAAGAGCCGGTGGCTAGTACCAGTTTGTCGTAGCTCAGTACCTCGCCCTTTTCGGAGGTGACCGTTTTGGCGCTGCGGTCGATGCTCACGGCTTTGTCGCCGAGGAGGACACGAATACCGTGCTGCTCGTAATAACCAGGTTCGACCAACGACAGGTCGTCGGCACTACGGCCGCAAAAGAACTCGCTGAGATGAACGCGGTCGTAGGCGATGCGGCTCTCTTCACAGAAGGTAGTCACTTCAAAGGCCGAGTATTGTGGGCTATTGACCATGGCTTCCAGGAACTTATGGCCAACCATGCCGTTGCCGATGACAAGAACGCGCTGTTTGTTACTCATGATATTTTGTAGTCCCATTAAATACGGTTTAAAGATAAATCAGAGGCTATCGAACTAGAGCTTAAGCATGAATTGTGCCAGCCTTGGTGGTAGTCGGCTTTGCCGGTTCAGACTAGCTGTAAAATATTCATTCTGGAGACTCTCCAGGCTCTGAGTTGTTTGCTAAGCAAGAGATTCTCGATATCGCAACCAGCTGGTTTTAATGCGTTTGTGTACCGACAGAGTGCTCTGACTGGCAGGCGGAAGGGTTGTTGTTCTTTTTTTGATGGTTGTTTTTGGTGCGAGCGCCTTATAAGAGGGCATTTTATGGGGCGGTAAAACGATTTGAGGGGTGATTGGGCATTGCAATTTATCGGCTAAGAAGAGATTTTGCTAAAATTATTTGATGAGGCACAATGCCAACTTTAAGCCTTTGGCATAACGCTGTTCTTATGGCCAAATATTTAAACAACACAGGTTAAAGAGACACTATGAGTGAGTTGGAGCATCTTTTAGCGAGTAATAAACGTTGGGCCAAGAATGTCCAAAATGAAAAGCCCCACTTCTTTAGCGACTTGTCACAGCAGCAGGCGCCTGAGTATTTGTGGATCGGTTGCTCTGACAGTCGGGTCCCTGCTAATCAGATTACCGGCCTGTTGCCCGGTGAAGTTTTTGTGCACCGAAATATAGCCAATGTGGTGGTGCACTCCGACTTGAACTGCCTTTCAGTGGTGCAATTCGCCGTTGAAGTCCTGAAAGTCAAGCACATTATTGTCTGCGGCCACTACGGTTGTGGCGGCGTAAAAGCAGCGATGGAAGACAAAGACCACGGTTTAATCGATAACTGGTTGTGCCATATCCGCGACGTCCACCGTTTTCACCGCCAAGCTATTGATAGCTGTGCTAACGAAGATGACCA
>JARGOV010000049.1 GCA_029212965.1 Porticoccaceae bacterium
TTTTTAAGAATATCGTAGGGGTAGTCGGAGCCACCGGCGCGCAGTATCGCTAAATAATTCTCCCTTTCTTTCTCGTCGCCACTCTGTACTTTTTCCATCAAGTAATAAGCCGCTGAAATGGAGGTGGCGTATTGATAAACGTAAAAATTGCGATAGAAATGGGGTATATAGGCCCATTCGACAGTGTATTGTTCGTCGATATTCATCACCCCTTCGACGTGGCCGTAGTAGCGTTTTAGCAGGTCACCGTAGAGGGTGTTGAGTGTGTCTGCAGATAAGGCTTCGCCATTTTCTACGCGTTGATGAATTGCCAGTTCAAACTCGGCAAACTGGGTTTGGCGAAAGAAAGTGCCGCGCAAGCTTTGCAATTCTTGTAGTAAATAAAATAACTTCTCTTCTTTGCTGCTGGCATTTTTCTGCAAGTAATCCATCAATAGCACTTCATGGCTTGTGGATGCTATCTCAGCGATGAAGGTGGCGTATTGTGCCTTGGCAAAGGGTTGGCTTTGATTGGCTAGGAGGGAGTGCATGGCGTGCCCCCACTCGTGAGCGTAGGTCGATAGGGATTCAAAATCGTCATTGTGGTTGAGCAGTAAATAAGGATGCACATCGTAGGCGGCTCCCATCATGTAGGCGCCACTGCGTTTGCCGGGTGCTGGGTAGGCATGCACCCAGTTTTGCATTGCGGCTTGCTGCTGTATGTTTTGATAATCCTGTCCCAACGGTGCCAGGGCCAGAGTGAGCGTTTGCTGAGATGCGGAGATAGTGTAGAGCTTATCAATTCCTCTAACGGGGGGATAAACATCGTAATAACCTGAGTCTTCAATACCCATTAGTTTGCTGCGTAAGGCCAGGTAGCGGTGCAGAGAGCTGAGGTTTTCATTTACTGTGTCGACCAGTGACAGATAGACCTGCTCGGGGATATTGTCGGCGGCTAATGCCTGGGCAAGTGCGGATGAGTAGTTGCGGGCTTTTGCCTCAAATATATGGGCTTTTACTTGCCCCTCTAATGTTACTGCGAGAGTCTGCGCGTAGTTTTGATAACTACCAAAAAACGTATCGAAGACTTGTTTGCGCAGCTCCCGTGAAGGGTCAGCGCGGTAAAGCGTGTAGGCGGCAGGGTTCAGTGTGATGGCTTTACCGCCGCTCAAGGTGAGTTGGGGCCACGGGATTTCGGCATTGGTGAGTATATTGTAAGTTTCGGCAGCAGTGGCGAGGGGGCTGCCTGCAGAGGCTAATAATTTTTCTTCATTTTCTGAAAGTACGTGGGGCGACTGGCGGAGAATATTGCGTATAAAAAAATCGTGATTTTCTAATAATTTTTTCGTGCTAAAAAAGCCTTTTGCGGTTAAGAATTTTTCTAGTCGGTTTCGGCCAACGTCGAGTAGCTCTGGGGCAATAAAGCTGGTGCTTTCTTGATATCGAGTCATTAAATTTTCGACCAAGGCATGCTGCTCGCGGCGTTGTGAATTGCCTAGATCGGTGTCTTTATTGAGAAAGCTATAGGTATAAAGGTGTGCTAAATTACGGTAAATAGCTGAATTGAGAGTCAGGCAGCTTGAAAGCCGTTTTGCATTACTACCAAGTTTACCCTGGCAATTTTCCAGGTTGACGAGTTGTTCTGGAATCGTCGCTTTATCGTCTTCCCAGCTTTCATCGTCAATATAGAGTTCAGTTAAATCCCATACGCTGTTTTTCTCTATTGGTACCGGCACTTCGGGTGCAGCCATTTGCTCAGCGCCAATGACGCTTAAGGGTAAAAGTAAAACTGAAAATAACAAAGTTGCAGGTATTTTAAAGCTCAGTTGTGAATGCGCTGTAATACTCATGGGGTTAATCTCTCGTTTTTCTGCGACTTTATTTCTTATCGTTAATGCTTATTGGGAGGTGTTTGGTTTGTGGCCTGCACGGCTTCCTCAACTAGACAATGTAGCACGCCATCGATCAGGGTAACTGCGACCTTGTCGTTCTCGTGGGCGTCGGCAATATGACTGATAACGTGTCCGTGTTTATTTTGCACGATGGCATAGCCTCTTTCGAGGGTGTTTAGAGGGCTAACAGCCTGTAGTAGTGCTAAAGCAGAAGACATTCCCTGACGTTTGTCTGTCAGTGTTTTTTCAATAGCGGCAGAAAGTCTTTCTTCAAGATGGCTTACCTGTAGTACCAGTTGTGACAGCCGTAGTTGCGGAGTTTGTGCCTGATGCCGTGTCTGTAGCTGTTGCAAGCGTATCTCCAGATGATGTAGGCAGCGCTCCATGGCTTTGTGCAAGCGAATTTCCAGGTGATCGAGATGCTGGCTATGAGTGTTAATAATGTCACTGGGGTGACGCAGGCGTTTGCGAAGGCCGTTCAGTTGTTGAGCCGCATTGTAAAGCGCGAGTTTGGCTCGCTGGTGAAACCAGTTGTCATAGGCCTGCAGGTTCTGCAGCAGTTCATCGCCATCGGGGCTGGCCAGTTCGGCCGCAGCCGAGGGTGTAGGCGCGCGTGCGTCGGCGACAAAGTCGGCGATTGTTGTGTCGGTCTCGTGGCCGACACCGCAGATAATAGGTATTTTACTGGCGGCGATGGCCCGGGCGACAGCCTCTTCATTAAATGACCATAGGTCTTCAATAGACCCACCACCGCGGCTGACAATTAAGAGATCACATTCACCGTGCTGATTGGCTTTTTGTACGGCAGTTACAATCTCAGCCACGCTGCCATTGCCCTGTACAGCACAGGGGTAAATAGTTACGGGTAACAGAGGAAAGCGACGTTTCAGAACATGAAGAATATCGCGCACGGCAGCACCCGTCGGCGAGGTGATAATGCCGAGATGCCTGGGGAAAGACGGTAGTTCTTTTTTTCGTGTGGCATCGAACAAGCCTTGTTCAGCGAGTTTCTCTTTCAATTGCTCAAAGCGACGTTGTAGCTCGCCGAGGCCGGCCGGTTCAATATGTTCGGCAATGAGCTGGTAGTCACCCCTGTTTTCGTAGAGGCCGACACGGCCGCGAATCAGAATTTGTTGGCCACTTTCAAGTTTGAATTTGACCTTTTGGTTGCGATTGCGAAACATGGCGCAACGGATTTGAGCTTTGTCATCTTTAAGGGTGAAGTACCAATGCCCGGAAGCAGGGCGCGATAGATTACTGACCTCGCCATCAACCCACAGTAAAGAGAGATGGGTTTCGAGTAATTGCCGCGCGCGGCGATTGAGCTGGCTGACGCTAAAGATCTGTTTTTCAGCGCTGCCGCTGGTGGGCGATAAAGCGCTGCTCGATAGGTTATTTTCCATCGTCAGATTGTAGATAAAAGACACGCCTTTGTAGAGAGAGTCAGTAATGTATTTTTTCTTGTCTTTTTCTCACTGAGTTTTGCATTTCAGGTTTCTACGGGCGGGAAAGTTTGCGCTTACGCGCTTTCATGATAAAAAATATACCGATAGCCAGGCCGGTAAATACGACTGCCATCGACACACCTAAAGGGCGCGCAACAGTGTGGGGAAAACGGATAAAGAAGCCTACGCTGAGCACTAGCAATGATAAGCTAAGAAAGCCCTGTAAAGTGGTCGCACTGCGGTGCGCATCTTTTCGATATAAGCAAAAGAGCAATGCCAGAAAACTGATACTGATGAAACTCATCAGCGCCGATAGATTGAGTAAAACACTGGCGATAGCAGCGAAAGTCAGTGCCAGAGGAAGGCCCCAAACCGTTGCTGTCCAAGCATCGTTGGCCCAGTTGCGGCCGCCCCGACGGGCCAGCCAAATATTGATACCACTGGCTGCTATGACGGTTAACCCAAGGCCCATGACACTATAAGCAACCCGTACCCAGATGTTGCCATAGTAGCCAAAGTGTAAACGATAAGTGGAATAGAGGGCTTGCCGACCCAGCGGGCCGTCTGCCAAACCCTGTTGGCCAAGATAGTGTCCATCGACGGTGTAGCGATACATCTCGGCATAAATCAGGCGCCCGGGCAGGGTGGCGCCTATTTCCAGAAATTGTTTGCGCGTTCCCAGTTGATGGGCAACGATAAAAATGGGTTCGGCCTGGGGGTGGCGCTGCTGTTGGGTTTCTAATACACGGGTTATATCCATTGCAACCACGGGTGCGTCGAGTACAGGGTCAGCGCCGTAAATATCATCGATCAGTGCCTGAGTGTCACCGCTGTAAAACGCTGTGGCACTAAGGTAGACGAGTGGGCCAACGAGACCAAAGAAGGCCCCGGTAATACCCATCATTAGATAGAAAGGTAAGCCCCAGACGGAAAGGCGATTATGGATATCAGCCTGCTCAAGGCGGCGTGTGCCACCTAGACGCAGCTTAAATGCGTCTTTGAAAATGCGGGGATGGGCAATAAGACCGCTAATAATCAGGGCTAGTAACAAGGCACCTAAGCTGCCCGTGATAATCAAGCCGACTGTTTCGGGCAGATGTAAATGATAATGGAGCTCGCGAAGCATGTGAGTCCAACCCTCTACAACGGGTTCGCCCAGCGAGCCATCGGGCTGTAAATACCATTCCTTATGGTCGCCAGAAACATGCATGCGTGGCTGGCTTTCACTGGGAAGTACAACGAACAGACTGTCGGCAAAGCTGCCAATACGCTGGCGGTGGCCTTCCATGGCGGTGGTGATAGTTTGAGCGTCGTAGTCAGTAAATTCCGCTACCAGGGGTTGCTCCCAGCGGTCAAAAAATTCCACGAAGACAGCCAGGGTGCCGGTTAAGCAAATGAGGTAGAGCAGACCACCAGCACATAAGCCGATGACTGAGTGGGCGTCTAGTGAAGCCTTTACCTGTGTCGATGAGATGATATTTTTCATAGGAATAAGTAGGCGCCAGAGGCTCCGCTGGTTGCTAAAAGAAGTAGACCGTTACGCACCAGCCTATCGCTACTGCAGAGCCAATAGGTGGTCACAGCAATAAGCAGGGGATAAACAAAGGCGCCCATGATGAGTTGCTCGTTTCGCGCAATGGGCAATAAGCTGGCGAGGGCTATTGTCACCAGGCAAGCTGCTACTAGAGTGAGCGGGCCGGCCACGATGAAGGTTACTACTTTGTGGGTGCTCGAGGTGTGCAAAAATTGTTTGGGTAAGGCCGGGGGTGTTCGCTTTACTGCTTTAAATGTAACGCCGCTGGTAGTCGTGAGCCACGCAGTAAACGTCAAGGTAAGAAAGGTGTAAACGACAGCAAACTCGATACCGACCCGCTGAGCCCAGAGTTTAATGGCGGCGGCTACGAGCAGGCTGGCTACAGGCATCATCATCCGATGCCTGTAGCTAGGTTTTCTCCAGCCTGTTCGCAGAGCAATAATGGCACCAGCAGATAATACTAGTGGCAGCCAGGCTAGCAATGTATTGATGAACATCGACAGTTAAAACTTATAGCGCATGCGAGCAACGGCGGTACGTTCTTTGCCGACCCAGCAGTCACCCCGCACCAGACAGGTGGCGAAGTAATCTTTGTTGGTGAGGTTGTGCACGTTGAGGGCAAAATCCCAGTGGCCAATTTCATAACCCATCATGGCATCGTGGAGGGTGTATGAGGGTGTTCTTATTGTGTCTGCACCACCGTAACTTTCGCCGACATAGCGTATGCCTGCGCCTAGTTTAAATCCTTGCCAGTGGTGGGTGGGCCGATAGCTGATCCAACTTGAAGCCTGTTTTTCAGGGACGCTATTGAGTTGGTAGCCATAGGCACTTTCTGTGTCCAGTTTACTGACGTTGAGCTCGAGGCTGATATCGCCAAAGTTCAGCACGCTTTCAAGCTCAACACCCTTAATGTTAGCTTCGCCACCTTGCTGTTCAAAACTGCCTGGCAGGGAGAAGGGGTCGGACAGATTGCTCTGTTTGATATCAAAGTAGGCGAGGGTGATGATGCCGGGCAACCGCTGCGGCTCATATTTAATACCCACTTCTGTTTGCTGACCTTCCTGGGGATCTAATGCCTGACCGTTGCCATTGTCGCCAATCACTGGCTCGAAGGATTCTGCATAGCTGATGTAGGCTGATACGCCACTTTCAAATTGATAGAGTACGCCGACGCTGGTGCTGAGTGCTTCATCATCCTGGCGTTCACTGCCGGTTTCGGTCTCCGTATTGTCATAGCGCAGGCCAAGAGTAATGATCCAGCGATCAAAGCTTATTTCATCGCTCATATAGAAACCCATATCTTTGGAGGTTGTGGCTGGTCTATGGGTGTATAAGCTATTGAGTAGTGCGGCGGGTGGTATGGCCCCATATTGGGGGTTGAAAACATTGATCCAGTAGGTGTCATCGTAGGTTGAGGCGCCGAGGGCAAAGGCCGTATAGCCGTCGTTATCGGTGGTGACATCTTGATAAGTGCCGCCAAACAGCACCCGGTGTTCTACATCGCCCTGCATAAAGTCGGCACGAAAGCGTAAGTCTGCGGCTATTTGGTCCGAGCTTGCGTCACTTCTATAGAAAGTACGTGGCACGGTGCCGTCTTTGTAAAGAGAACCATCGGGGTTGCGAACGTAGCGATCACCGCCTATAAATGAAGGCCACGCCTGCTGGTAGTCGACTGTTGCGTCGGTATAGCGTGTGGTGAGCTCAACACCCCAGATGTCATTGATTTGGTGATTGGCTAGTAGCGTCACCGACAAAGTTTCGGCGTCGTATTGGTTAAAGTCAGGCTCGCCGAGGTAGGCGTCGGTATCGATACGTTTGCCATTGTCTGCCGGGAACAAGGTGCCCGGTATGGGTAAAAACTGGGCGGCAGTATCGCTTTCGGTGTCAGTGTAATTGATAAGCACAGTGGCACTGGTGGCATCGTTGGGTTGCCAGGTGAGAGAGGGCGCAATCACCTTGGTTTTGTCCTCGACAAAATTGACCTGGGTTTCATTGTCGCGGTGGACGCCAATGACGCGATACAACCATTGCCCATCGTCGCTAAGAGGCCCTGTTGAGTCGAAAGCCAGTTGTTGATGGTTAAAGGTGCCGCCTTCTAATACTACTTCATGCTGTGATTCAGCTTGTGGCCGTTTACTCACCACATTGATCAGGCCGCCCGGCGATCCTTTGCCGTAAAGCACTGAGGCCGGGCCCTTCAGAATTTCAACTTGCTCAAGCGTATAGATATCAGGGCGGGTATTGTTGTAGTTGCCAAACAAAGATTGCAGGCTGTCCTGGTATTGGGGGACATCTAAGCCCCGCACCTTGACCCAGTCGCCTCGTGTCGCAAAGCCGTAGGTTTCACCGGTTACCCCTGCTGAATAAGTGTAAGTTTGATCAAGCGTAAGGGCGCCTTTGTCGATGATTTGCTGCTGGTTTTCTATGGACACCGAGCGGGTGGTCGCCATGATAGGGGTGTCAGATTTAGTGGCCGAATAACGGGTTAATTTCGCAGTGGTATACACTTCCTCCATGATTTTTTGTTCAGGGTCTTGTCTATCAGCAAGCAAAACCGTGCTATTCAACAACAGTAAAAGAGATGGAAATAAGTAACACGTTTTCATTGTAATGCTCTCCGTAATAGCGTGCGGTGAGGGGCTGTAGCGGCTTGTCCACCAGCTTTTTAAAAACAACCGGTCCTTAGCCTGTAGCCTGTAGCAAAGCTTCGGTCATAAGATTTGTAATAGGGCTTGGAAAATTAGTGCTAGATAAGACGAGCTATTCATTTCGTTCTTGGCAATAACCAGTCTATAAAGCGTATTGGCAGATATTTTTAGCCCGTTATTGCACTTGGTGTTTCTTAGGCTGTTTGAATGGATGCCTATGCGCTTTTAGTTAGTGAGGCCCCGTTGGAGATGCGCCGTTGACAACCGCTTGCCCTCGACACATCTGTGCCCAGTCCATTGCCAGCGAGCGGTATAAAAAACGGGGCTTCGAATTGGTGTCACAACGTACTGCGAGCATGTGTAAATGTTGGTACACCGCTTCCGCGTAGGGCTTTTCCTGAGTGAGTGCAAATTTACTCATTAAATACATGAGTGAGCTTTGCAGGGTTTCCAGTGAGGGTTGTGCCTTGGCACTGTTGTGCTGGCCGAATAACTGGGTGTTTTTAGAATCGCCTTGTGGAGAGGAATCGCTGACCGGTGGGTTCTTGGTGAAGCTATTGTTCTCGACCAATAATTTTTTCTTCATTCCTTTTCTCCCTGAGTTATTGAGGGTTAAGCATGCAATAAACGATAACAGTAATACTATTGATAATTATTATCATTTAATGGTTATGCCGTGTCAACACTTTGCTTCCTAAGAGGGCTAATATATGCAATGGCGGATATTAAGATTTAAAGGCAAGTAGTCGGTTTAATAGCAAAAAGTAAAAGAAGAAGGAGGTTTGATAAGGTCTAAAAACCCTTGGTGATTAAGTTTACCCAGCGGTGTGCGCAAGATATAATGCGCTGCTTCCTCACTTCCACCCACCATGGAATCACGCCATATGCTGCGAATTTCTCAGGAAGCACTGACCTTCGACGACGTTCTACTCATCCCCGGATATTCCGAGGTAGTAGCCACTGATGTCAGCCTGAAAACCCGTTTGACGCGGGACATTTCTCTCAATATTCCCTTGGTTTCCGCCGCTATGGATACCGTTACCGAATCTCGTCTGGCGATTGCGCTAGCGCAAGAAGGTGGTATTGGCATCATCCATAAAAATCTCACCATCGCCGAGCAGGCGCTGGAAGTGCGTGCGGTAAAAAAGTTTGAAAGTGGTGTGGTGAAAGACCCCATTACCATTACGGGCGATGCCACTGTTCGAGAATTAGTTACTTTGACACAGGAGAACAATATTTCGGGTGTGCCAGTGGTTGAGAATGGTGAATTGCTGGGGATAGTCACTCGTCGCGATGTGCGTTTTGAGAATGATCTTGATGCAACTGTGGCAACCGTAATGACGCCGAAAGAGCGTTTGGTCACGGTGCTGGAAGGTGAACACCCTGATGAGGTGAAGCGTTTACTGCACAAATACCGCATTGAAAGAATTTTAGTCGTTAACGAAAACTTTGACCTCAAGGGACTGATTACTGTTAAAGATATTGATAAAGCGGCGCGCTACCCCAACGCCTGCAAAGATGACCAGGGCCGTTTGCGCGTTGGCGCGTCAGTCGGTACTGGTGTTGATACCGACTCGCGTGTTGAGGCGCTGGTCAATGCCGGAGTCGACGTACTGGTTGTCGATACTGCCCACGGCCACTCTAAAAATGTTATCGACCGCGTGCGTGCTATTAAAACTAAGTACCCCGATGTACAGGTGATTGGTGGCAATATTGCCTCAGCCGATGCGGCTATTGCTCTGGCAGATGCCGGTGCCGATGGTGTCAAAGTTGGTATAGGCCCGGGCTCGATTTGTACTACGCGTATCGTCACTGGCGTTGGTGTACCTCAGGTATCGGCCATCGCTAATGTGGTTGAGGCTCTCAAAGAGCGTGATATACCGGTTATTGCCGATGGGGGTATTCGCTATTCTGGTGATATCTGTAAGGCGGTCGTTGCCGGTGCCAATGTCATTATGGTTGGCTCCATGTTTGCCGGTACTGAAGAGGCGCCGGGCGAGATTGAGCTCTATCAAGGCAGGACTTATAAAGCGTATCGCGGCATGGGTTCGCTGGGTGCAATGGCTCAGGTACAGGGCTCCAGTGACCGCTATTTTCAGGATGCCTCGGCAGGTACTGAAAAACTCGTGCCCGAAGGCATTGAAGGTCGCGTGCCGTACAAAGGTCCCGTGTCGGTGATTATTCATCAAATGATGGGCGGTTTGCGTTCATCTATGGGTTATACCGGTAGTCCCGATATTGAAACCATGCGCACTCGTCCCGAGTTTGTTCGCGTCACCAGTGCGGGTATGGGCGAGAGCCATGTGCACGATGTCAGCATTACTAAAGAAGCGCCGAACTATCCGGTGGGTGGTGGCTGAAATTATTCAGAGCCATAGCCGTAGCGTAAAAAATTGAAAAATACGGGGCCAATTGGCTCCGTTTTTTATTGGCCCCAAGCGGAAGTTGCCCATTAGTGGCCTTGCAAAACCCGCTTTAGAATTGAATGTTTTGAAGGAAAAGCCATGAGTGCAAACCTCCACACCGCAAAAATTTTGATTCTCGACTTTGGCTCACAGTACACCCAGTTAATAGCCCGCCAGGTGAGAGAAGTTGGCGTTTACTGCGAGGTGCGCGCCTATGATATCAGTGTCGACGAGCTTCGCGAGTTTGACCCTGCAGGCATTATTCTATCGGGTGGCCCCGAGTCCGTTACCCTAGGCGAAGCACCGCGGGCCGATGAGCAAGTGTTTGAATTTGGCGTACCCGTATTAGGTATTTGCTATGGCATGCAGACAATGGCAAGCCAGTTGGGCGGCGAAGTATTGTCTTCCGACATTCACGAATTCGGTTATGCCAAGGTCGATGTCAGCGGCGACAGCACCCTGTTACGTGATATTAGCGACCACGTAAACCCCAATGATGGCAGGGCACAGCTCGATGTGTGGATGAGCCACGGCGATAAAGTCACCAGCATGCCCGAGGGCTTCGAGTTGTTGGCTTCAACAGAGTCATGCCCGATTGCTGGTATGTACCACCCCGAGAAACGTTGGTACGGCCTGCAGTTTCACCCTGAAGTGACTCATACCCTGCAGGGGCAGCGTATTTTTGCCCACTTTATTATCGATATTTGCGGCTGCGAAACCCTGTGGACACCGGCTAATATTATTGACGACGCCATTGAGCGGGTGAGAGAAACGGTGGGTAGTGAAAAAGTACTGCTCGGTTTGTCGGGTGGTGTCGACTCCTCCGTGGTAGCAGCATTATTACACCGTGCCATTGGCGACCAACTGACCTGTGTCTTTGTCGATAACGGCTTGCTGCGCAAGAACGAAGGTGAACAGGTGATGGATATGTTCGCGCTCAACATGGGGGTGAAGGTGATTCGCGTCGACGCTGAGGATGAGTTCCTCGATGCACTCGCGGGCGAAAGTGACCCAGAGAAAAAACGTAAAATTATTGGCAATACTTTTATCAATGTTTTTGATCGCGAAGCAACGCGCTTAAAAGACGTGCACTGGCTAGCCCAGGGTACTATCTATCCCGATGTTATTGAATCAGCCGCCTCAAAAACAGGTAAATCACATGTCATTAAATCCCACCACAATGTTGGTGGTTTACCTGACGACATGAACCTGAAACTGGTTGAACCCCTGCGGGAATTGTTTAAAGACGAAGTGAGAAAAATTGGTCTTGAACTGGGCCTGCCCTACGATATGGTCTATCGCCACCCTTTCCCCGGCCCTGGCCTGGGCGTGCGTATTCTCGGTGAAGTGAAAAAAGAATTCGCCGACTTACTCCGTGAAGCCGATGCCATTTTTATTGAAGAACTCTACCGTGCAGACCTCTACCACAAAACTAGCCAGGCTTTTGTCGTCTTTCTACCGGTCAAATCTGTCGGCGTCGTGGGCGATGCGCGCCGCTACGAATACGTGGTATCACTACGCGCAGTAGAGACCATAGATTTTATGACCGCGCGATGGGCTCACTTGCCTTACGATTTTCTCGAGCTCGTTTCCGGGCGTATTATCAATGAAATATCGGGTATTTCTCGTGTTGCCTACGATATATCTTCAAAGCCACCGGCGACCATTGAGTGGGAAT
>JARGOV010000050.1:0-6200 GCA_029212965.1 Porticoccaceae bacterium
CCTCAGGGTGGCGGTGGCAGCTTTAATTTCACCGATTCCATCGAAGATCATGGCAACTATGTGCAGTGGATGCTCGATACTATGGCTGAAAAAGGGGCCGATGTTGTCGACATTAAAGAGGAATCTCAGGAAGAGTATGCCGAGCATTGCGCCGAAGTTGATATAGCGACACAGCCCCTAAGGGACTGTATCTCTTATTACGATCATGAGGGTACTGCCAAGCCGGGTCAGTTGGTGTACTACGGCGGTGGTCGCTGGCATAAGTATCGTATCAAAGGGCAAGAAAGTCTTGAGCCCTACGTGTTTGACGGCAAAGCCTGATTTCGCTTGAGAGGGTGCGGGGTTTCAGCCCCGTGCCCTCTATTTAAATCAAGTTCGCTTTATATGGAACTCGGCTCTGCTGTTATATTTTTTATTCGGTAAGAATAGGTCGCCACTAGCAGTTTGCACTTTTCTCCGAAGTCGAAAATCAATTCATCAATACTTCTCGGGTTTTCCTGTCTTTCTTTGATCATGCTTCTTGCACTGTGCATAAACGTTTTGCGCCTGTCTGCGATAGAAATGCCAGCTGCGTCATAAAGTAAACCGGCAGTGTGCAATAAGGCTTTCGAATTCTGGGCGATAGCGAGAACCACTGTGTTGTCGACATTCGGATTCTTTTTTAGTCCACCAACGGTGTACTCGTAATAAATACCACACTCCAGTGCTGAGTCGGCAAAAATAAGGGATTTGTTGGCTTGCTCACGACTTGGTTCTAGTGCCCAGTTGGCATTGGCTATAACAGTGAGTATCAGTGTGGCAATGTATACCTTGAAATTCGTCATTATCGCAGTATCCCCTCAAATTAGCGGTGTTGCCTGAATGAAAGACTAGAACTAATGATAGACTCGTTGGCAAAAGATTGCTGCAAGTTTACATGGCTCTACCTGGGCGATGTCAGCCGTTTGAACTGTTGGAGGACCAATGAATTATCGATATTGTTTTATAGGCACTGTGTTATCCCTAGGTGTGCTGGCCTGTTCTGAGCAGAACAAGGCACCCGTTATTTTGGAAACTTCTGCTGTGAGAAGTGTTGAGGTGGTGAATCAGCACGGGGAGGTCGAACAACCCAGCCCTGTTATTGCCATGGATATCTACAAAAGCCCCACTTGTGGTTGCTGCAGCAAATGGGCCGACCATGCTGAGGACAGAGGCTTTTCACTCACCACTCACCACCCGGCAGATCTCAGTAAGCTGAAAAGTGATTGGAATATAGCCCCTCAATATCAGTCTTGCCATACGGTGGTGTCTGTCGATGGCTATGTTTTTGAGGGGCACATTCCAGCGCGGTTTATACAGCAGTTTCTCGCTGCACCTCCCGCTGATGCCCTGGGTTTGTCTGTACCCGCAATGCCGATGGGCAGCCCGGGTATGGAAATGGGTGATCGCTTTACACCCTATCAGATTTTGTTATTAAAGCCCGATGGCAGCGCAGAAGTCTATGGCCAGGTGAGTTCGCCGCTCGAGCAGTATTAATTATTACTTACTCTGCTATTGACGGAAGAACAGTGAACGCTAAAAACCTGGCTTGTCCGATCGACACTGAACAGCTGGTCCTGGATGGTAAACAATTACGCTGTATTAACGGCCACACCTTTGACTTGGCGCGTCAGGGTTATGTGAACTTATTGCCGGTGCAGCATAAACGCTCGAAACATCCGGGTGATAGCAAAGAAATGGTGATGGCGCGTCAGCGCTTTTTAGACACGGGTGTTTATGCGCCACTGGCAGAACTCCTCTCAGATTTATTACACAAAGCCATTGCCGGCTTGCAACACGCCTCCTGTCTCGATGCCGGCTGTGGCGAAGGCTATTATTTGGCCCATGTTCTGAGTGCGTTGCGCGCCAAAAAAACTGACGCCACAATGAATTTAATTGGTCTGGATATTTCCAAAGAAGCCATTATTGGCGCGGCAAAAAGACACAAAGAAGTTAGCTGGGTGGTGGGTACTAATCGACAACCGCCTTTGCTACCTGCCAGCGTTGACATTATTTTGTGCGTATTTGGTTTCCACAGTTTTCAGGGCTTTAATAAGATTTTGCCCGTGGGTGGCAAATTGATATTAGTTGAGCCTGGTCCTGATCATCTGCAACAACTGCGCCAGGCGACTTATGCTCAGCTCTATAAGACAGAGTTGAGTAAACTGGATGAAGCCTTTGCTAGGGGTTTTAAGCTGGTGGACGAGCAGGTACTGCGTTTTAATACGCCGCCTTTGACGAGTGAAACCCTGAAAGACTTATTGCTAATGACGCCGCATTTTTTCAGGGCTACTCAGCAGGGACGAGAGACGGTAGCGAAGCTAGATAATGTGAGCTTAACGGTGGATGTGGTTTTTAGAACTCTGGAAAAAACGGCAGACGATAATTTACTGAAACCGTTATCTCCGTCTGTGGTTTAACAATATGTTGAGTGCAGGGCTTTGATTTCCAGGGCTTGCCGTTGTCTATCGCTAGCTCGTTGTCATCAGTCTTTTATTATCTGTAATAAGTCCTGTGTATGTTCGGCGGCCTTTCTACCGAGTGGTGTTAGGTAGCCGCCATCAGCTTGTGTAATTAAGCCTTTGTCAAATAAGCGTTGCGCTGCCTTGATGACACTGGATTCGGCGGAGGAATGAATTTTTAGGCCTTCTTGCGTGGTTTTAAGGTTGTAGCGAGCAAGAATGTTGATTTCGTCGACAATTTTGGTGTTGTAGGGCATGGCTTATCCTCTCGTTATTGTGAAACCAGTGTACGTTAAAAAATAGAGTTAAAGTAAGTGCCCGAGTTTAAAGGGGCTAATGACGAGATGCTGTCAGAGTTTCCTGCCTGTATACGTTGCAAGGTGAGGCTTTTGTTCTACGGTTGAATTGAAATTTAAAAGTTTAGTGAAAAGATATGTTGGCGCTAAAGGCTCTTACCTGATTGGCTGGTGGTCGTGTTTGCATTTGCAAAGAGAAAATGTCTTTGCTTTGTTTCATTCATGTAAAGAAACCTAATCGTTATTGCTGTTTTTTCTAGTGAAAAAAGCAATGTATGCATTGTGAGTTTTGATGTCATGACAGACTAAGCCCTGGCGCCTAATATTGGCCAGCGTTTTGAGCGAAAGACAGATGACCCAGCAACAAATCACTGATGCGGCAGGTTTGTTTATAGGTGAGTTACGCTTAGTTGGTCGTTGGGCAGACTCAATTAATGATTGCCGCTGCTAACATACAGCTTTCCTCGTTTTAGCCTCGCTACCTCTCATGAGCTTCCCGCCATATTTCCCAATACTTTGCCCGACGATTTCTCCAACGTCATCATCAATGCCTGGGTTACACCTTTTGAGTGTCTGTTATACACCAGCGAGCGGGACATGAGTACACCGGCTATTGAGGTGGGAAAAAGTGGCAAAGAGGGTGGAGGGCTGGCGCTAGACTGACTTGTGGCTATGGCACAGGCGGTGCTAAATGAGGTTGCACCAGCGTTATTAATCCACGGCGGCGATGAGCGCGTTGAGTCGTAGAACGTCACTCCTGGGTGATGACCCAATGGTCACACCAGTGGGGGTAGAGCCCGGCTTAAAAGCTGCTAGAATCATTGCTTTATAGGGGGTGAGCGATATGACAGATATAGTATCTAAAAAACAAGATTCAAAAAATGATTATGATGCCGTTGTTGTTGGTGCAGGTATTGCCGGTTTGTATGCCGTGTATAAGTTGCGCGAAATGGGCTTGCGCGTGCGTGGTATTGAAGTGGCCCCCGCAGTAGGCGGCACCTGGTACTGGAACTGCTACCCGGGTGCCCGCGTCGATTCCCAGTCCTATATTTATCAGTATTGGTTTTCCGACGAGTTGATTCAAGAGTGGAATTGGGCGGAGCGCTTTCCCCCTCAGGCAGAAGTCGAACGCTACCTGAATTTCGTCGCTGATAAATTCAAGCTCCGCAAAGACTATGCCTTTGAAACACGTGTTACCTCTGCCGACTGGGATAACGACGCTCAGTGCTGGCGTGTTGGTACCGACCAGGGTGAGACGCTGAATACGCGTTACTTTATTAGTTGCACGGGTATGTTATCTGAGCCTAAGGCGCCGGACTTTCCCGGTAAAGACAGCTTTCAGGGCATTATTGCTCATACCGCGCGCTACCCCCGTGAAGGCATTGATTTGAAAGGCAAGCGCGTGGGCGTTATCGGTTGCGGCGCTACCGGTATCCAGTTGATACAAACCATTGCCGATGAAGTTGAGCATCTAACGGTTTTTCAGCGCACCGCCTCCTATGGTGTGGCGATGCGTAATGATCAGTTCGAAGATGCCGACCGTGATCACTGGCGTGCGAAGGCGGGCGAATTACAGGATAAGGTCTATAACAGCTTCGTTGGCTTTGACTACGATTTTGAGCACGGCTCTTGGTATGACCAGACACCCGAGCAACGCCTGCAGGTGCTCGAAGAAAAGTGGCAAGAGGGCTCGTTGAGCATGTGGGTGGGTACCTACCCCGAGTTGTTTACCGATCAGGCAGTGAATGACGAGATATCTGACTTTGTGCGCAAGAAAATTCGCGCTCGTATTGATGACCCGGATATCGCCGAGCTCGTTACCCCGCAAACCCATGGTTTTGGCACCTATCGCGTGCCACTAGAAAACGGTTATTACGATGTCTATAACCGCGATAATGTTGAACTGGTGGATGTTAAAAAAGCGCCCATCGAATGTATTACCGCCACGGGCATTAAAACCACCGAGGGTGAATACCCATTAGACGTGATCATTATGGCCACCGGCTTTAATGCCGGCACTGGCTCCCTGGCGCGCATGAATATTCACGGTCGCGAGGGGTTGTCATTAACCGAGGAGTGGAATAAAGATATTCGTACTACCCTGGGTCTGCAGGTACATGGCTTCCCCAACTTGTTCACCGTTGCCGGGCCTCTTGCCCCGTCTGCAGCCTTTTGCAATATGACTACCTGCCTGCAACAGCAGGTGGACTGGGTGACTGACTGTATTGGCTACCTGCAGGAGCAACAGCTCAAATCTATCGAGCCGACACTGGCCAAGCAGGATGAGTGGGTGGCCCATCACGACGAAGTCGCTAACAGCACTTTGTTGGTCGCGACTCAATCCTGGTACACCGGTGCGAATATTGAAGGCAAGCCCAGTCGCTTAATCTCCTACATTGGTGGCGTCAACGAATACCACCATAAATGTGAAGAAGTGCAGGAGAGCGGTTACGCAGGTTTTACCAAAGTCTGAGTGAGTGCGAATAGCTCTGCTGGTTGTTGACTGGCAGAGCTATTTTAAGTTTCGCTGTTGAAAGTTTATTAGTTTGTTTATAAGCAGAAATGGCAGTGTAAGGCTTCTTCTTTGTCCCGTTTTTCCGTAGTTTTATTCACCTTTATGGCATCGCGCTAATTCAATCTGTTGAAGGGCTTTGCCATAAAATCGTTGTTAGGGTGCGAGTTGCACTCTTTGCCCGATACTCAGTGCATCCATGACAAGCTCCACGGATAGTGCGGCCAAAATTATACCCATGACTCGAACCAGAATAGAGGCGCCTGAAGTCCCGATAATTTTAATTATCCGTTCAGAAAGCAAAAGCAGGACAAGCGTAACAGCAAGTATGCAAAGCACTATTAGCGCGGTCCCAGTCTGTGCCGCGATTGGGTAAGCCTGATTGTCGGTGAGAAGTATGACCGCCAATATTGCCCCCGGCGTAGCGGTTGCTGGAATTGCTAAAGGGAAAACCGCCATGTCGTGCTCAGGTTCTTTTGTTGCCTGCTGAGAATCAGAGCTAAAAATCATTTGCAGTCCAAAGAGGAAAAGAATGATGCCCCCGGCGATTTGAAAAGAGACCAGGCGAATGCCCATGGCACTCAAAATTACCTGTCCTATCACAATAGATCCAATCAATACCAGAGCAGCATACCCAATGGCCTTGAAGGCTGTGCGCCGTCTTTCTGTAGGTGTTAAGTGTGCAGTTAGGGCCGCAAATAGGGCCATGGTGCCGATGGGATCAATTGTCGCCCAAATAATGAGGGCGTCCTGGGTTAATTTTTCAATCATGGTCTTTCCAGAGTTAAAGCGCTATGTCAAAGCGCAGGCGGGTTGAGCTGGATTGATAGTAGTACAGATTCAACTGGCCGAGAAGTTGTGGGTTGGTAAAGCGAAAGCGTCTCTTGAATGGGGTAGAGCTCCGTAAGGTGA
>JARGOV010000050.1:6300-8435 GCA_029212965.1 Porticoccaceae bacterium
TGTGGGTTGGTAAAGCGAAAGCGTCTCTTGAATGGGGTAGAGCTCCGTAAGGTGAAGTAGTTGTGTGCCATTGGCGTAGCAACACAGGGGCGTCACCTCGTCGCGCACTAGAGGACAGTATTTAGCACAGCGAGTTTACATGTCTCAGTTGTCTCTTTAGATAGATGGAGGATATTTTGTGGGTGGCCGGGAATAATTTTGAAAGTTCGTCAGGTTGAGTCGTATCCGTAGAGAATTGCAATTTTTTATGTTTAAGGTTGGGAAAGGTAATCGACATTATTTACGACTTAAGAGTTGTGCTAGTATAAAAAATTGTATTTTTATACTAGCACTTTTGATGCGCAATGCAGAGTAAAATCGCTTTTTCTTCACTGCGTAAGGGTTTATTGAATTGCATTAAAGAAAGAGTTAAGAAAAAAAATTCTATATGACTTTAGACAAGCATTTTGAACAAAATGATTCAAAGCAGAGGTTATGGTATTAATAGGTGCGATGTTAGGGCTTCAAAAAGAGTAGAGCTCCTTTTGATGAGTCGTAGATTACTGAGTAATTCAAGCCTACGAATAAATAGAATTTAACACTGTCTCAGCTTATTACTCATAATCCACTCGCCTATTTTTATGAGAAAGTCTGAGAGTGAAAGACTAGGGAGTGGGTTATGAGCAAGTTGTGCACTATTTAACACAACTGTGTGATGAAGATGCATACTAAAAATCTGTGATTCAATAGAAGCAGAAAATACTAATCACTTGAGGTACGCTGAAAGGTTGTTAGGAGAACACATGTATTATGTTGTGGTAAAGGGTTTTGGTAGCTGTAACCACTACCGTTCTTGCTTAAAATCGGTATTCCAAGCCGACAGAGGCATGCTCAAGATCCTTGTCGAAATCGGCATCG
The DNA here is from genome assembly GCA_029212965.1 of Porticoccaceae bacterium. Classification (GTDB taxonomy): domain Bacteria; phylum Pseudomonadota; class Gammaproteobacteria; order Pseudomonadales; family Porticoccaceae; genus Reddybacter. The sequence goes on from JARGOV010000050.1 coordinate 7,198, forward strand.
TCAATGTCATCGCTAACATCATCTGCATCCAAGTCCAGATCGTAGACAATATATTCTGCATTTAAAACTAAATTGTCGGTAATATCGAAGCTGAGGCCGGCACCATAGAATAACCCTTCGTCATTTTTTGAACCATCGAAACCTAGTATTTTATAATCTGTTTCCCACCAAAGTTGTCCTAATTTTAGGTATAAACCAAATTGCTTATTTATCGGAAGAGTGCCTTTAATTGCAAATGTGTACCCATCAGTCGAAGCTTTGGCAAGATTGTTACCGTAATTTCCGAAGTCAATATAACCACCCTCGGCAGCAAAATAATTATTGAAACGATATCCTATTAGACCTTGAAATGCTTCGTTGTCATCATCAAATTCATCGTCCGAATCTATATTAAGATAGCCATAATTGGCTCCCAAATATAATCCGTTGTCGTTGGTTATTTCTTCTGCGGCGATAGCTAAAGGAGAAGAAAAGGCAGCAGCACTTGAAATCGCGAGTAACATTTTTTTCATAATAAATACCTTTTGTATGGTTTTGGTAGTTAGTAGAACAATAAAATACTAATGTTTATATTCGAATTAAAAAAATTAAGATACAGCAATATGTTTAAAGCAAAATAAATGCCATATTTAAATAGTATAAATTATTAGTTATTTATTGTATTTATTTGAGAGTTTTTAAAATAATTACAGTTTGACTTGTATTAATTACAAGTTGAATTAATATTATTTAAGTCATGAATATTGTTATTCTAGGTAAATTATTCACTGGTTGAATAAAATATTTTAAAGGATTGGTGGTATTTCAATTATTTTGTTTGTTTAATAATTTTCTATTTTCAATAGAATTAATATTTTTATTTTTTAATATTGTTCTATGTGAGCAGGCTTTTTTTTCATTGGCGGGCATGATTGTCTGCACAAACTGATGTGAGATTGTATTTTTTTATAATGCCCCTGTTGATATGTTTGTAATTAAGGAGTGTTAAAGTATGTGATATTTTAAGATGCAGGATTCTACTGCTTTTAGTGCTTGTGGTGCCTTTTTTTGTTGTTTTTTGGCTACAATGCAGACAATTGCGATGATGGTGTTCATGAAGGAAATTAGAGTGACGCCAAATTAAAGTTGTAAATTAAGTAAGCATGTAAGCTAATACTTGACGTATTCTATAATTAATCTATGTATATTGGACAAAATTATTATTCTTATATGAGTTGGTTTATTGACTGTCATTGCAG
>JARGOV010000050.1:8535-11568 GCA_029212965.1 Porticoccaceae bacterium
ATATTGGACAAAATTATTATTCTTATATGAGTTGGTTTATTGACTGTCATTGCAGTGATAATCAATAAACCAACTATAAACTGTTGTCTGTCAAATGCATCGTCTTGGAAGTGATCTAGAACTGCGATGTTTTGTTAAAAACACGGAGTTGACAGTCTTTATCTGTTTTAATTTTCAAAATTAGTTTGAATGATTAAATCTTAATTCAAACTAATCAGTCTCGATTTGCGATTATAAATTTATTTCGACCTAGTTATAGACTTTCCAAGCGGTATCATTTACAAGTGCGGTCACTTTTTAGCAATAATCCAAATAGCATGCACAATACCTGGGATATAACCGAGTAGAGTCAAGAGTATGTTAAGCCAGAAGTGCATGCCTAGCCCAACTTGAAGGAAGACGCCTAGAGGAGGTAGAAGTATAGCAAATATGATTCTGATAATATCCATATACGGTTCTCTTTGATAATGTTTTTTGTAAATTAAATTGGCTATCTGTCTGTTTAGTTATAACAAAAACTTTTAAGTGTTGTGTCAAAGATTTAGTGTGGCACGTTCACCCATTTCATCGGGATCAACTTCCATGCCTGTCATCAGTTTGAATTTTCCTTCAAGCCCTGGCTCTACTGTCCATACTTCGGCGTCAAGCAACTTAAAGCGCATCATCAATAGGTCGGGGTCATTGAGTCCATTAGAATACCAAGCTGCTATATGTTGGTCCCAATATTGTTCGATTATGGTTTGATCGATTTCCTGAACAAGTGTGCCGCGAATACAAGCAAAAAGATCATGGTTTTTACTCATATATTGAGCAACTGCAGTGCCTCCTGCCTCAATGCGATTACCTTTTTTTGTATAGATCCAAAAAGCACTATTAGCATCCTTATCGAGTTGCGCTGTCATCGGTTCAAAATGGCCATAGCTTGTTTCTAGCCCAATCATTATATATGGGCTGTCAGCCATAGAGTCCCACATTTCTTTTCTGATATCGCTCATCTTCTTACCTCTTGAGTATAATTAAAGAATAGTTACCTGTGTTATTTCTCGTTAATCCTTTATCGGTGTGCGTAAGCTAATTGTTGCGACTGCCATCATAATTTCGTTGGCGTTACGCTGAGTGTTAAGCCCTAATAAGCAACAACACATATTTAAGAATGAGCAAATAGCACTTTAGATTTTAAAAGAGCAAATTGTGTGCCATCGATCAAAGTAGCTTGCGCTCTCCTAAGGAGTAGAAAATAAAACGGTCAGGCCTTTATTAAATTCATTTCATAAGTGTTTTTTTTGTATGGCTTGCATTTTTTTGTGTCAAATTTACAACTATTTCATCTTAAGTTAGTTATTTGTTGCGCATGTAAGGCTAAAAACAACATGTTAAAACCGCAAACAGGTCATAGAGTCGTGTGGCGAAATATGATTTGTGAAAATATTTGTAGTGTTTGTGTATGGCAGACAAAACGGTTCTGTAAGATCAAAAACCTGAAAATCCATTTCTAAGACCGAATTTGGTCCAGAAAAGGACATTTAATAAACTTAAGAATGGTATTTACATTACTTTGGATGTTTGTTGGCACGTACCGATACCTACTAGCAATGGTGTTTGTCGATTGATCGGGCATTGTGTGCGCTGTTAAAGGCGTTCAGATCTCCACCAATGGGTGGGGTAGTCTGGGGAGGGCAATCCCTGATGTCGTGGATAGCTAAGCCATGTGCGGCAGGTGCCAGCCCACTGAGTATTATGTTCATCTGTATAGATTTTATTTGGATTAGGACTAAAGATAATTTCTCCTGAACCCTTAGAGCTTGATTTATCTTCGATTTTTTCTGTTGATGGTTCAATCAGGTTGAGCCAGCCTACATCTTCTGGGTCTGTTGATTAGATTTCAAAAACTTTTCGGAAGTCGCATGCGACTGTTGTTCTTATTGCCCGGCTTGAGCTCCCCTAAACTCTTTCGAATTATTGGCCTGGGTGTACATGTGCACACAGTGACTCTTTAGCTAACGGTGGCAGCGTTTATGCTGCCTTATCGTTCATTCCGCAAACCTCGACTTCAACGGCGATGTGAACCAGCTCGTCAGATTCAGAGAGTCGGCTTTTGTATTGGTCCGGAGTTGCAGGATTGTGAGCAACAAGTGCTACCTGTGCCGCATAGATACCCGGACCAATCGACCAGACATGCAGGTCCGTTACCCGGCTATCTCCGTCAGATTCCAGCGCCTCCAGTATCGTTTGTTGCAACTTTTCGGAGGCCTGACGATCGAGCAACACCGAAGCGGTTGTTCCGAGAAGCCCATAGGACCAACGGGCGACCAACACTGCGCCGACAAGTCCCATGATCGGGTCCATCCAAACCCAACCGAAATACTTCGCAGACAGCAAGGCCACGATTGCCAGCACTGACGTTAGTGCATCAGCCATGACGTGTAGATAAGCCGATTTCAGATTGTGATCATGATGATGGCCGTGGTGGTCATCGTGGGCATGGTGATCCTGCCCGTGATTATCAACGCCTAAAATAAACACACTAGCGCCGTTTACCAACAGGCCGAGCACTGCAACCGCAATGGCTTGGTTAAAAACGATTGCTACGGGGTTCATCAAACGGGCCACGCTCTCGAATGCCATGAACAAGGCGAAAATGGCCAGCAGTACAGCCCCAGTAAAGCCACCTAAAGCGTTGACCTTGCCGGTGCCAAAACTGAATGTCCGGTTTCGCGCATGGCGACGTGCATAGACATACGCAAAGGCTGTGATTCCAAGAGCAACGGTATGGGATGCCATGTGCAGGCCGTCTGCAAGCAGGGCCATCGACCCATAGGTAATCCCGGCGAAAATCTCCACCACCATCATCAGCGCCGTAATGGCGATCACAATGAAAGTGCGTGATTCTCCCGGCTTCCGTTTGTCTTGGGCGAAGGTGTGGTCGTGGTGCCACTGGTTAAGGTTATCGTTATGCATAGTTTTGTCAGGTAAAGAGGTTGTGAAAAAATCTAACTTTTGGGAAGCACTTCTGAAGAAGGCAATGATCAGTTT
>JARGOV010000007.1:0-2120 GCA_029212965.1 Porticoccaceae bacterium
AACGGGAAATTAATACGGTTTTTCGCAATAGGTAAATTTATCTCACCACTGTCCTCAGCGAGGTGTCCGTGCAACAGGGCAATGTAGTTTTTTTCCACCTTGCGCTGTTGAAACTGGCGAGTAATTGCGGCGTTCACCGCTTTGCTTAAAGCCACAATCATTAATCCAGAAGTGCCAAAGTCAAGGCGGTGGGCCAATGTCACAGCGGGAAAGTCCTGCACCAAACGCCAGTGCACAGAATCTTTATTGCGTGGATGCTTCCCCGATAAACTTAATAAAGCCGTCGGTTTGTTGATCAACAGTAAATGCTCATCTTGATGGATGATTTTTATTTCTTCCCTGCACAAGGGGACTATAAAAGGTTCTATCTGAGGTTGCATATTGAGGCTTTTATTTGGATGTTTAACGGACAAACCTAGAACAACGACCTTTGTTTAAAAGGCAAACGTAGCACCTATAAACACCGCCACAGAAAACTTCATTAAAGCAGTGAACATTCAGCCATTTTCACGGCCATTCCAAAATCATATTTTTATTACAACAACGCAAAATTGTTAGCGGGTACTGATCAAATATTACGTAACCAGAAAAATCCAGTTACGTAATATCCCTAAGCCTTAACTAGCCTTATTCATCACTATAAACCGCTTGACGTTTCTCCATAAAGGCCTGACCACCTTCTTCCAGGAACGGTGCAATGCACAGCACCTGACCACGATCTTCCATTGCAATGACAGACTCCAAACTACCGGCATCTTGAGAAAAATTAAGCCCTTCCTTCGTCATACGTAGTCCCAAGGGCGACATGGCGAGCATGTCACTGACAAGACTTTGGCCAGCCGCTTCGAGGTCTTCAGATTCAACCACTTCTGAAACCAGGCCAATGCGCAAGGCTTTTTTGGCGTTCACAAAGCGACCACCCATCATCATTTCGGCGGCATTTGAGGTACCAACAGCACGGGGCAAAAAGTAGCTAATGCCAATATCGCAACCGGTGAGGCCGATTTTCGCCATGGCCACATTCATACGGGCGTTGTCAGCGGCATAGCGCACGTCACAGGCAAGAGCGAAGGCAAAACCGCCACCCGTAGCAGCACCCTGCATTAAGCCAATAATGGGCTGGGGGCAACGGCGCATACGCATGATGATTTCTGATATTAAGCGTTGGCCACGCATATCAGCAGGGTTGCTGGCACCAAAGTGGCCAGCATCCTTAAGGTCGAGGCCGGAACAAAAGTGTTTGCCAGCGCCACGCAAAACCACAAGGCGGACTTCATGCTTAAAATAAAGTTTGCCAAAATAGTCGAGTAGCTCTTCTGTCATTACCTGGTTGATGGCATTGAAGGCATCGGGACGGTTGAGGGTCAGCCAGTCGGCGCCATCTTTATGCTCGATGCTGAGTGTTTGATAGTTAGAATCGGCGGAACAGCTCATATTATTCTCCGGTTGATTAATGTTAGTTACCCACTTCAGGCCGCCAATTGCTTGGACAGCTGCCGTGATAGACACTGAGTAAGGCTTGGTACGATGGTACTACAGCCCTCATCACTACGCTGCGTTCTTCGTTGATAGCCTGATATTAAGGCCAATAAATCTGGTCTATCTTAGCTCGAGTGGTGTTTTTCCCTTGCCGCTAGCGCCATAATTCACAACCCTGTTATTGCCAACTCTAGGAAGGATGCGCCAATGCGTCACATGGCCAATTTACTGATTTTGTTTGCCTGCATGGCACCTGTCATCGCCTGGGCGCACACTGAAGGCAGTCATAGTCGACCCGCCCCCTGGACGCTAAATGTGTATTTTGAAAATGATTTATTCAGTGAAACCGACCAGAATTACACCAACGGCGTGCGTATTTCGTGGGTTTCACCTGATACCAACCAGCTGGTGGGCAGCCCCCAGTACCCCGATTGGCTGCAACGTTTAAATAATCAATTGCGTTTTTTTAATCGTATTGGCGATAAGCTTGAACACAACCTGGTGCTCAGCATTGGACAGCTAATATACACACCAGCAAGTACTGAACGTTACGACCTCGTTGCCAACGAACGTCCTTACGCAGGGTATCTTTACGGCGGCATTGCCTACCATACTCGCAGTGATGACCAGCTGGATATTAT
>JARGOV010000007.1:2220-12573 GCA_029212965.1 Porticoccaceae bacterium
CCCCATCACCATAAATACGGCTCGCTGAGCCTGTCTTACAGTTTGTAACTAATGCCCATTTCAACCCTTAACGACCACAACCTTAAAAAGCACCGTGAAGCCCTCTGGCAAAGCTACCGGCGCTTGCCGGCCTATACTGTACCCAGCCGGTGGCGCCCCTGGCTGCTCGACCGTGGTTCTCTCACCCAGCGTTTAATCGCCGCTAGTGCTGGCCAATTTCGCGTGCGCATTTTAGTACAGAGCACCACCAAACCCCGGCGTACCGAGTCTCAAGCCTTAGGCATACCCCATCAGCAACTGGCCATGGTGCGCGAAGTCATACTGTATGGCAGAGATCAGCCTTGGGTTTACGCCCGCAGTGTACTGCCCTTAAGTAGCTTGACCGGTCGCCTGGCACGACTGCGCAAACTCGATGAGCGCCCCCTGGGAGCCTTACTGTTTGCCGATCCATCGATGCGGCGGGGCAAATTGGAACTGGCTCGCGTGCAACCAGCGAAAGTGGCATTGCCACAGGAACTTGGTATCTTTGACTCGCCATTATGGGGTCGACGTTCGGTGTTTTATATTGCCGACAAACCCTTGCTGGTGAGCGAGATTTTTCTGCCCACTTTTAGCCCCATTAACGCTGTCCCTAACGACCTATCAGGCCCTCATTAATTATGCTCAACCTTTCACCCCGAACTCGCGACTTTCTCGAATTAATGCGTTTCAACAAGCCAGTCGGCACACTGCTATTGCTCTGGCCGACCCTTTGGGCACTATGGATTGCAGCAGAGGGTATCCCCTCCATGGCAGTATTGATTATTTTTGTGCTCGGCGTCATTGTAATGCGGGCAGCAGGTTGCGTGATCAACGACTACGCCGACCGGGAGGTCGATGGTAGCGTGACCCGGACTCGCAACCGCCCCCTGGTCGAGGGCCGTATTGACTCGCGAGAAGCTCTTATCCTCTTTGCCTGCCTGTGTTTGAGTGCCTTTTTCCTGGTGTTGATGACCAACCGACTGACCATTGCCCTGTCCTTTGGTGGTGTCGCCATTGCCACTATTTATCCTTTCGTAAAACGTCATAGTCACTTGCCACAAGTCGTGCTTGGCGCAGCTTGGGGCTGGAGTATCCCCATGGCCTACGCCGCTCAAACCGGCACTCTAGTGAAAGAGATTTGGGTACTCTATTTTGCCGTGGTTTTATGGGCGGTGGTTTTCGATACTTTCTATGGCATGGTCGACCGGGACGATGATTTAAAAGTCGGAATCAAGTCCACAGCCATTTTATTTGGCGACCTCGATCTGTTCTTCATTGGCGTGCTCCAGGCCCTCACCCTGCTTGCCCTGGTGGTAACTGGCGATGCTTTTAAGCTGGGAATGATGTATTTTCTCGGTGTACTGGTCGTTGCTCTGTTGTTTATCTATCAACAGATCATCGCCCGCCATCGCGAACGGGCGGCCTGTTTCAAAGCCTTTCGTAACAATCAGTGGGTTGGGTTCACGTTATTTATCGCCCTTGTTTTCGATCGAGCCCTCAATTAAACCCGCACGTCAGGTCACGCCCATTTTGTCATATAACTGACATACTGCCGTCATCTAATAACACGCTAATTCAGTATAGGGATGCAGCCATGGCAGAATGCACCGTTTTAATTGTCGATGATGAAAGCGCCATCCGGGATATGGTCAGTGTCGCACTGGAAGTGGCGGGCTATCGCTGCTTGCAAGCCGACAATGCCCGCAACGCTCACGCGCTGATTATCGACGAAAGCCCCGATCTGGTATTGCTCGACTGGATGATGCCCGAAACCAGCGGCCTGGAATTGCTGCGCCGCCTACGCCGCGAAGAGCTCACTGCAAAACTACCAGTAATTATGCTCACCGCTAAGGCGGAAGAGGACAACATGATTCAAGGTCTCGACTCCGGCGCCGACGACTACATCAGAAAGCCCTTTTCACCCCGTGAACTTATCGCCCGTATCAAAAGCATTCTCCGACGTCAGGAAACCACTGTTCAGGAAGACCCCATTCGGGTCGAAGGCCTACTATTTAACCCCGTTAGTCACCACGCCAGCATCAACGGTAAAGCCCTGACGATGGGACCAACGGAATTTCGTCTACTCAGTTTTTTTCTCAGCCACCAAGACCGGGTGTATTCACGCGACCAGATTCTCGACCACGTCTGGGGTGGCAATGTTTATATGGACGAGCGCACCGTGGACGTGCATATTCGCCGCTTACGCAAAGCACTGAGTATTGAGAAACACGAACGTTTTATTCAAACCGTGCGCGGTGCTGGCTACCGTTTCTCACAAACACTGGTCGCCGACTAAATTTTAGCCAAAATCCACAGGGGCGTTCACGGGTGCAAAGAGGACTGCGAGTCGAGTTACAGCGTATCATCCTGCTTGCACTGGCTTTGGTTATCGCTGGTTTTTTTAATGGGCACATCGCCCTCACCCTGTTGGTCGGCGGTGGCCTGTATATGGGCTGGACCCTGCTTAAAGTCCTCCGCCTGTACCAATGGCTCGACGGCGGTGGGCAGGGTATTCCCCCCGAATCTACCGGGGTATGGGGTGATATTTCCGATCAACTCTACCGCCTGCAAAAACGCAATATTCGAACCAGAGATGATCTGCGCGCCGTGGTGAAGCGCATCCGCAAAATCACCAGCGCCCTTGATGAAGGACTGATTATTCTCGATGAAGAACGCACTGTCGACTGGTGGAACCCCGCTGCCGCGAAGCTGCTGGGCCTGCGCAACGAAGACTTGCACCAGCCCATTACCAATATTTTACGCACCCCCGCCTTTGTTAAATTTATACAAAGCGGCGCTTTTGGACTGCCCCTTGAATTGCCCGCCCCCAACGAACCCCAGCGCCTCTTACAGTTTTCGGCACGGGTATTTGGTAACAATGAAATTGCCCTGGTGATTATGGATATTACCCGTCTGCGACAATTAGAAGAGATGCGCAAAGAATTTGTCGGCAACATTTCCCACGAGCTACGCACACCACTTACTGTACTCACCGGCTACATTGAAACCCTGCAAGATCAGGATATGCAAAACCTGCCCCCCGCCTGGCCCAAAGCATTACAGCAAATGGGCCAGCAAACCGAGCGTATGAACCTGCTCGCCGAAGACCTGGTGATGCTTTCGCGGCTCGAAACCACCGATGTGTCCGTCAAAACACCGGTTAACCTCGACGCCTTATTTGAACCCATTATCGACAATGCCCGGGTGTTAAGTCAGGGCAAACACACCATTAGTTTCGCCAGTTGCGAGCATCCTCTGCTCGAAGGGGATGCCAAAGAACTGCATAGCGCCCTGTCTAATCTGGTCTACAACGCCGTCAAACACAACCCCGAGGGTTGCGATATTGCCATTGTGATTAAGCGCAATGGCGATGCGCTCACCGTCAGCATTAATGACACCGGGCTGGGTATCGACCCCTTGCATATACCTCGGCTCACCGAGCGTTTTTACCGCGCCGACAGTAGCCGGGCCACACAGTCGGGCGGCACAGGTTTGGGCCTTGCCATTGTGAAGCACGTATTACTGCGCCATAACGGTGAACTCAAGATTGAAAGTACCCTCGGCAAAGGCGCGACATTTACCTGCCGGTTTGCTCAACAGTAAAGATCACGCTATCTTCACCGCCATGAGTGACTATCCCTTTCTAAGCAGCGCCTTTCTCGACAGCCTTGAAAATAGCGGCAGCGTTGGCACCAATACCGGCTGGCTGCCCTCCCATCTTGAGCTTGAAAACGCCCAAGGCGGCACGGCTTTTATGCCCACCTATGTAAAGACTCACTCCTATGGAGAGTATGTATTTGACTGGGCCTGGGCCGATGCCTACCACCGCAACGGCCTCGACTACTACCCCAAGCTGGTCTCGGCTATTCCGTTTTCTCCCGCCACCGGGCCACGGGTAGTGTTTAGCGGTGAAGGCGATCAGCAGCAAGCCTGCCAAAGCCTGTTTCAAGCGGCACGCGAACTCGCCGATGCCGAACAAGCCCACAGCTGGCACTTACTCTTTCCCGATGCCCAAACACTGGACTGGTTTAAACACCCAGAATTGATGTTGCGCACCGGGGTGCAGTACCACTGGTTTAATCGTGGCTATGAAAGCTTCGAGCACTTCCTCTCTACCTTTGCCTCGCGCAAACGCAAAATGGTAAAGCGCGAACGCCGTCGAGTTGGCGAGCAGGGCATTGCTATTGAAGTACTGCCGGGCGCCGCCATCGACGCAAACCTATGGCAATTTTTCTACCAGCTCTACCAATCCACCTATCGCAAACGCAGTGGCAATAATGGCTATTTAAACCCGGCCTTTTTCCTGCAACTGGGTGAATCTATGGCCGACAATATTGCCATGGCGGTGGCCCGCAAAGATGGGCAGCCCATTGCCTGCGCCCTGTACTTTCACGGCGGCGACACCCTCTATGGTCGCTACTGGGGCTGCGCCGCTGAGTACGACTACCTGCACTTTGAGCTTTGTTATTATCAGGGTATTGAATACGCGATTACGCAGGGCTTGCAGCGCTTCGATGCCGGCGCCCAGGGCGAACACAAATTAGTGCGCGGCTTTGAACCGGTAGAAACCCACTCTCTTCACTGGATTCGCCACCCGAGTTTTGCATCAGCAATCGCGGATTTTTTGGAACGGGAAACGCTGGAAATCAAACGTTATGTTGAGCGGGCAAAAACGGGGTTGCCCTATAAGCTGGGAAATTAATAACAACAGATAACGGATTTGATTTTAGTCTTAGGCGCTTATTATGTGTAATTACGCCACAAATACATATTTGCGTAAATGCACGAATTTGAGAGGCCCTAGGGAAGCCATTAGTTATAGCTCTGCCCATGCAAATTTGCCAGTACAACGGAGAAAACTTGCTTGAACTACATATTGATAATAGTGACCTGCAAAAATGATAGCCCTCAAGTCATGATGACTATAGAAGCTAGCAAAGGTATTGAAAGGTACCGGGCTGAATGAGGAAACCTTACCTTCTATTTCTTGGGACCATTACCCTCAATAGCAAAACACCCAAAAAACAACTAATAACCTACAATAACCATTCCCCAGGAGCACTTTCAACCAACCCGCCCAACTGAATCTCAGTATTAATCTTATTCTCAAGTGATTCAGAAAAGTGAGACAAAACCTCTCCCCGATCCAAACCATTCTCCAGACTTTTCTCCCAGAAAGCTAAACCACCTTGATCGGGGTCACGGTCAAGTACGTGGTTATAAATGAGATTGATAAAACTTGTGTCGTCTAAATTACCATAATTTTCTAAAAATTCACTTGAATTAGAAAGTGCATTAGCAATTTCTTTGAAACTTAATTGCTCAACCTCCCATTGATCGACCCACATATTTAATTCTGTTGTATTCGGCGTACGATCAAAAGCCGCTTGATAAAGCCTTGCGATACCCAATGCGGTATCATGGTCCGCATAACGATAACTCTCAATTTTATCGGATAAGGTTACAGCTTCTGCTATTACTTGTGTAAGATCGTTAATTGTTAAATTACTGATACCAAGCTGCTCTGGCACCAAACTCCCAAGCCAAAACTCATCCGCTTTTAGCTTTTCTGTAAACTCATTGTAATTATAATGCTCGTTTAAACCATCACTATCAAAATCAAACCAAAAATTTTCAATTTTTGCATCAGGAACATAGTAGTCCCAAAATACGACAACTTCTTGCTGAGACTCGTCAGCTAGGAAAAGATGCTGCCCAGAAATATCAAAAGCATAGGCCCAGTCATTCCCATAACTGATCACTGTGTCATTATTATCATCCCCTCTTTCAACTATTTGAGTAAAAATAGAACTTCCATCAATACTTTTATTTTCAAGAATGTAAATATCGTCACCAGAACCACCCATTAACATGGGGTTATACAAATTCTCTGAATAAAGAACATCATCTCCAGAAAAACCCATAAAAGCGCCTGTAATATTGCGAGGCCCACCAAAGTTATCGGAGTTAAAGGAATAATCACGATTCCTTAAATGGTCATTTCCATCACTACCGCCAATTGCTAAAAATAGATCCTTTGCGCTATCCACGATTCGTACTGGATTATTAAATTGATCAACCTCATAAACTGGAATTTCTTCAGTCGTATTGTTGCCGTTGGCATCAGTTCCAGTGATGATTGTTTCAGTTACGGGGTTGCCAGCTAAGTCTGTTAATTGCAAATATTCAGGTGGATTCGCAAATGATATCGGAATAAATACTCTCACCGACTCCAGACTATGAGACACACTGTATTCAGGAACAGTATTTGGCCTTATTGGCGCAATCAAATCCCAGTTTATGGAATTCCAACCAATATGGTTACTGTCAAAGTTTTCTTGTAGAACCCCTGCAAGCGCCGCCATTGAAACGGTGGGGGCTACAACCCCACCTCCTGTTTCATCTTCGCTTGTAGCACTACCATTACCAGACGGAGAGCTTTTTGAGCCCATCGTAAATTCCCTCACATACTATAATCAATTTAAGACTCCCCAATTTGCTAATAAGAAACATGATAAAACTGTATTAGCGGAGCCCTATTTTATTTCTAACAACAATTCTTAGTAGATAAACACTATTTCTTTCTGTCTAGCATCTCAAGACTCTTTGCCTGCATATGCGAACTACTAGCCATTTCAGCTCTAACTAAAAACGCAATTATTCACAGTGAAATAAAACTTATCGCAACCGTTACCAAACACTGCCGACTACAGTGCATAAAGTCGATGAGAAAAACGATTAGAACAGAAAATCGATTAATGCTTCAGAGCCAATGACCCCCGTCAGATCAATACTCAAAACATCCCCAAATTCTTGAGCATTTAGACCACTGAGATAGTTTACCAGCTCAAAACCCTCACTTACTAAATCTATGGTTACAACTGGGTCTTCAATTAGTCTTGATATATTAAAATCACCTTCTGAACTAGCCGTTATAATCTCTACGAGTTCGCTATAGTTAAAATCTTTATCATTAAACGCAAAAGTGTCAATTCTTTTGGCAGAATTTTGCCAACCAGGCAAAATTATATTCACCTCATCTTCAGCATACACAGCCAAGATATCTCCGCCATTAACGGTGAAAAGTGTATCGATCTCAGTACTTGAGACTGGAATATGTAATGTATCATTACCCCCACTGTCAACGATCACATAAGTCCCAAACAATCCTTCAATATGGTACTGATCATTGCCATCTCCACCTAATAAAATTGCTGACTTGTCACCTGACCCAGAATGAAGCGCATCATTACCTTCAAACCCAAGTATCACAGGAGAGTTATCCACCCCGAGAGAGATTAGATAGTCCTCTCCACTTCCACCTGTATTAAATTGAAGGGAAAAAGTCCCTTCAGAAGATAAGACATGAGTACCATCGTTAATAGAATTAATTAACGATTTCGCTAATGCTAGTGATTCCGAACTTGCATCAACATTAGATATGTAGTTCTGAAATAATTTGAACGTTGTAAAAGCGTCTAAATGGTCGGCCGCATATTCTGAAACCGTCACCTTGTTGATAAAAGTATCCTGAGCACTGCCAGCGTTAGAGGGATCCCTTGCCGAATAAACCAAGTTTTCAACCATCTGTCCCATCGAGCTACCATTAACAAGAACACTGTCTATCCAATATTGAATACCATCGGCATCAGTTTCAGTTCCATTAGCGCCATCTTTTGATTTATTTAAGGTATTCAAATAAATTGTTTCCACTACTTTTCGAACACTGGCCTCGGAGCTAAATTCGGAAACCCCAAAATAGTCTTTTACCACTTGTAACGAAAGCATACTATTTGCAATATCAGCCGTTGACCCTGACACACTTGACCAATACCTAGAACCCTCACCTTCTGCCGCTCTGCCAAATAAGGACACATACAACTCTGATACTTTTGTTTTTGATATCGACATTATTACTTATCACCATCTCTAAGATTCAAACCTGAAGAGCATCACCTGCTGAACAACAATTGACGTAACGATGACACAACAGCAACAGTAAACCTATGAACAACGTGGCATTTTTCAGTGTTAGTGCAAGAAACAATGACATTCAGCACACGCCTTTTCGGCGTCGTGTCTTAGTGGATACTATCTCTACGCTGATAATAACCCAACTGTATCTTCAGGAAGATAAAAGTACCGATTGATCTCAAGGCTTTACTGCTATTTATAATAAGCTAGATATCAGTCACTGAACTGTTATTCCAAGAATAATCACCTCTTGGACTCACCGCTGTTTACGCCATACCAGCAGCCGATTATTGGCCGGCATAGCATTATCTTCAAGCAAACGCATACCCGCTTCGCTGGCCAGTTTATCGACGGCCTCAAAATCCCGAATGCCCTGTTGTGCGCCGCGCTGTTTTAGCCACTGGTCAAAATTGGCGTTGCTGGGTGAGGTAAATTGTCCGCCGTAGTTAAACGGGCCGTAAATCGCTAGCGTGCCGCCTGCACTCAGTACATTGACGAGTTGTTGAAACATAGTCACAACGCTACCCCAGCTCATAATGTGGCAGGTGTTGGCGCTAAAAACAGCATCAACGGTTGCAATGGGCCATTGGGGCATATCGACGTTTAACAGCAGGGGGCGGTGCAGGTTTTCGGCCGATGATGCATCGAGCCAGGCGTTGATGCCGGGGTGATATTCCGCCTGGTCACTAGTCTGCCAAATTAAATGGGGTAGGCGCGGGGCAAAGTAGGCGGCGTGTTGACCTGTGCCGCTGCCAATTTCTAATACATGCTGAGCCTTGGCAAACACTCGTTCGAGAACGGCGAAAATGGCCTGTTGATTATTTTCACAGGCCTGGGAAAAAGGTTTTTCTGACATTGCTCGCGATTCCTAAAGCCGATTTAGTTGGCGGCTGCTTCGCGAGTAAACACCCATTCTTTCGCTGACGACATAGCCGGGTTATAGGCGTAGCCCTCGCTATCGAAATTTTTGATTTGCTCAACATCGTTCAGACGATTGCGAATAATGTAGGCAACCATTAAGCCCCGGGCTTTTTTCGCATAGAAGCTGATAATTTTGTATTTATCGCCTTTCCAGTCTTTAAAAACCGGGGTAATGATTTCGGCATCGAGCTGCTTGCTCTGCACCGATTTAAAATATTCGTTGGAGGCCAGATTAACCAGCACCGGCAGACTCTCATCGGCTTGCTGTTGATTCAGGGCCTCGGTAATTTTACTGCCCCAAAACTGATAAAGGTCTTTGCCACGGCCATTAGCCAATTTGGTGCCCATTTCCAGCCGATAGGCTTGTATTAAGTCTAGTGGGCGCAGCAAACCATAGAGGCCAGAGAGAATTCGCAAATGGTCCTGAGCCCAGAGTAAATCGCCACCCGACAGCGATTCGGCATCGAGCCCAGTGTAAACGTCGCCCTTAAACGCCAGCAGCGCCTGCTTGGCATTATCGAGGGTGAATTTTTTATCCCAGCTCAGGAAACGATCGAAATTGAGGTTGCCCAATTTATCGCTGATTTTCATTAAGGCCGACACATCGTGGGGCGACATCTCGCGCAACTGCTCAATGAGCTCCTCGGAGTCATCGAGAAAGTCGGGGGTGGTGTGCTCGCTGGTGGTTGGCAGCGTTTCAAAATCCAGTGTTTTGGCCGGGGAAATCACCATTAACATCGCGGTATCCTTTATCAGAGAATCCTTCAACTAAATGTAAACTATCGTGTCATTATAAGGGTCCTGCTGTGAAGAGGAATAGACTATGCGCCGCAAACACTTAGTGGGTAGCCTATGTGCTGCTCTGCTATTGACCACCGCTTGTACCGTCAACCCGGTCACTGGCGAACGCCAGTTGTCGCTGGTCTCTGCCGAGCAAGAGGTCAGTATTGGTCGCCAGCAGTATTTGCCTGCCCAACAGGCTCAGGGCGGGCGCTATTACATTGACCCCGAAATACAGTTCTATGTCGCTAGCATTGGCAAAAAGCTGGCGGCGGTGAGTGATCGCCCCAACCTGCCCTATGAGTTCGTGGTGCTCAATAATTCTGTGCCCAACGCCTGGGCATTGCCGGGCGGTAAGATAGCCATCAACCGGGGTTTGTTAACGCACCTGCAAGATGAGTCAGAGCTTGCGGCTGTACTGGCCCACGAAATCGTCCATGCCGCGGCCCGCCACAGCGCGGCACAAATGACCCGCGGCACACTACTCAATATCGGCGCACAAGCGCTGGGGGCGGCCGCCCAAAGTAATGGCTTCGGCGAGCTTGGCGGTATGGCAGCCCAACTTGGTAGCACCGCCTGGATGGCCAGTTACGGCCGGAGCGCAGAACTTGAATCCGATGCCTACGGTATGGAATACATGGTGCGAGCGGGCTACGA
>JARGOV010000007.1:12673-25193 GCA_029212965.1 Porticoccaceae bacterium
CTCTACCTGGGTAATATTGCCCATGCTAACGGCGACACAGAATCCGCCATCACTTATTACCGTGAGGCTGCCCAAACGCAGGGGGATATTGGTCAACAGGCTAACGATCAGCTGGCCCTTATTGAAATGAGCCAGGCGCCTAATCGCTATATTCTTAACCGGCTCACCCTGGATAGCAACGGCTATTTGCTGCTCTCGGTCTACAATAGAAGCAATATTCCGGCAACAGGTGTTGTGGTGCAGGTGACAGAAATGACCAGTACTTATGTCACCGGCCCTTCCGTGCAAATCACCATTGGCGCGCTTTCAGCCAATACACAAAAAACGGTCTCTACCCGCATTGGCCCAATAAAAGATGCCGCTACACTGAACCGTTATCAGGCTCTTGTTATCACGGCAAAACCCGTCATTTCTTCTTAGCATCAATAGCCCAGACATCATTGAAAACCAACCGCTTAGGGCTTTGGTGAAATGTATCTAAGTCTTATATGGCTCTTAAGGCGCGCTAGTTTTTACGTTAGCATGACATAACCGATTTTAAATGTGGGCAAGCACTTTCTGTCATCGGTCAATGCCTGCCTGTCTTTTACCCATTATTTAACATTGACAAAGGTATCAACATGAAATTTGCCTATTTCACAGAGCGACCCTACCGCCATATTGATGAAGACATTGTCTTAAAGCACAAAGCCTTCTTTGGCGTCTCCAATAAGCATTACGACCGCAAAAAAGGCGCCGACGACTACAACCAATTCATTGATGAGTACTGTCTCGCCGAAGAAGTAGGTTTCGATGGCGTCGCTCTCAACGAGCACCACGGCAACCCCTATTGCATGGGTAATGTCATCACCACGGAAGCGGCTATCCTCGCCCGCGTGACCGAAACGGCCAAGATTATCCTTATTGGTAACCCGCTGCCCGTAGTCAAGCATCCCCTGCGTGTCGCCGAAGAGCTAGCCACCATTGATACGATCTCCCGTGGCCGTCTGGTTTCTGGCTGGGTGCGTGGCGCTGGTAGCGAACAATTTTTTAACAACGCCAACCCCGCCTATAACCGTGAAATGTTCAATGAAGCCCACCAATTTATTCTCGACTGCTGGACTAAAGAGGGCCCCTGGCGCTATGAAGGCAAGCACTTCCACTACCGCCACGTGAACCCTTGGGTGAAGCCCTATCAGGCAATGCCCCAGCAATGGATTCCCGGTGTACTTTCCCCCGAGACCGTGCAGTGGGCAGCCCGTAAGCGTTACCCCTATTTAGGTTTGGGCTCTGCCTTAAACGCAACCTGTGATTTGTGGGATTTCTACGCTGACACAGCCGCCGAAGAAGGCTATCAAGCGGGGCCAGAAAACTTTGGTTATTTAGTGCCGCTGTTTGTGGCAGATAGCGAAGAAAAGGCTCAGGAAATTGGTCGAGGCTATTCCTTCGGTGGCGGTCAAAACGGTTTTAGCCGCCCCGAGTACACCTTGCCCCCCGGGTATAACTCCAAAGGCGCCATTCGCGCCATGGCCAAGTCATCGCCCAGTGGTTCGTGGCTTGGGGTTAGCAAAGAAAAGCTCGACGCCTCACGCAGTGGTAAGTGGCAAGATGAAAGCATGGATGTGGTTAAAGAAAAATTGCTTGCTTCTTACCATCGAGCTCAGGAAAACCTACAAATTATCGTCGGTACGCCTGAGCAGGTCATTCCCAAGCTTAAAACCATTATGCGGGTCATTCGCCCCGGTTCATTAACCGCTTTTAACGTACAGGGCGTATGCAGCGATGCCGATCGCAACCGTTCCATTGAGCTACTCGGCAAGGAAGTATTGCCGGTACTGCGTGAATACGCTGACAGTATTGGTTTAACTGACTCGTTTGAGCGTGAGCCGGGTTCAGTGAAACTCACACCGGGCACCAAACGTGCCCCTGTCGTCGACCGCAGTGGCATGGAGGGTCTTGGCTTAAAATAGCAACATCGGCACTCAGCGTATAGATCACTCAGGCCCGGAATAAAAAAACCGAACTTGAAAAAGTTCGGTTTTTTTATTCGTGCTGTTATCTCAATGACGCTAAGCTTCTTTCCTCGGGCGGAAGAAGGGCAGATAGCCGCCGCCTTCCAAAGGCTCGAAAACCACTTCAACCGGCAGGCCAACTTTCAACTCCCGGTAGTCCAGCTCACGCAAACCAGCGGTAATACGTACGCCTTCTTCCATATCCACAACCAGAACGGCATAGGGAAAGTCTTTCTCGAAGTGGGGGGACATGGGCATATGGCACACGGTCCAAGTATAGACAGTGCCGCGACCATGGGATTCGCGCCAGCCCCAGTTCGGGGAGCCACAATTGGCACACATAAAGCGGGGGATGTGGCGCCAGGTTTCACAGTCGTGACAGCACTGGAAGCTGAGAATTTTATTGGCGCAGTTTTCCCAGAACTGTTCATCGAGATAGTTGGTCGGCTGTGGTGCCGGATTTGGAATAAACTGTGTGTCTGTCATCGTCTTAGTTCCTCAGTATCACCAGGCTACCATCGCCAAAATCACCCCAGCCTGTCACCAAGCCGAGTTCTGCGTCCTTAACTTGTACTTCACCACCGTCACCGCGTAGCTGCCGTGTCGCTTCAACCACATGGTTCAAGCCCCAAACATGGGCCTGGGAATGCAAGCCACCGTGGGTATTCATGGGGAATTTGCCGTCAATTTCCAAGGTGCCATCTTTAACGAATTCACCGATCGCGCCCTGTTCGCAGAAACCCATCGCTTCAAGCTGTAACAACACCACATAAGTGAAGCAGTCATACACCTGAAGAAAATCCATATCTGTCGGCTTCAAGCCTGCCATAGCAAAGGCTTTGGGTGCTGAATTAGACAGACCAATGTGGAACATATCGGGCCGGTTGGCTATATCGTCAGCCGGGTAGGGGTGGCCTTCCGCTGCCGCCATAATATAGGCGGGTTTGTGGCGCAAATCTTTCGCCTGGTCGGCGCGACTAACGATAACCGTACAGGCACCGTCAGTTTCAAGGCAGCAATCAAACAGGCGGAAGGGCTCAGAAATCCAGCGAGAGTTTAAATAACCCTCCATATCCAACTCTTGCCCGCGGGTGGTCGCCTTGTCATTAAACTGAGCGTGTCGACGACAGGCCAGTGCAACCGCACCCATAGCCTCGTGGCTAACACCAAATGCTTGCATATGGCGCATGGCGATCCAAGCGTACATTTGCACCGGCGAGGCACTACCGTAGGGGAAGTAATAGTTTTGCAGGGTACGCTCCAGAGCGGGAATGGAAATCACCTCTGGAAACTTGGCATTGGGTTTGGGCCGCAGTGCAGAAGAACCATTCCAGCCCACAGTCACTACGATATTATTAGCAATGCCAGCGGATATCGCCAGAGCCGCCGTTTGTAGTGCGGTAACGGGGCTGGCACCACCCATATTAATCGATGCGCTGTAGCGCAGGTCTTCAATGCCAAGATTGGCGGCAATCTCTTCAGCGGTAATCATTACCGGCGGTAGGATAATACCGTCAATATCAGTATTTTTTAGGCCCGCATCAGCAATGGCAATGCGGGTCGACTCTAATATCATTTCTGATGAGGGGCGCAGGGCACCCCGGGTATAGTCGGTTTCACCGATGCCGACAATGGCGGCTTTATCTCTAAAATCGAGTGAATTATCAGACATGCTCTTTCCTCAAGCTGGTAGAGAATTTACGTCTAGTTTTAAGCAGCTAAAAGTTAGCTGTAGGGAGAGTACATAGCACGCTCGGCCTATAGTAAAAGACGGCTTATTGTACGCATAAACTGGTGCGCAATAAGACCATAATTACAATAATAGGTCAATTGATTGACATTCTTATCGCGACCCTGCGGTCGACTAAAAACCAACCTCCAGGGCCTGACATAAAAATTGCATTAGTGGCCTCGCGGCTCGAAATGATTTTAGTGTGGCTTTGGCAAAATCCTCCTCTTCAATCGCACTGTCGAGCAGTGGCTTAATCACGATAAAATCCTTTTGTTTCAGGCTGGTGATTAAGGCGTGGTCGGCGCTGTAGCCTCGCGGCGGGCGCTTCAGAGTATCACCACCCCACTCGAACTGTCGCTTGAAAGAACGATTATTAAGAATGGCCTGCCAGACCTCGGGTTTTTCATCAATGCGCTGGCGAATTTTTGCCAGGGCTGCAGAATCGGGGCGCCAACACCCGACCCCAAGGAAAACCTCACCACGATGTATGTGCAAATAATAGCCCGGTGCATGAATATCTTTGCCACGTCGATGTCGAAATTGAATGCCGAGGTTGGTTTTATAGGGCGTTTTGTCATTGCCAAAGCGGGTATCGCGGTACACCCGCATGATCGAACCGCCACTTCGTTTCGGAATAGCCTCAAAGTAGGGTGATAACTTATCGATTTTAGTCGCCATGTGTTCAACAAAACACAAAGCCGGCGAGAGTACGGCTTCTTCGTAGCGGGGCTTGTTTTCAGCAAACCAGGACCGATTGTTGTTGGCGGCAAGCTCGTCGAGAAAGGGTAGGAGTTGTGGAGGGAAGCCATTAAATTCTGTCATAAGGCACTATTGCAAGACGACCGCGCCTTGTCCAGAACCGTTACCCTGACAGCACTGTTATAATTATTGTCCATTCACACCACAAAACCCGTACCTAGATTCCGTAAAGATGCTTCTATTTAAGGTGCTTTTATTGACAGCTTGTCTGATTTAAAGAAACTCACCCATTAAACACAGTCTTTGGCGTGAGAGATTAGAGAGTGTGCTTAAGATTCTCATCAATTTCATCAAGGTGCCCATGGCGTACATCTTTACCTTCGACCAAATAAATCACATGCTCACAAATATTCTTGGCGTGATCACCAATCCGCTCCAGAGCACGTAGCACCCAAAGTACATTCATTACTCGGGTAATACTGCGTGGGTCTTCCATCATATAGGTCATCATTTCACGCAGAGCCGATTTGTAATCGGCGTCAATTTGTTCATCCCTTTTCATTGTCTCAATCGCCGCTTCTGTATCGAAGCGCATAAAAGCATTGAGGGCATCGTTAAGCATGCCACGCACATCGTTGGAAATATGGCGAATCTCACTGTAGCCCCGGGGTGATGCCCCATCGACAGCCAGTTTGATCGCCATTTTCGCAATTTTTTGAGCCTCATCACCAATCCGCTCGAGGTCGCGAATACAACGGGTGACAACCATCACCAATCGTAGATCAGTTGCCGCCGGTTGACGACGCGCAATTAAGGTGACGCAGCTCTCATCAATAGCAACCTCCATGTCATCGACCTGCTCTTCTACCTGCAATACGCGCTCGGCAATATAACTGTCGGCATTTTCAAGGGCTTTAATCGCCTCGGCCAATTGTTTTTCAACCATACCACCCATTTCAAGCATTTGGCTTTTCACATGCTCGAGGTCTTCATTAAATTTCTGTGAGATATGCTGATCGAAGTTTAACTTATCCATGGTTTTTCCTTAATGGGAGCTCACGCTTAACCAAAACGACCCGTAATATAAGCTTCCGTTAGCTTGTGCTCGGGGGTGGTAAATATTTTCTCGGTCTCATTCACCTCGACCAGTTTACCCAAGTGAAAATAGGCTGTACGGTGGGAAACGCGCGCGGCCTGCTGCATAGAGTGGGTGACGATAACAATCGTATAATTTTCAGCCAGCTCCGCAATCAGCTCTTCAATGCGCGCCGTGGCAATGGGATCGAGCGCCGAGCAGGGCTCATCCATTAAAATCACTTCCGGGCTAATGGCAATAGCGCGAGCAATGCACAAGCGCTGCTGCTGACCGCCCGATAAACCAGTGCCCGGTTGATGCAGACGGTCTTTGACTTCGGCCCATAAGCCCGCACGTTTCAAGCTGTTTTCTACGATTTCATCCAACTCAACGCGGCTGCCGACGAGGCCGTGAATTTTTGGCCCATAGGCAACATTGTCAAAAATACTTTTCGGAAAGGGGTTTGGCTTTTGAAACACCATGCCGACCCGGGCACGCAATTCCACCACATCCATTTTCGAGGCGTAAATATCATCCCCTTCAAGTAAAAATTCACCACTCACACAGCAGCCATCCACCGTGTCGTTCATGCGATTAATGGTGCGTAAAAACGTCGACTTACCACAGCCGGAAGGGCCAATCATGGCAATTACTTCATGCTTGCCAATATCGAGGTCAATATTATAAATCGCCTGTTTATCGCCATAAAAAACACTGGCATTGCGCGCCCTTATTTTTGGGTCATCAACAAAGGGGATACCCACAGTCTTTTCGTTTACCAACTGTTCGGGGACTGCATCAAGGGTATTTTCTGCCAATTCAGGCCTTGCAAATTTCATTGTTGTGGCACTCATATTTCGCGTCTCAAATAATGACTGTTTAGGCGCTTCACTACCAACGTCTTTCCAGGCGTTTTCGCAACACGACTGCGGCAGTATTCATGGTAATTAAAAAAGCGAGCAGCACCATAATCGCCGCTGACGTTTTTTCAACAAAGGCACGTTCCGGGCTATCTGCCCAGAGAAAAATTTGCACCGGCAATACCGTGGCCGGGTCTGTGATACCCCCGGGAACATCAACAATAAAGGCCACCATGCCAATCATCAGCAAGGGTGCTGTTTCACCGAGAGCTTGGGCCATGCCAATAATGGTGCCGGTCAACATACCCGGCAAAGCAAGAGGCAATACGTGGTGGAGGACGACCTGCATAGGCGAGGCTCCAATGCCAATACCGGCCTCGCGAATTGAAGGTGGCACGGCTTTAATTGCAGCACGACTGGATATAATAATCGTCGGTAAGGTCATTACCGCTAACACCAAGCCGCCAATCAACGGCACCGAACGCGGCACGTGAAAAAAATTAATAAATATCGCCAGGCCCAACAGCCCAAAAATAATGGAGGGCACCGCCGCCAAATTATTAATATTCACTTCAATAAAATCAGTCAGTCGGTTTTTGGGGGCGAATTCTTCAAGGTAAACCGCAGCTGCTACGCCAATGGGAAAAGACAAAACCAGGGTAATAAACAGGGTAAATAGCGATCCAACAATTGCACCGCCAATACCTGCTTGTTCTGGTTCGCGAGAATCGCCACTGCGAAAAAAGTTAGTATTAAAGCGCAGCTCAATTTCACCCGCCTCAATTAGGGATTGTATCCATTCTTGTTGCGTATCGTTTGTGCGACCCACAAAGGCGCCGTCGCGACTATTGAGGCTTTTAAAATACGTATCGATATCATCATCAGCCAACACCCAGACTTTTTCAGATTGCCCCAACAGACCGTGGTTAGCTTTTAAACGACCCGCCAGTTCGTACTCAGCGCTATTGCTGACGAGGCGATAGAGTTGACGCTTTTCACTACGCCCTGACACATCGGCAAAGCGTGTACGTAGGCTGTTTTTTACAATGCCAGAAAAATTTGCCAGTGCTAACTGTTGCGTATCGTTTATATCGCTAATACCAAGCACATCGGGCGCATAGTCAACGCTGAGTTGAATATAGGTTTGACGAAAAGCGCCATGACCTTTGCCAATAATATCGACAAATAATGTGGCGACACAAAGCACACCAAAAAGAATGGCCATAATGCCGTAGAGCCGAAATCGTTTTTCAGTACGGTAGCGTTTCGCCAGTGTTTTTCTGATCCGTTCAGTGCTTGCATTCGATGGTTTATTCATACTGTTCTCGATATTTTTTTACGACCCGCAAAGCAACAAAATTTAATGCCAATGTCACCAGAAACAGCATTAAACCCAGGGCAAAAGCAGACAGTGTTTTAGCGCTGTCGAACTCTTGGTCACCCACCAGTAAAGTCACGATTTGTACGGTAACTGTGGTCACAGTATCTAAAGGGTTAACGGTAAGCTTGGCCGCCATGCCTGCCGCCATCACCACAATCATGGTTTCACCGATAGCTCTCGACACCGCTAACAATACGCCGCCGACAATACCCGGCAGGGCAGCGGGAATAATCACTTGTTTAATGGTTTCAGAATGGGTCGCGCCGAGTGCCAAAGAGCCATCGCGTAGGATTTGGGGGACGGCATTAATGACGTCATCGGCCAGCGATGAAATAAAGGGAATAATCATAATACCCATGACCAGACCCGCCGCCAGCGCACTTTCTGATGTCACTGCCAAGCCCATGCTTGTGCCGGTATCGCGAATAAACGGCGCAACGGTTAAGGCTGCAAAATAGCCGTAAACGACGGTTGGCACGCCAGCGAGAATTTCCAGGGTGGGTTTAGCAAGACTCCGCACTTTGGAGCCGGCATATTCAGCCAGATAAATTGCTGACATTAAGCCCGCTGGCACGGCGACTGTCATAGCAATCAATGATATTAACAGGGTACCCAAAAATAAAGGCACGGCACCGAAACTACCCGAACCCCCTGCCTGGTCAGCGCGAATCGCTGTTTGTGGGCTCCACTCCAGGCCAAAGAGAAACTCTGACACCGGTACCTGCTGAAAAAAGCGCAGAGACTCGAAAACCACCGAAAGTAAAATACCCAGGGTCGTGAAAATAGCCAAACTGGCACAAAGTAATAAAAAAGTTTTTAAAACTTTCTCAACCTGTTGTCGCGCGCGCAACTGCGCTGACATGCGCCACCAACCCCAGAAACCGCCACCACCCGCCACTAATAAAGCAAGCGCCGTCACTAAACGCTGGCTCGTATCACGCAGATACATTAATGCGGTGCTGGCATCTATAAGTGCGGGTTTTACACCTTCTGTTGATAGAGCGCCACTTGCCAAGTTTTCAATTTTATTCATCAACAAATTGTATTCAGCCACCGAGTTTGGGCGAATTTCACCGGGTATTGCAGCCAGCAACATGTTGCTAATAATCGTTTCTTCAAGAGCCAAACATAAAAAGAGTAGTAAGGCCGAGGGCAAGCCGCACCACAATGCGACCCGCATACCGTAATAAGACGGCAGCGAATGTAAATTACGTACACCACCTAACTGGCGCGCAAATTGCCGGGAGCGACGACGGCCAAAAACGTAAGCCAGAGTAGACATTACCAACAAGACAATGATGAGGTTCGAAGTTTGCACGTTATAAACCAGATCCCTTACACAGCTAAACACGCCGCTTACAATTTAAAAAAACGGCCTGATTAATCAGGCCGCGTTTAGATCACACCAAAAGCACGTATGCTTTATTCATGAGGCTTACTGAAGCGCCTCCACAAGCCTTATTACAAACCCTCGCCAGACATTGCCTTAAGGGCTTTAATATCGGCACCGTTTGTCTGTCGAACATCTGTACTCAGTGGAATCATGCCTTTTTCTGCTAAATAACCATCTTCGCCCCAAGCTTTTTCACTGGTAAACTCGGCTAAATAACCTTCGATACCCGGAACCACGCCAACGTGTGCCTTCTTCACGTAGAAATACAGCGGACGTGAGACGGGGTAAGATTTATCAGCAATAGTGTCGAATGCCGGAGGCTGTCCTTCAATCATTGAACCCTGAACCTTGTCAGCATTCTGGTCGAGAAAGCTAAAGCCAAACACGCCGAGCGCATTGGGATTGGCGTCGAGCTTTTGCACGATGAGGTTGTCGTTTTCACCGGCTTCAATATAGTGGCCATCTTCACGGATCGTGTGGCACAGGGATTTATACGCTTTCTTGTCCTGCTTCTTCATCGCCTTGATCCAGCTGATTTTTTTACAGCCGCCCTCTAGTGCCAGCTCGGCAAAGGCATCGCGAGTACCCGAGGTTGGGGGAGGGCCAAGCACTTCAATTTTAACATCGGGTAGCGCAGGGTTAACGTCTTTCCACGTTTTATAGGGGTTAGCCACCAAGGTTTGTGCGGTGACGAATTCGTCCTGCATACTCTTTGGAGCGGGTACATTTTTCGCCAGCGCCAAGAAAATATCTTTGCGGCTCAGGCTCATTTGCTTTGTCTTTACGGAGTTGGCAAGGACAATACCGTCAAAACCAATCAGCACTTCAACAATATCGCTCACACCCGCAGCCTGACATTTTTCAAACTCAGATTTTTTCATGCGTCGCGATGCGTTGGTAATATCGGGATGACCCGTGCCAACACCTGAACAAAACAGCTTCATGCCGCCCCCAGAGCCGGTCGATTCAATTTTAGGGGTAGGGTTAGTGGTCGTTTTACCAAATCGCTCTGCAACCACTGTGGCGAAAGGATAGACCGTTGATGAGCCAACGATGCTGATATAATCTCGCGGGGCTGAAACGGCCTGGGTGCTAGCCAGGGTCATGGCAATGCCACAGCCGATGGCAGCGGCTTTTAATTGTACTGCTGTGTTAGATCGTTTTTTCATGTTTGTCTCCTGCGACGTTTCCATCAATGATGGGGCTAGTACGCGCATCCTAGAGAGGGCAAATGACAAGACTATGTACAAAAGATGACAGCTATATGACAAACACGACCTTGCTTAGGCTTATTAATTCATAGGGCCTATTCTGCGAGACGTTTATTAAATGCTTAATTTGACAAACCGACGAAGCAATTCAAATAATTACAACGGGCTACCCCATGACTTCTGCCAACTCACCCATTGATGCCTTTACCGAATTCTGCGGCAAGCTCACCGCCTGGACGACCCTCGCAATGCTGCTATGCACCTGCTTTGTGGTCGTGGCCCGCTACTTATTCGGTTCTGGTTCGATCGCACTGCAGGAAACCGTTCTTTACCTCCACGCTTTGGCATTTATGCTCGGCACAGCCTTCACCTTGAAACGAGGCGGCCATGTGCGGGTCGATATATTTTATCGCCACTTTTCACCACGCCGCCGAGCACTGATTGATGCCCTCGGTACCGTTTTTTTCCTGCTACCTACCTGCGGGCTTATCTTCTGGTTAAGTTTTGACTACGTCAGCAATAGCTGGGCAATGAAAGAACATTCGGCCGAGTCAGCCGGCCTGCCCTGGGTTTACCTACTTAAATCATTATTACTGATTATGCCAACGCTGCTATTAATACAGGGTATTTCTGAGTTGCTTAAATGCTTCGCCACCCTGCGCTCACCTACCAATACCTCTTTAACTGCGACTGAATAATCACCATGATCGAATTCCTGCCCCTCATTATGTTTCTCGCAGTCTGTCTCGTGATCTTGCTCGGCTACCCGGTAGCATTTTCACTCGCCGGCATCGCCATAGCCTTCGCCGCCTTAGGGACAGCCATCGGTCACTTTGATATGGCCTTTCTTCAGGCTCTACCCAATCGTCTCTATGGCACCATGGTCAATCAAACCCTTGTCGCAATACCGCTATTTATTTTGATGGGTATTATGCTTGAAAAATCCCGGCTAGCCGAAGACCTGCTCAACAATATGGCTCAGCTCTTTGGCAAAGTGCGTGGCGGGCTGGGGATTTCAGTGGTTACAGTTGGCGCCCTGCTGGCCGCCAGTACCGGTATCGTCGGTGCCACCGTGGTCACCATGGGCTTAATGTCACTCCCCACTATGCTCAATCGGCGTTATAACCCCGCTTTTGCGGCCGGCACCATTTGTGCGACAGGTACTCTGGGGCAAATTATTCCACCCTCTATTGCACTGGTTTTACTGGGTGATATTCTTTCCACCGCCTATGCTCAGGCCCAACTGGGCATGGGCATATTTGCACCCAAAACCGTCTCTGTTGGCGATCTGTTTATGGGTGCGGTTATTCCAGGACTCATTTTGGTCGGCTGTTACTGCACTTATATTTGGTTGTATGCATGGCTTCGGCCAGAAAATGCTCCCGCTGCAGATGAACACGAATCTGTAGAGACCCTCGCTTTATTATCAAGCCTGGCACCACCGATGCTACTAATTATTGCCGTACTCGGCTCTATTCTCAGTGGTATAGCCACCCCAACCGAGGCTGCCGGTGTCGGTGCCCTTGGTGCCTCTTTACTTGCATTATTGCGCCGCCAACTCTCGTTACAGCGATTACAACAGGTATTAGAAGGTACCGTTGAAGTCACTGCCATGGTCTTTATGATTTTGATTGGCGCCGCCATATTTTCATTGGTGTTTCGTGGTTTTGGGGGTGAAGAGTTGGTCACCTCGATGTTTGCCAGTATCCCCGGTGGTGTCGTGGGTGCAACCCTCGCAGTCATGGTGGTTATTTTTATACTCGGTTTTATTCTCGACTTTATCGAAATTACCTTTGTAGTGGTCCCCATTGTCGGCCCTGCTTTATTAGCCATGGGTGTTGATCCCATCTGGCTGGGCATAATGATTGCCGTTAACTTACAAACTTCTTTCTTAACACCACCCTTTGGTTTTGCCCTCTTTTATCTTCGCGGTGTGGCCCCAAAAGAAGTGCTCACCAGTGATATTTATCGTGGAGTTATGCCCTACATCGGTATACAGCTCGCCGTGTTATTACTACTTGCCCTGTGGCCCAACCTGGTGACCTGGTTACCGGAACAGGTATTTAGATAAGACTGATAGTGCAGCATTGAATGTGTAAGGAAGCGTTTTTCCGCAAGACTTATTAATTTATTGCTAAATTGCGCAGGGCAAAAATTGCTAGAACCATGTTGAGTAAT
>JARGOV010000007.1:25293-55947 GCA_029212965.1 Porticoccaceae bacterium
TTAATTTATTGCTAAATTGCGCAGGGCAAAAATTGCTAGAACCATGTTGAGTAATAATGTCAATCAAAACAACTAGGTGCGCCGGCATTTTTTTAGTTGATGTTAATTTATTACTACCCAACGATTCAATGACGTCCTACCGTTTGTTTATTGGGCGACCCTATCACCCGAACTTAATCGGTCTTAAACAAAACGTGTACTTCGATTCGGTACTATTCGAATTATGACTTAATATTGTAGTCTGACAGACGGAGCAAATATTTTAGATAAAATTCGCCATCACCCATTGATTGAGGTGACTTACTGAGAAGAGCTCAAGACCCACCTGTTCTGCTTACTTCTT
Source organism: Porticoccaceae bacterium (assembly GCA_029212965.1). GTDB lineage: Bacteria > Pseudomonadota > Gammaproteobacteria > Pseudomonadales > Porticoccaceae > Reddybacter. The sequence continues at coordinate 25,637 of JARGOV010000007.1, forward strand.
TGCCTTCTTATATTCGTACATCTGCGAGTCACCACTTTCTAACAATGCTTCTATTGAATGATGTTTATCACTTGAGTACTCAACTATCCCCGATGAAAATGTAATTTCATAATCGAAATCTTGTGTTTTACTATGCTGATCTAATGAACGCTGTAGTCTAATGATATAATTTTCTGCTGAATCTTCACCAACGTCGATGAGCAGCATGACAAATTCATCACCTCCCAGACGAGCAAAAAGATCCGACTCTCGGCATAAAGTATTCATTAGTTTTGCAAAAGTGATTAGCACACGATTACCCTCGGCATGGCCGAAAGTATCATTGATGAGTTTAAAATTATCTAGGTCGAGATATACTAGGGATGCGGGAATTTTTTGTCGAACACAAAGCTGTAGGCTGTGTTGGGCGACCATCATAAAACCTCTTCTGTTAGGTATATTTGTAAGGTCGTCTAATGTAGCCAACTGTACTGCTGTAAGCTCTCGTTCAGCAGTTAATGCAAGATCTTTTAGTAATTCGAGATCACCGTCACTCAAAGTTCTTGGTTCACGATCAATAATGCAAAGGGTTCCCAGTTTACTTCCATCAGTGAAGCGTAAAGGGCAACCTGCATAAAAACGAATATTGGGCTCATCTATAACTAATGGGTTGTCAGCAAACCGATCATCTCTGCTTGCATCAGAAATGATAAAGACATCATCGCCCAGGATCGCATGACCACAAAATGAAATATCTCGCGATGTTTCACTAGCATCTAAGCCCAGACAGGATTTGAACCATTGTCGGTTCTCATCGACCAGGCTGACAAGTGCAATTGGCACACTGAACATGCGTTTTGCCATACGAGTTAGACGATCAAAACGTTCCTCGGGCGACGTATCTAGAATATTGAGTGATCTGAGAGTTTTGAGTCGAGTCTCTTCACCTTTTGGGATATCGGGTTTTTCCATTTAAGTATTCCTATACTCATATATTGTTATTGTTAATTTGCCATCTAGGAGCACTTTACACTCTGAAAAAAGCCTAATAAACATTTTCAAGTGGTCTGTCGTTAGTTTGGATCATGTCATAGGTTAACTGCAACGCTTTCAATAGATAAAAAACCCGAAAATATGAGTCAGCTCATTCCATAACACATGAATGTAAGTAATTAACAACTCTACTGATGTTTAGCCATATTTCCCCGTAGTGCTTAGAAATTTATTTCGGCCTTTATAGAAAAATATTTGCATTATCATGGTATTTTAATAAACCGCTACATAGAAGAGTGAGGATTGACTCAATGTTAAAAGCCAGAAACACAACATTAATTTTGTTGACTGTATTATTGAGCGCTTGTCAGAGCGCCTACTATGGCGCAATGGAAAAAGTGGGATATCACAAACGGGATATCATGATAAACAGGGTGGAACAGGTAAAGGATGCACAAACGGATGCGAAAGAACAGTTTTCCTCTGCCTTGGAACAATATCAAGCAATGGTAAGCACCCCTGATAGTGAGCTACAAGATCACTATGACAAACTAAACAGCGAATATGAAGACAGCGAAGAAGCGGCTCAGGAAGTCACCGATCGTATTGATGCGGTGAAAAATGTGTCAGAAGCACTATTTAAAGAGTGGAAAGAAGAAATTACCCTTTATAGTAATACCGATCTTAAGCGACAGAGCATTAATAAGATGAATGCCACTAAAAGAAAATACAATTCGTTAATGAAGTCAATGCGGCAGGCTGAAGAGCGAATGAACCCTGTGCTGAATGCCTTTCGGGACCAAGTCTTATTTTTAAAACATAACTTGAACGCAAGGGCCATCAATTCTTTGAGGGGTGAATTGAAAAATATCGAAACCGACGTTGCTCAGCTTATTAAGGATATGGAAAAGTCTATCGCCGAATCAAATAGCTTTATTGAAGGCCTGGAGAATACGGGCTAGCACGTTATCGTTATTTAGTTATAGAAAATAATGCTGGTATACCAATGAAATTATTTCTAAAAAACTTATATTCACCTTCAGGGTTTTAATATGCCCTTTTACGTGAAGAGATAAAGGATATAGCTTTTCATTGCAGAATTTCTTACGTCTAAATTACGACAAAATTCTATTACAAAAGGTAGTTTGGGAGAGACACTATACCCGTGCTGCCGGTATCCCCGGTAAAAGCTTGACTACGACATGTTAACCACACAGAACCAGAGATTAAATGATTCGACAGATCCTGTGTGGTATACAAAATACTTACTTCACCATCCCGCTATAAACAATCTTCACCCATACATCGGTAGGTATAAACCCATCCCCCCACTCTTTATCCAGCTCTGCTAATGGTTTTGCGGCTATCACTTCAGCTTCACTTTTACCGGCAGTGATCAAAGCCTGTATATTTTTCTCTGCCACAACTAACATATCGCGGAAGGCAACTAGGTCTGCCTTACTAGCGAGAGGGCCGTGGCCGGGCATGATTTTAGTTTGATCATTGGCTATTGTGATTACAGTGTCGCAGGCGGCTATCATACCCGCAATGCCGCCACCGGAGTCGACATCAATGAAGGGGTAGAAACCGTTGAAGAACGTATCGCCAGCGTGGATGACATTGGCTTTGGTGAAGTGGACAATCGCGTCGCCATCAGTATGCGCATTGGCTACGTGTACTAAATGAATATCATCACCGTTGAGGTGAAGGTTCATTTCACTCTGAAAGGTAACGACCGGCAGGGCTTCTTTGGGCGATGGTGGTTTGTGCATATTGAAGAGCTTAATCGATTTTTCGACTTTTAGGCTCTCGCGCACATTTTCGTGGGCCACAATAATGGCGCCCTGTTTGCCAAAATGTTCATTACCACCGGCATGGTCACCGTGCCAATGGGTGTTGAAGAGGAATTTCGGTGAATCGCCAGAGAGCTTTTTGATGGCTGCGGTTATTTTGGCTGACATTTGCGCATACTGGTCGTCAATGGCAAAGGTACCATCTTCACCGATGGAAACCCCGATATTGCCACCTTCACCCATTAGCATGTAGATGCCATCACTAACCGGCACAGCTTTCACTTCCACACTGTCCCAGTGGTCATTAGCATTGGCGCCAGCACTAATTAACAGCGGTAACAGACAAGCACTGAGTGTTTTTTTGAGTATTTTCATTGTTTTTCCTTGTTAATAACTGTGGATGGCAAAGATAAACGGCATTTGGCCGTTTATTTCTGTGCTTTTATCGTATCAACTTTTGTCAAACGATATAATCGCGGTCTTATTTTTATTGGAGTAACGCTGTGTCAACGCCAGCACCGGATATATCGACATTTCAAGGTTTAATTCTTGCCTTACAACAGTACTGGGCTGAACAGGGCTGCGTGATTTTGCAGCCTCTGGATATGGAGGTGGGAGCGGGTACTTTTCACCCAGCTACCTTCCTGCGTGCTATTGGCCCAGAAAGTTGGAACAGCGCTTACGTACAACCCTGCCGTCGCCCTACTGATGGCCGTTTTGGAGAAAACCCAAACCGGCTACAGCACTATTATCAGTTTCAGGTAATTTTGAAGCCTTCGCCGAGCAATATCCAAGATTTGTATTTAGAGTCTCTCAATTTTTTGGGGATTAACTCTGCCGTGCACGATATCCGTTTTGTAGAGGACAATTGGGAGTCACCCTCTCTTGGAGCCTGGGGTTTGGGTTGGGAAGTTTGGCTCAATGGGATGGAAGTCACCCAGTTCACCTATTTCCAACAGGTTGGTGGGCTGGAGTGTTACCCGGTGAGTGGTGAAATTACCTACGGGCTTGAGCGTATTGCCATGTACCTACAGGGTGTCGATAGTATTTACGACCTGGTCTGGACGAAAAACCCTAATGGTAGTGTTGTGACCTATGGCGATGTCTTTCATCAAAACGAAGTGGAAATGTCCCATTACAATTTTGAGCACGCCAATACAGACTTTCTATTCAACTGTTTTGATACCTACGAAAAGGAAAGCCAGTTATTGATCGAGCAAAGGCTGCCCTTGCCGGCCTATGAGATGGTTATGAAAGCATCACACGCTTTTAACTTACTTGACGCCCGGCACGCGATTTCGGTGACAGAGCGCCAACGCTTCATTTTACGCATTCGCACACTAGCAAGAGCGGTTGCTGAAACCTATTTTGCTTCACGGCTGGCATTAGGCTTTCCCATGGCTCCCGCTGATTTGGCCCATGAAGTGATTCAACAGGCCGGGGAGAAAAACAAATGAAACAGGATTTTCTAGTCGAAATCGGCACAGAAGAACTGCCACCCAAATCTCTGAAAACTTTAATGTCCGCGTTTACCCTGGGCATAGAAGCCGAACTTAATAAAGCTAAATTACCGCACACTGCTATCAAGGGCTATGCCACGCCACGGCGTTTGGCTGTTCTGGTTTCCGGGTTAGACTCGCAACAGGCTGATACTCAAACCGAACGACTCGGCCCCGCTGTTGCCGCAGCCTTCGATAACAATGGCTCACCGACACCGCCAGCTCTCGGTTTTGCCAAAGGCTGCGGGGTGCCTGTAGAAGATCTGGAGCAAACCCAAACCGATAAAGGCCCTCGTCTCGTTTTTCGTCGTCTTGAAGAAGGTCTAGCTACCGAAGCACTTCTACCAGACCTTGTTAACAAAGCATTGAAAGATCTACCTATTGCCCGGCGCATGCGCTGGGGCGCCAGCCGCATAGAGTTTGTGCGCCCGGTTCACTGGGTGGTTATGCTCCTCGGCAAAAATGTAGTCCCTGGCAAAATTATGGGGCTGGAAAGCGGTCGCACTACACGGGGTCACCGCTTTCATAGCAACAATGAAATTAGTATTGCCACACCGTCAGACTACGCTAACACTTTGCGCCAGGCTTTTGTTATTGCCGATTTCGTCGAGCGACGTTCATTGATTGAAGAGGGTGTTAACGCTCTAGCCCGTGGTGCAGAGGGTAATGCGGTTATTGACGTGGATTTGCTCGATGAAGTGACCGCCCTGAACGAATGGCCCGTGCCGCTCATGGGTCGCTTCGATAAGCATTTCCTGGATGTACCTGCCGAAGCACTGGTTTCGTCAATGAAAGAGCATCAAAAGTACTTCCATGTGGTCGATGGTGCCGACCAACTTCTACCGCTATTTATTACCGTTGCCAATATTGATAGCCGAGATGCCACTAAGGTCATTGCTGGTAATGAAAAAGTGATACGACCTCGCTTATCAGATGCCGCTTTTTTCTACAAAACCGACAGGAACACTACACTAGAAAAGCGCAGTGAAATGCTAAAACACGTGGTCTTCCAAGCAAAACTTGGCTCCATGCACGACAAGTCACAGCGGGTTGCTGTGCTGGCAGAATATTTGGCACCTACTATCGGTGCAGAGCCAAAGCTTGCCAAACGTGCCGCCGTGTTGAGCAAGGCCGATTTAATGACAGAAATGGTGCAGGAATTTGCCGATCTGCAGGGCACAATGGGGCGCTACTATGCCCAGCACGACGGCGAAGATGACGCCGTTGCCGCTGCACTTTATGAGCAATATTTACCACGCTTCGCCGGCGACTCTGTTGCAAGTTCAAGTGTTGGCGCGACTCTCGCAATCGCTGACCGTCTCGATACACTGGTGGGTATTTTTGGTATCAAGCAGCCACCGACTGGTTCGAAAGACCCTTTCGCGCTGCGCCGTGCTAGTCTAGCAGTCCTACGAACACTGGTCGAACGGGGTATTGATCTCGATCTAAAATTGGCTTTGGACAAAGCCTTAAGCCAACATAACAATCTAAACTTGTCGACCGAAGAAATCTCTAAGCAAGTACTCACTTACATGCTAGACCGTTTTAAGTCTTGGTATGAAGAAGATAGAATTCGTCCCGAAGTGGTTTTTGCAGTGATGGCTAAATCGCCAACTCGGCCACTGGACATTCACCGCCGTGTACAAGCCGTCAACGAGTTCAGTGAACTACCCGAGGCTCGCAACCTAGCCAGTGCCAATAAACGAGTGTCAAACATCCTCAGCAAACAAGATACTGAGATTACGACTCACGTCAACGCAGAACTGCTTAATGAAGGTGCAGAAAGAGATCTCGCCGAACAACTTGCAACGCTGAGTGATACTTTACAACCCTTAATTGCCAACAAGGAATACAGCCAGATATTGCAGCAACTGGCTCAGCTACAGCAGCCCGTCGACGCATTTTTTGACCAGGTAATGGTGATGTCTGATGACTTAGCACTGCGCCAAAACCGCATGGCAATATTGTCACAATTGCGTGAACTGTTCCTTGAGGTCGCTGATGTTTCTTTGCTCGCCAGTACCAAATGAGTTATCAAGCGCGGTAAATCATTTATGAAGCTAATCATTCTTGACCGCGATGGCGTTATTAACGAGGACTCAGATGCCTACATTAAGTCGGTGAATGAGTGGCAGCCCATACCCGGCAGTATAGAAGCTATCGCCCGGCTATCTGCTGCCGGTTACAGTGTTGTGGTTGCGACCAATCAATCCGGACTAGGGCGTGGTCTTTTTGACCTTGACGACCTTGAAGCCATTCACAACAACATGTGTGAACAGGTTGAGGCTGCCGGTGGTCATATCTCTGGTATTTATTATTGCCCCCACTTACCAACAGAAGGTTGTGAGTGTCGCAAGCCAGCCCCCGGTTTACTCGACGCCATTGCCAAGGACTTTAGCACCTCGCTGCTTAATGTTGTCTTTATTGGCGATAGTTTGAAAGACCTACAAGCCGGAGTCGAGCGCCAATGCCAGCCATTTCTACTGCGTACTGGCAAAGGCGCGAGTTATGAAAGCCTGCTAGCAGATGAAAGTGACGAGCGAGTTCGCAATGCTCAAATCCACGATGATCTCGCTAGTGCAGTTGATAGTTTGCTAAAAAAAAGGAATTAAAGCTTTGCACTTTGTTTATACGCTGCGCTCCATTGCTTTTTATTGTGGCTACGTGCCAACAATCATCTCCTTCTCAGTGCTTGGCTGTACAGTCGGATTGCTCATACCTTATCGACCCAGGCAGACTTTTATCACCACTGCCAACACTATTGTTCTCTGGTGGCTAAAACTAACCTGTGGTATTTCAGTTAGTGTTCATGGTGTCGATAACATCCCAAGCGAGCCATTTGTTGCCCTCAGCAAGCACCAGTCGGGCTGGGAGACTTTCTTTTTACAAAGAACTTTGCGCCCAGTTAGTACTATTTTGAAAAAAGAGCTGTTAAAAATCCCTTTTTTTGGCTGGGGATTAGCGATGACCCGACCGATAGCCATAGACCGCTCTAATCCAAAACAAGCACTGCGCGATGTGCTAAGCCAAGGTAAACAGCGTCTTGAAGAAGGCAATAATATTCTGATCTTCCCAGAAGGCACACGTATCGGCTACGGAGAGGTGGGTAATTATTCTCGCAGTGGTGCCTCTCTAGCAATCAATACGGGAGCTACTGTTTTGCCTATCGCGCATAATGCGGGCTGCTACTGGCCAGCACATCGCTTTGTTAAAACCCCTGGCACCATCCATGTGATTATCGGCAAACCCATTGAAAGCACTGATCGTAAAAGTAAAGAACTGACTGATGAGGTTAAAAACTGGATTGAGGAGACCGTCAAAGCCTTATAGGTTGCGTTATCTATGCTGTGGTGCTGTAGCGAGTCACCTCAGCGTAGAACACACCTACTCGTCTTGAATGGAAAAACCTATACTGCGGACACGTTTAGCACACCCCAGCAAAGGCTTTTTTCAAACAGCCAAGCAATCTATATTAGCTAACAAAACAACAGAGTTGTAGAAAAGTAAGCGCCCACTTTCAACTATAAGACTATATGTCAAGATTAACTACTGCTAGCGCATTTGTTTCAATAAAGTCGCGTCGAGGTTCAACTTGGTCACCCATAAGAGTGTTAAACACCTGATCAGCAGATATGGCATCTTCTATGGTTACTCTCAGCATCCGGCGAGTTTCAGGATTCATGGTGGTTTCCCACAACTGTTCCGGGTTCATTTCACCTAGGCCTTTATAGCGCTGTATGCTATAACCACGTCGAGATTCCTTCATTAACCAGTTAACAACCTGTTCAAAATCATCAACCAGCAGTGTTCTTTCACCCCGTTTAATATAGGCTCCGTCTTCGAGCAAACCCTGCAAACGCTGCCCCAATTCAGTAATAGCGCGGTATTCGCCGGAGGCAAAAAAGTCATTACTGAATATAAACTCGTTACTAACCCCATGGGTTTCGACGATAGCCTTAGGCAGGAAAAGATTTCGTTCAGCGTCCTGTGTATACTCAACTGTGTAACGAGTACTCCCATTCGGGCGCTCACTTAACACCCTTGACAGAGTCTCGCACCAACTACTGACCGTATCTTCCAATAGTAAGTCATCGCGGGTAAGGATCGGGAGATAGATCATCTGGCGAAGAATGGTAGGTGGCCAAGAGCGGCTAAGCCGATCGATACGGGTCATAACCAGACGATAGCTCTGTAATAAAGACTGTAGAGACTCACCCGAAATACCTGGAGCATTGGCATTGACATGCAGACTCGTTTTCTCAAGTGCTGCCTGTGTTAAGAACTCAGTCAAGGCATCATCATCTTTAAGGTACTGCTCCTGCTTGCCTTTACTGATTTTATACAGGGGTGGTTGGGCTATACAGACATGACCCCGCTCAATAAGTTCGCGCATTTGACGAAAGAAAAAGGTCAATAATAAGGTGCGAATATGAGAGCCATCAACATCTGCATCTGTCATGATAACAATAGTGTGATAGCGTAGTTTATCGGGATTAAACTCCTGAGCACCTATACCGCAACCCAGCGCTGTTATTAAAGTGCCTACTTCGGCGCTAGACAGCATTTTGTCAAAGCGTGCTTTTTCGACATTTAAAATCTTACCCTTCAGCGGTAAAATCGCTTGTGTAAGACGATCACGACCTTGTTTAGCTGAACCTCCAGCAGAGTCACCCTCCACCAAGTACAATTCTGATAATGCAGGGTCTTTTTCACGACAATCAGCGAGCTTGCCAGGCAAGCCAGCAATATCGAGAGCTCCTTTGCGACGGGTCATCTCTCTAGCCTTACGGGCAGCTTCTCGTGCTCGAGCTGCGTCTACCATTTTACCGATAATGGCTTTTGCTTCCTGTGGGTTTTCCAACAAGTAGTCACCGAGCGCCTTTGACATTTCCTGCTCAACAGCGCCTTTCACCTCAGAACTTACCAACTTGTCTTTTGTTTGCGAAGAAAACTTAGGATCTGGTACTTTCACTGAGATAATTGCCGTCAAGCCTTCTCGGGCATCGTCACCTGTCGTCGCTACCTTGTTGTTTTTGCTAGAGTTACTCTCTTTTTCAATGTAGCTGTTTAGCGAGCGAGTCAATGCTCCGCGAAACCCAGCAAGATGAGTTCCCCCATCGCGTTGGGGAATGTTGTTGGTATAGCAAAATATATTCTCTTGAAAACCATCATTCCACTGCAAAGCTGCCTCAACCGCTATACCATCTTCACGCTCTACATTAATGTGAATAACTTGGTTTATAGGGCTTTTATTGATATTCAAGTATTCAACAAAGGCACTAAGCCCACCTTTATACTGAAAAACATCCTGTTTATCACTGCGTTCATCACTAAGCACTATGCGTACACCAGAATTAAGAAAGGATAATTCTCTTAAGCGTTTCGACAGAATTTCATAGTGAAAGCTAATATTACTAAACGTTTCTGCTGATGGCCAAAATCGAGCATGTGTTCCAGATTCATTTGTTTCACCGATCACTGTGATTGGTGCCTTTGGCACACCATGAACATAGCTTTGTTCATGGATTTTTCCGTGTCGGCGAATTGTTAACACGAGACTTTCGGACAAAGCGTTGACTACTGAAACACCTACACCGTGTAAACCGCCAGACACTTTATAAGTATTATCATCAAACTTGCCACCAGCATGAAGTACCGTCATGATTACTTCAGCGGCAGATACTCCCTCTTCATGGATATCAACGGGAATACCTCGACCATTATCTGAGACAGATACGGATTCATCAGTATGAATTTTTACCGATATTTCACTACAGTGTCCGGCTAATGCTTCATCAATCGAGTTATCAACCAGTTCAAACACCATGTGGTGTAGGCCTGTACCATCATCAGTATCACCTATATACATCCCTGGCCTTTTTCTTACAGCATCTAAGCCTTTTAGCACTTTAATACTGGATGAATCATAGTCTTGTTCAGAGCTCATTGAGCTTCCCCTTTCAAACCTGCAACCTATTGCGAATTCACTTCGCCCTGTTTCACGTGAAACACAGCAAAATTTATGTTTTTTTCACTCTCAAGCACTTTTGTTAGTGGTAAAAAATCTGTGCCTGTTATAAATACTTGAGCGTTTTCATCAGCTAGGACATTCAATAAACGCATTAAATAGTCACTATCTAACTCTGACACTATGTCATCAAATAAGTAGATACAGGGCATGCTAATCGTCTGATGAAACATTTTACCCTGACCAACTATTAAGGCTGCAATTAGCGATTTAATCTGACCTCTGGACAGCACATCACGTGCAGAAAGTCCGTCAACAGAGATCTGTATATCTGCCCTATGCGGCCCAGCATGGGTCGTGCAGCGCTTAGTATCTCTATCAAAATTTTCTTTAAGTAGAACATGAAGAGCCTGATCTTCATTCCATCCAGGGTAAAAATCGAGAGCAACACCCTTTAAGGAGGTAAGCTTGCTAATTAAGTCATAAAAGACAGGGCTTATGCGCTCGAAGTATTCTCGCCGCATATCGCTTAATTCTATTGATAGTCGGACGAAGCTCTCGTCCCAGGATACCAACTCTCGCATGGATATTTTATCATGTCGGAGCAGTTTGTTCCGCTGTTGCAAGCTACGCTGAAACCGGCCCCAAAGTGGTTGAAACTGCTGTTCCACGTGGAACACACCCCAGTCGAGAAAACGTCGACGGCCACTGGCCCCTCCCTCTATTAACTGAAAACTCTCACTATTCATTAAGAGTAATGGTAAAGCACTAGCCAATGATGAGGCGGTTGATACCCTGCGGCCATCAACCTTAAATTCAAACGAGCCGCTCACCTCTCTTGAAACGCCTATGCTATATGGCGCAGTATGCTTCTCACTATTTACAACTCCAAAAACAGTACATTGTCGTGCTTGATGGTTTATAAGTGTCTTGGTAAAACGAGAGCGAAAGGTTCTGCCGCGGCCTAATAAATAAATGGCCTCAAGCAGGCTCGTCTTCCCACTGCCATTAGCACCATAGAGAATATTAATCCCCTCTTTAGGTAACAAGAATGCACTGGTTATGTTTCTTATGCCATGTACATCGAGCCGAGTTAAATACACTAAAAAGCTAGAGTATAGAATCAGAGGCGCATCGGCATGATGACATAAGAAGAACCAGACCCATCAGCAGGGTCCTGAATAAGAGCACTACTATTGGCATCAGAAAGGATAAAAACTACCTCCTCTCCTGCCAGTGTGTTTAAAACATCAAGTATGTAATTAACGTTAAAGCCGACTTCAAGGTCTATGCCTGAGTAGTTGACCGCGACATCTTCCTGCGCTTCTTCCTGTTCTGGATTATTTGCGACAATATTGAGTAGGTTTTCACTTAGCAAAAGTCGAACGCCTCGATACTTCTCATTCGACAAAATCGCTGCTCGGCTAAAGGCATGTCGTAATCCATCACGATCACCACGAATAACGAGGCTGCCACCTTTTGGTAAAACCCTGTCGTAGTCGGGATAAGCACCATCAACTAATTTACTAGTAAAGTGAAAGTCTGATCCACGCACACGCAAATGAGCCTCACCCAAGGAAATCGCAACATCACCTTCATCAACCAAAAGCCGGGACAACTCAACAACCCCTTTGCGAGGCAGAATAGCTTGTACAGAACCAGCTACATCACCAGGTAAATCTATCACGCTAATAGCAAGGCGATGCCCATCTGTAGCAACTCCATTAAGCTTAGAACCTTTTACCTCCCACAACATACCATTAAGATAATAACGGACATCCTGATGAGCCATAGCAAAAGACGTGCTATCAATCAAATGTTTAAGGCTACTAGCAGCTAAGTTGAATTCAAAAGTTGCAGCACCATCTTCCACATTGGGGAATTCTTCAGCAGGTAGAGTTGACAGGGTAAAGCGGCTGCGACCGCTAGTGATAACCACCCGCCCTTTATTATTCGTACTAAATTTTATGTCGACACCGTCAGGTAAGGAGCGGCAGATATCCAGCAGTTTACGCGCCGGAGCTGTTATTTGGCCACTCGGTTCGGTACCTATTTCGGATGCCGCCATACTGACGATTTCGACTTCCAAGTCTGTTCCGGTGAGAGCCAGTTCTCCATCTTTCAGGCTGATTAAAACATTAGCCAATATTGGTAGTGTTTGCCGACGCTCAACAACACCAACGACCATCTGCAATTGCTTAACAAACGTTTCTTTACTAACACTGAACTTCATACTGGGCTCTCTATAAACACTAATAGTGAGTATTCACTTACTATTAGCTAGTCAATAAGCGGGTTAATAATTTTATGTCTTCTCGCATTTCAGTACTACTATCTTGGAGCTCCTTAACTTTGCGACAGGCATGGAGTACCGTAGTATGGTCTCTTCCCCCGAAGGCTTCACCAATCTCGGGTAAGCTGTGATTAGTCAATTGCTTAGCCATAGTCATAGCAACCTGACGTGGCCTTGCCACCGAGCGTGTGCGACGCTTAGAGAGCATATCGGACATTTTGATTTTGTAATGTTCCGCTACTGTGCGCTGAATATTATCAATACTCACCAAACGATCTTGTAACGCAAGTAAATCTTTTAAAGAGTCGCGAACCATCGGTACATCAATGCTTTTCCCAGTGAAGTGAGCACTTGCTATCACCCTTTTTAACGCTCCTTCGAGCTCTCTGACATTAGAGCTAATACGCTGGGCAATAAAAAAAGCCGCGTCATGGGGTAGATCAACCTGTAAACCTTGTGCTTTTTCTATAAGAATCGCAACTCTAGTCTCAAGTTCAGGTGGTTCAACTGCAACCGTTAAGCCCCAACCAAAGCGTGATTTTAATCTTTCTTCAAGGCCATCAAGCTCTTTAGGATAACGATCACATGTGAGGATCATTTGGTGATCCCCTTCCAGTAAAGCATTGAAAGTATGGAAAAACTCTTCCTGTGAACGTTCCTTACCAGCAAAAAACTGAATATCATCAATCAACAAGGCATCGACTGAACGATAAAAACGCTTAAAATCGTTAATTGCGTTGAGCTGAAGAGCCTTGACCATATCTGCAACAAAGCGTTCTGAGTGCAGATAAACTATTTTTGCATTGGGATTTCTTGCCTTTAAAGCATTACCCACTGCATGCATAAGATGCGTTTTACCAAGACCTACGCCACCATAAATAAATAACGGGTTATAGGAACCACCTGGGTTTTCAGCAATTTGTCGAGCCGCAGCAAGAGCTAACTGGTTAGATTTTCCTTCAATAAAGTTATCAAAAAGAAATTCATTGTTGAGACTATCAGGGTGACCAATAACTTTGCTAATCCGCTCTTTTGGCACAGGAGACGAAATCGAGGCTGAGTCTATTTTTTTAAGTACTACTTGGCGAGATACATCAGTTGAGCTGGTTATATTCCCCACTACAGGCTCAGCGTTTGAATCCCCCGGTAACAGTACACCTGAATTAAGCCCATTATCAGGTTGCATAGACATTGGTTGAGAAGAGGCAGAAGGCTGTCTTACAAAATCCGGGGTTTTTGTGTTCACCCCAACCTCGACAGGTGTACATTCATCACCTATTTGAGAAGCAAGCTCATTTATACGGTCTAGAAACTTATCAACGACCCAATCCTTTACAAATCGGTTAGGCGCTATCAAGCGTACCGTTTGATCAGCGGAAAAACTATCGATTTGCAGGGGTTTAATCCAGGTATTGAACTGCTGTGTGGGTAACTCTGCTTGCAGGTGCCCTAAACAATGCTGCCAAATTACCTCAGCCAAGCCATTTCTCCATAGATTGTGGTTAGCAGATTGCTAACGCCTATTCATACTGAAAACTTATTATTCTTTTTAATCGCCAGCTAGTCTAAAAGTTATAGCTTTAGTTATCCACATATTTTTAATAATTTTTTTGTGCTTTATAATTATGAATAATTAATAAAAAACAATGGCTTATAAAAATTTATCGGCAGACAAAAAAGACCTCGTCTACCATACTAAAAACCCAAACTGTGGATAAGCTGTGGATACTTTATTAATAAGTCGTGAACATCAGCTATTGTGCTAATAACTCACTTTTCCTTTATTTTACGTCTTCATTTAAGACGTTATTATCGAGTAAGAATTAAGCCAGCTTATTTGCCAACACAGAAACTGGAAAAAATTTCGCCTAATAAATCATCACTCGTAAAGTCACCAGTAATACTACCAAGCTCTTGCTGAGCTTGTTTTAAGTCTTCTGCGATCAATTCTCCTGCCCCGGCTGACAGAAGTTGTTGCAAAGCTTGGCTAATAAAGCACAGTGTTTGCTCTAAGGAACTAATATGCCGTCTGCGAGCAGAAAAAACCCCTTCCCCAGCACTGACAAAACCTGCGCACTCCTTTAGGTGTTGCTTAAGCTCTGTTAACCCCAAACCGGTCTTAGCTGATATTTCAATAACTGGGTGTTTAGTTTGATGGGCCAGAAAACCCGAATAATCAGGGCTATCTATTTTGTTAAGTACAAACGTGAAGTTTCCCCCCCGGCTTAACTCAGCTTCAGTTTGAAGGAAAAAATCATTGTCCGACAAGTCGAATGGCTTGGATGCATCCACTAAAAATAGAATTTGATCCGCTCGCTGTATTTCATCTTCAGCTCGCTCGATACCTTTACGCTCAACGATGTCTTGCGTGATGCGCAACCCTGCTGTGTCAATAATATGCAAAGGCATCCCATCAATGGTGATTTGCTCACGTAATACGTCGCGGGTAGTTCCTGGTACATCGGTGACAATGGCAGTATCTAACCCAGACAAAGCGTTGAGTAAACTGGATTTACCTGCATTGGGTTTACCAACAATAACTACAGATATACCCTCCTTCAATAAAGCCCCTTGAGTGACGTTAGCTAGCAGAGCTTCCAGTTGATGATTAATAGCCCGCAAACTCGACTCAACCTTACCGTCAGTGAGGAAATCAATCTCCTCTTCGGGAAAGTCAATTGCCGCTTCAACATAGATGCGAAGTTGAATAAGGTTTTCTAAAAGCTGACTAACCTGCAACGAAAACTGACCCTGCAGTGTTTTAACCGCACCGCGGGCTGCCTGTTCGCTACCAGCATTAATTAAGTCTGCAACAGCTTCAACCTGAGTTAGATCCATTTTCCCATTGAGAAAAGCCCGTTCAGAAAACTCACCGGGGCGAGCCTGCCGAGCACCGAGCTCTATCGATCGACGCAATAAACAATCCATAACGACAGGGCCACCGTGGCCCTGAAATTCAAGGATATGTTCACCAGTGTAAGAATTTGGAGCAGGGAAGTAGAGGGTAATTCCCCAATCGATGGGCTCCCCTCCTTCTGCAAGAAAAGGCTGATAATGAGCAAACCGGGGAGTTGGTGTAAACCCAAGAAGTCCATCGAAGAAAGGTTCCAAATTACTTCCCGACAAACGAACAATGCCAACCCCACCCCGTCCAGGTGGGGTAATCAGTGCTGCAATAACATCACTACTGTTAATAAGCATAGGGAAGAAGCTCAATCACCTATGATGCGATAACACTACTCTCGTATTATTTTTCGCGTAATGGTCCACTGCTGAGCAATCGACAATATGCTGTTGACCGTCCAGTAAAGTACTAAACCGGCAGGGAAAAACATAAAGAAGAAACTGAAGGCTACGGGCATAAAGCGCATAACTTTGGCTTGCATAGGATCCGGTGGAGCAGGCTGCAAAGTTTGCAATATATACATACTAATGCCATTAAGAATTGGCAGAACATAATAGGGATCTTTTTGCGATAGATCTGTCAACCAAAGGATAAACGGGGCATGACGTAATTCAACACTTTCATTTAGCACCCAATACAGGGCAATAAACACAGGCATTTGAATCAACATGGGCAAACAACCACCCATAGGGTTGACCTTTTCTTTCTTATAAAAGGCCATCATTTCCTGGGACATTTTCTGTCGATCATCCCCGTAAAGCTCTTTTAATCGAGCCATTTCGGGTTGCAACTTGCGCATCCTGGCCATGGACCTATAACTTGCGGCAGAAAGAGGAAAGAACAGCAATTTAACAACAAAGGTTAAGAAAATAATCGACCAACCCCAGTTGCCCACCAAACTGTGAAACATAGTCAAACCATAGAACAAAGGCTTTGCGATCCACCACAACCAGCCATAATCAATGGTTAAATCAAGATAAGGAGAAATTTCCTCCATACGATACTGATCTTTAGGTCCAACATAAAAAGAGGCACGTAACTCGCCACTGTCTCCAGCAGCAACATCCACAGCAGAACTGGTAAAACCCATCGTATAAAGGTCTTTACTACCTAGTTTCCGCAATTGATAACTATTATTCGCGTTCTGATCAGGTATCCAAGCACTGACAAAGTAATGTTGCACCATGGCTACCCAGCCACCTAGCTTCTCGGCTTTGAAAGCCCCTTCAGCCATATCCTGGAAATCAAACTTCTTATATTTATCTTGATCAGTGGTAAGTGCAGCACCCAAGTAAGCATTCGGCGCCATCGTGTTATTAATATTTGGGTTATGAGAATCACGCTGTATTTGGCCAAATAAGTGGGCCTGCCATACCTCACTGCTATGATTTTCAACGAGATAAACAATATCAACTAAATAATTATCACGTTTAAAAATAAAGCGTTTCGTAAGCCTGGCATCATCCTGCTCAAGATGAAGATCAACAATGATCTGCGTATCACCCTCTAACAACTCGTATTGGGTTTTAGAGACAGAAAAACGAGGGCGGCCAGCTGCCGTATCAGTACCATTGCGACCAATTAAACCGCTTTGCGCAATATAAGTGTGACTTTGGGTACGGTTGAGAATGACAAATGAATCAGCCCCCGGCTCCTGGGATACCAAGTGTTGTAGCAGAGCAACACGAACAATATCCCCACCCAAAGTGTCAATTGTCACCTCCAATACATCACTCTTTACAGTAACTAAACGCGCTTCAGCTATTACATTTTCTTTAACTTGTACCTCCTCGACGCGTTGAACCAACTCAGGGATATCGGAAGTGTCACCCTGCTGAACCTCTGATGATAAAACTCGCTCTTCAGGTAGGGGTGGAATTAATACAGACTCGTTATTAACTTCAGTAATAACCGGGCCATGAGCTTCCTGAAACTCATTCCAGCGGATGAATAGAAGTCCAAATACTAGGACTATCGCTGCGATTAAGGCACTGCGTTGCCAATCCATTATTAATAAGGCTCCGTGTTTTGTCGGGAGGATTTGTTTAAACACTTATCGGGTACAGGGTCTAATCCACCCGAGTGGAAGGGCTGACATTTGCAAATTCGCTTGATGGAAAGCAGGAAGCCATACAAACAACCGTGCTTTTGCAAAGCCTCTACCGTATATTCAGAGCAAGAAGGATGAAAACGACAATTATTGCCCAATAAAGGACTCACTAAATATTGATAAAGCTTGACAAGAAAGACCATCGATTTTGCAATCATGCTTTCTTAACCTTGCTGATTTGTAGGGACAGTTTTCGCCAAGAATGGAGCAACACTTTCTGTTGCTGTGCTGGCTCAAGCTTATCTAGCCCTCTGCGTGCTAAAAAAATAATATCGAGTGCTTCAAGAGGTTGCTGATTGAGGCGAAAGCTATTGCGCACAACCCTCTTTATACGATTGCGCTTTACCGCCAAACGGACGTTTTTTTTCGCCACGATGAGGCCTAGTCGAGCTTCTTTTAAGCCATTAGGCCTTGCTAGCATAAGTAAGTTTCTGTGTGAAACTCGATACTGCGAATCGTCGAATACGGCCTTGTAAGCCGCCTTTGTTAGTAGGCGCTTACTTCTACCAAAACCCTGACAGGGTGTGGCAGCCACCTAGTAATCCGAGGTTCACGCAGCCAGACGCTTACGGCCGCGAGCACGGCGTCGATTGATCAATGCACGGCCATTTTTAGTTGCCATACGAGAACGAAAACCATGGGTTCTTTTTCGCTTGAGGACACTGGGTTGAAATGTTCTTTTCATAGCTATTTATCCGTTTCCCGGGTTAGTTAGTACAGAACTAACAGCAACAATGCCGGTTATGAATGTGTTTAAGGGTCGGCGATTCTATAGAAAAACCGATTCTGTAGCAACGGTTTAAATAGCGATTGAAAAAATCGAAGCTTGATCATGCTAACCGGCAAAACGACAGGTATAACTTAGGGATAAACACTGGGTAAGAGTTGAGTAAGATGGGGGTAGTATTGGGGATAAGTCGTCAGCGTAAAACCCTGTTAATAAAGGCTTGTTTTGTTAACAACTTGCCAAAACGTTATAAGCAGTCTGAATAACACTTATAATCAAATTATTATAGGCTCTAACCCTAGAGATTACGGAACTGTTAAGCACTTAATAACAAGAAAGCCTCTGCCTAATAATAATAACTATATCTATACTTACTTAAACAAGATAAATAATAAATTAAGATATCTATAGAGCAGAGCGCCTTTTAGTAAGTAATTTTTAAGAGACTACACAGATGTGTTTGTTTCTTAACATTGTTGATCCATATTTTGACGCTAGCTTTTATAATTATCTTGCTATAATGGTTGGCTAACGGCACATTTCGCTCACACTCTTTATTTAGAAACCTATGTCCAAAACTCAACTATTTGACGTCATTGTGATTGGCGGTGGTCACGCGGGTACTGAGGCTTGTCTAGCGGCAGCGCGTATGGGCTGTAAAACCCTCTTGCTGAGCCATAATATTGAAACCCTTGGTCAGATGTCCTGTAATCCGGCGATTGGTGGCATTGGCAAAAGTCATTTAGTGAGAGAAGTCGATGCCCTTGGTGGCATTATGGCGCAGGCGGCTGATAAAGCCGGTATTCAGTTTCGTGTTCTCAATGCCCGCAAGGGCCCAGCGGTACGGGCGACTCGCGTTCAGGCAGATCGTGCGCTGTATAAAGCAGCGGTGCGCTCCGCGCTCGAGAGCCAAGAAAACTTACTGATTTTTCAGCAAGCCGTTGACGATGTGATTACCGATGGCGACAAGGTTACTGGCGTTGTCACCGAGTCGGGCCTGAAGTTCTTTGCCCCAACTGTTGTGCTTACCACGGGTACTTTTCTCGCCGGTAAAATTCACGTCGGTATGGAGAACCACGCTGGCGGTCGAGCAGGTGAGCCTCCGGCGCAAACGCTCGCCCAACGTCTACGAGAAATGCCCTTTCGCGTAGACCGCTTAAAAACAGGCACACCACCGCGAGTAGATGCACGCACCGTCGATTTTTCTGATTTGCAAGAACAGTGGGGTGACGAGCCCAGGCCAGTGATGTCATTTTTGGGCAATGCCAAGCAACATCCCCGCCAAGTGTGTTGCTGGATTACCCATACAAGCGAAAAGACCCACGATATTATTCGTAGTGGCATGGATAGATCACCTTTGTATACAGGTGTTATTGATGGCGTTGGCCCGCGTTATTGCCCCTCGATAGAAGATAAAATCGTGCGTTTTGCCGACAAATCCAGCCACCAGGTTTTTATTGAGCCTGAGGGTTTAAGCACCTATGAGCTTTATCCTAATGGGATATCGACCAGCTTGCCCTACGACGTGCAGCTCGAACTCTTGCACTCGATCAAAGGGTTTGAAAACGCCCACATTACTCGCCCTGGCTACGCTATCGAGTACGATTACTTCAACCCTCAGGATTTACAGTACTCCCTTGAAACCCGGCATGTGAAAGGCCTGTTTTTTGCCGGGCAAATTAACGGCACCACCGGTTATGAAGAAGCTGCTGCACAGGGTTTATTAGCGGGCATCAACGCTGCCCTAAAGGTAAAAGGCGAACAAGCCTGGTGCCCGCGCCGCGATGAAGCTTATTTGGGGGTTTTGGTCGATGATTTGATTACCATGGGTACCCGAGAACCCTACCGTATGTTTACCAGTCGTGCGGAATATCGCCTCTTATTGCGTGAAGACAATGCCGATGAGCGCTTAACAGAAAAGGGCCGCGAACTTGGTTTAGTGGGGGATGAGCGTTGGCGCCATTTTAGTGAAAAGCGTGAGGCTATTGCCACCGAAAATAAGAGAATGGCCAGCACGTGGGTGCAACCTGGGAGTATTCAGGCTACCGCGCTGGAAGCCTTTATTGATAAGCCACTCTCCCATGAATACAGTTTGGCTGAATTGATTAAGCGCCCAGAACTGGATTATCAAAAAATCGCCTCAATATGCAATGGTAGCGACATACCTGTCGTTGACTTACAAGTGGCCCAGCAAATTGAAATACATGCCAAGTACAGTGGCTATATTGAACGTCAACGGGACGATATAGAGCGCTTGCGACGCCATGAAAATACAGTTATTCCAGAAGATTTTGATTATTCAAACGTTAAGGGCCTGTCCAATGAGGTCAAACAAAAATTGGACGAGGCACGGCCCACCACGTTGGCACGAGCATCACGCACCCAAGGTGTTACCCCTGCGGCGGTTTCCCTCTTACTCATTTATCTAAAAAAGAGAGCCGTTGCGGCTGAAAATTTTGCCTAAATTGTCGAGTGACGTACCGGTTAGCCAACTCGATAGGGTATTGCAACAAGGCATAACCACCTTGGATTTACAGGTTGAAGATGCCGCGAGAGCGGCAATGCTGCAATATCTCGGTTTATTAGAGCGCTGGAACAAAGCCTATAATCTGACATCGATAAAAGATCCATTACAAATGGTCAGTTATCACTTACTCGATAGCCTCAGTATTGGCCCCCACTTACAGGGGCGGTCGTTTATTGATGTTGGTACTGGTGCTGGTCTTCCCGGAATCCCTCTTGCGGTTACTCACCCCAATAAATCCTTTAGCTTGCTAGATAGTAATGGCAAAAGAATACGCTTTTTATTCCAGATAAAATCTGCACTGCAATTGGCGAATGTTAAAGAAATGCAGGCGCGTGTTGAGCAGTACATTCCCGAAGAGTGTTATGACGGTGTTATCAGTCGCGCTTTCGCTTCGTTAGCAGATATGATTGGGGGCTGTGCGCATTTACTCCCGTCGGGTGGCTGCTTTTATGCCATGAAGGGGCGATACCCTGATAAAGAGTTGAGCGAGTTGCCGAAAGGCTATAAGGTCGAGCAGGCTATTGAGCTAGTTGTTCCTACATTGGATCAGCAGCGCTACCTTATCATCATTAAAAAACCATGAATAAAGGTTAAGTTTTGACTTCCACCTATGCGATAGCTAATCAGAAAGGCGGTGTTGGTAAAACGACAACTAGTATTAATCTTGCTGCTGCATTAGCTCACCTGGGGAAAAAGGTGCTTCTGGTCGATCTTGATCCTCAGGGTAACGCGACCACAGGTTGTGGTGTCGAAAAGGATCAACTGAAAACCACAATTTATAATGTATTGACTGGGCGTTGCAGCGCCGATGAAGCCATTATCCCCTGTCAAGAAGCAGGTTTTGATCTAATCCCCGCCAACGGTGATTTGACAGCGGCTGAAGTTGAGTTAATGCAAATTGCTGGGCGGGAAAAGCGCTTAAAAAATGCTTTTCAAAGTCTCAAAACTCGCTACCATTTTATTATTTTAGATTGCCCTCCAGCTTTAAGCATGCTTACTATTAATGCATTTGTTGCCAGCAACAATGTCATTATACCTATGCAGTGTGAATACTATGCGCTGGAGGGCTTGTCTGCATTGGTTAGTACCATTGCAAAAGTGGGAAAACTGCTCAACCCAGCACTGCGGGTAGAAGGTATTTTACGCACCATGTATGACCCTCGTAATAGTTTAACCACTGATGTTTCAAACCAGCTACACAGTCACTTTGCCGACCGAGTGTATCAATCGGTTATACCAAGAAATGTGCGGTTGGCAGAAGCACCGAGTTATGGTCAGTCAATACTACAATACGACCGAAGTTCAAGAGGGGCAGCCGCTTATTTAGGTATGGCCAGTGAATTACTACGTCGCAACACTCGAAGAATGGAGAGTGAGCGCCAAAGCAAGGCAGCGGATAAATTATGAGTGGCAAGAAAAAAGGATTAGGTAAAGGTCTTGATGCCTTGTTGGGCGGTGAGCTGGGTGCGCCTGTGGCACAAGAACAAGCCGAGGTGAGCTCAAAAGAAGTTAGCGTTCAGGGTCTAAAAGAGTTACCGGTAGAGTTTTTGCGGCGTGGGCAATACCAGCCGCGCAAAGACATGAACCCGGCAGCACTGGACGAATTGGCAGAATCAATAAGACGCCAAGGTATTATGCAGCCCATTATGGTGCGCCCCTTAGCACAGGAAAGTTATGAAATTATTGCCGGTGAGCGTCGTTGGCGAGCCGCGCAATTAGCTGGTTTAGCGGCAGTGCCTGTTATTGTAAAAGCTATTTCTGATGAAGATGCTATTGCTTTGGCATTAATAGAGAATATTCAGCGTGAAGACCTTAATGCGATGGAAGAAGCGCTTGCCCTAACCCGTCTGCAGAAAGAATTTGGTTATACACAGATCGAGGTTGCAGAGGCTGTTGGTAAACCCCGCTCAACGGTGGCTAATTTAATGCGTCTCACCGCATTAGAGCCGGAAGTGGCTCTGTTGTTAGAGCGCGGCGATATTGACATGGGTCACGGTCGAGCATTATTAGGTTTGGAAGGGGTAAACCAGCTAGAGGTGGCAAAAATCGTTGTCGGCAAGGATTTAACAGTTCGCCAAACAGAGGCCTTGATTAGACAATGGCAGGCTCAGCAAAAGACTCCTGCAGTTACAACAATTAAAAACCCAGACATCCAGCGATTAGAGCAAAAACTCTCAGATCAACTAGGGGCAGGTGTGGTTATTCAGCATGGTGGCAGCGGTAAAGGGAAAATGGTCATTCGCTACAACAGTCTTGATGAACTGGATGGAATACTGACCCACATCAAATAAAGAGGGCAGTTGGTAAATTGATGCAGCTAGAGAAATAATTAAGCAGGTAAGCGGTTGCTTGCTGTTTGCATCGTGACTATAATGCGCGCCCAAAGTGGCGATGCATAACGATTGAATCTTTAAGGTTATTCAATTTATACGCAACTTAAACACTCATTTAAGTTCATTTAGAGGGCTTGATGGGGTGGATTCTGCTAATGAGTAGCGGTTCAGAAGAAGAGAGCGGTATAAAGCTAGCATTAAGCTTTATCGGAGTGCAGCTAGGTGTTTGCCTTCTGGTTGTAGTAAGCACATTGGTAGTGTTTGACCGCAAGATGGCAGAAGCCGCATTGGTGGGATGTATGATCAATGCAATAGCCAGTGGTTATTTCGCCATTGTCTCGCTCAAGTTACCAAAAAGAGCAAGTCCCGGTATTATTCTTGCCAGGTTTTATGTAGGTGAGGTAGGGAAGTTTGTTATCGTTGCTGTTTGTTTTGGCTGGGTTTTTAAGTTCTTGCCAGGGCTAGTACAGGGGCGGTATGCGATTATATTGTTTGTGGCTTTTTTAATAGCACAAATGGCATTTATAGTGGCGCCGTTAGTGTTGAAGAAGAGTTTTAACTAAAGTGGAATGTTGAGAGCAATAGATGTCCAGTGAAACAATAACCTCACGGGAATATATCACCCACCACCTGACCAACCTTACCTATGGTCAACATGCCGATGGTACTTGGGGATTTGCACATAACGGGCAAGAAGCCGCGCAAATGGGTTTTTGGGCGTTAAATGTTGATACCTTTGGCTTTTCATTAGCTTTAGGCATGATATTTATGTTCGTTTTTCACCGGGTTGCTAGGCGCGTAACCACCGGTGTGCCAAGTGGTATGCAGAACTTTGTGGAGATGATCGTCGATTTTGTCGATGAAAATGTAAAAGGCATGTTTCATCACAAAAGCAATGTGATAGCACCGATGGCTTTGACCATATTTGTCTGGGTGCTAATGATGAACATCATGGACTTAGTGCCCATCGACTTTTTACCTAAACTAGGCGAGCTCTTTGGTCTACATTTCCTTAAAGTTGTACCTTCAACAGATGTAAATATCACGATGGGTCTAGCCTTAAGTGTTTTCTGTGTGGTGGTGTTTTTTAGTATTAAGCAAAAAGGGTTGGGTGGCTTTGCCGCTGAATTAGCTTTTCACCCTTTCGGTAAGTTCGGTTTGCCGATTAATCTCTTTCTAGAAATTGTCAATTTGCTGGCCAAGCCCATCTCATTAGGTCTGCGACTCTTTGGCAATCTTTATGCGGGAGAAATGATTTTCATTCTCATTGCATTACTACCTTTCTGGATCCAATGGGCACTCTCTGTCCCCTGGGCCATATTCCATATCTTAATCATCGTGCTCCAAGCCTTTATATTTATGGTGCTGACCATTGTTTACATGGCTATGGCGTTTGATGATCATTAAGATAAACCTCACTTCAACACTACTTTAAGTTTAGAGACACAACGGGAGCAACAATGGAAACTTCATTAATCTACCTTGCAGGCGCAATCATGATGGGTCTGGGTGCTGTTGGCGCAGCGATTGGCGTTGGTATTCTGGGCAGTAAATTCCTGGAAGGTGGCGCTCGTCAGCCAGAATTAGTACCTATGTTACGTGCACAGTTCTTTATTGTTATGGGCTTGGTTGATGCTGTACCCATGATTTCTGTTGGTATCTGCTTGTACCTGCTGTTTGTTGTAGCAGGCGGTTAAGTTAGCACTATTAAACAGTTATCTATAAACCTGAAGGGGTGTTGATGTGAATATCAATGCAACGATTCTAGGCCAGGTTATTTCATTTGCCATCTTTGTATGGTTCTGCATGAAGTATGTATGGCCAGCACTTATCGGTGCGATGGAAGAACGCAAGAAGACAATTGCCGATGGCCTGGAAGCTGCCGATCGAGCAGTTCGTGATCTTGAGCTTGCCCAGAACAAAGCACTAGACCAGCTGAAAGAGGCTAAGCAGGAAGCGGCGTCAATTATTGATGAGGCGAAGAAACGTGCTAATTCAATCATTGAAGAGTCGAAAGATAAGGCCCGTGAAGAAGGTGATCGCCTTATCGTATCTGCTAAAGCTGAAATTGAGCAGGAAAGCAATAAAGCACGCGAAGAACTGCGCACCCAGGTTGCCACATTGGCAATTGCCGGTGCAGAGAAAATTCTCGAGCGCTCGATTAGCGAAGAAGATAATCGCGACATCGTTGACGGCCTTGCCGCGCAACTCTAGGGGTAAACAATGGCTGAACTAAGTACATTAGCTCGCCCCTATGCAAAGGCTGCTTTCGAGTACGCCAATGAGAAAGGTGCGGTCGACCAATGGGCAAAGATGTTGAGCCTGTTGGCCGGTCTGTCGGAATTTGATGCGGTTGCTGAATTGATAAGCACACCGGATCAAACCCCTGCAGAAAAAGCCGAAAAATTAGTCGCTATTTGCGGTGATGGCTTAAACGAACAAGGCGCTAACTTCCTGAGGAATTTAGCGGACAATCGTCGTTTACCTCTGCTGCCAGAAATACAAGTCCAATTTAATGTGTTTCAGGCAGAGCAAGAGAAAACGTTGGATGTCGATGTCCTATCTGCACGTGCAATGGACCAAGACCAGCAAGACCGTTTGGCTACCGCTCTAGAGCAGCGCCTACAACGGACCATCAACATTAAAGTCTCTGTAGACGCCACCCTTATCGGTGGAGCGGTTATCCGCGCAGGCGACACAATCATCGACGGGTCAGTAAGTGGTCGTTTGGCCAGACTCGCCGAAGCAATTAATCAGTAGGGTTGAGGAATAGAGAATGCAACAGCTGAAACCATCTGAAATCAGCGAGATTATTAAACAACGTATCGATAGCCTCGATATTAAAACTGAGGCTCGAAACGAAGGTACTATTGTATCCGTTTCAGACGGTATCGTTCGTATCCACGGTCTCGCCGATGTCATGTACGGTGAAATGATCGAGTTTGACGGCGGCCTTTACGGTATGGCCCTCAACCTTGAGCGCGATTCTGTCGGCGCAGTGGTACTAGGCGACTACCAGTCATTGGCTGAAGGTCAAAAGGCCCGCTGTACCGGTCGTATTCTCGAAGTGCCTATCGGCCCAGAGCTACTCGGACGTGTTGTCGATGCCTTGGGTAACCCCATTGACGGCAAAGGCCCCATTGGAGCCAAATTGACCGATGCGGTAGAGAAAGTGGCCCCTGGTGTTATTGAGCGTCAATCGGTTGACGAGCCAGTACAAACAGGTTTGAAAGCGATTGATGCCATGGTTCCGGTTGGCCGTGGCCAGCGAGAGCTGATCATTGGTGATCGCCAGATCGGTAAGACGGCAATTGCCATTGATGCCATCATCAACCAGAAAAGCACAGGCGTTAAATGTGTTTATGTCGCCATTGGCCAAAAGAGCTCAACAGTGGCCAACATTGTGCGCAAGTTAGAAGAACACGATGCCCTAGCGCACACAGTTGTTGTCGCTGCAACCGCATCTGACCCAGCTTCCATGCAATTCCTGGCACCCTACTCCGGTTGCACAATGGGTGAGTACTACCGCGACCGCGGTGAAGATGCCCTGATTGTTTATGATGATTTGACCAAGCAAGCTTGGGCCTATCGCCAAATTTCACTGTTGCTTCGTCGCCCACCAGGTCGTGAAGCCTACCCTGGCGATGTCTTCTACCTACATTCTCGCTTGCTTGAGCGCTCTTCGCGAGTCAACGCTGACTACGTGGAAAAGTTTACCAACGGCGAAGTCAAAGGCAAAACAGGCTCATTGACTGCATTGCCGATTATTGAAACACAAGCCGGTGACGTATCAGCCTTTGTACCGACTAACGTGATTTCTATTACCGATGGTCAGATTTTTGTTGAAACAGACCTGTTTAACTCAGGTATTCGCCCGGCAATGAATGCAGGCTTGTCAGTATCACGAGTGGGTGGCGCTGCGCAGACTAAAATCATCAAGAAATTGGGCGGCGGTATTCGTCTAGCACTCGCGCAGTATCGAGAGCTAGCAGCGTTCTCGCAATTTGCATCTGACCTCGATGATGCAACCCGTGAAC
Source organism: Porticoccaceae bacterium (assembly GCA_029212965.1). Taxonomy (GTDB): domain Bacteria; phylum Pseudomonadota; class Gammaproteobacteria; order Pseudomonadales; family Porticoccaceae; genus Reddybacter. The sequence goes on from JARGOV010000007.1 coordinate 52,801, forward strand.
AGCTTGAACACGGCCAGCGTGTCACCGAACTGATGAAACAAGCTCAGTATTCACCACTGAGTGTAGCGGAAATGGGTGTTTCCCTTTTTGCCGCAAACGAAGGCTACTTGAAACCAGTTCCAGTTAACAAAGTCGTTGATTTTGAAGCTGCGCTGCTCTCTTACATGCGCTCTGAGCACGGTGACTTACTTGATAAAGTCAACGAATCAGGTGGTTGGGACGACGATATTCAAGCGTCTTATAAAGCTGCTCTGGATAAGTTTTCTGCCAGTCAAAGTTGGTAAGAGGCTCTTTTTTAGACAGTAGGTTTAGCGACGATCGGATTAATAGATTATGGCAGTCGGTAAAGAAGTAAAAACTAAGATCAATAGCGTTAAAAGTACGCAAAAGATCACCAGTGCCATGGAGATGGTCGCGGCCAGTAAAATGCGCCGCGCCCAACAGCGCATGTCATTGGGAAAACCTTACGCACAACGTATCCGCGCCGTCGTTGGCCATCTGGCCAATGCTGCACCGGAGTATCGCCATCAGTATTTAACAGAGCGTGAAGTCAAGCGCGTTGGTTATATTCTGGTTTCTACAGACCGCGGTTTGTGTGGTGGTTTAAATACCAACTTATTCAAGGCACAGCTCAAATCCATGCAAGCGTGGAGTGAGAAAGGTGTTGAAGTGGATGTGTGCACCATTGGTAGTAAGGCCTCTGCCTTTTTTGGCAGCATCGGGGCCAATATCACCGCCACTGTCAAAGATATGGGTGACCAGCCGGCGGCCAATGAGTTAATTGGTAGTGTCAAAGTGATGCTCACTGCCTTTGACGAAGGCAAGATTGACCGTCTGTATTTGGTGTCTAACACTTTTGTTAACACCATGACTCAGCAGGCAACGGTTGAGCAAGTTTTGCCTTTAGAGCCCGCAGATGACGACAAGTTAAAACATCACTGGGACTATATTTACGAGCCAGATGCGAAAGAATTACTCAGCGGCTTGTTGGTGCGCTATATCGAATCACAAGTTTATCAGGCCGTTGTCGAAAACAAAGCCTGTGAGCAAGCGGCTCGCATGATAGCGATGAAGAGCGCTACCGATAATGCTGGTGACCTGATAGACGAACTTGAATTGCTTTACAACAAAGCACGACAAGGCGCTATTACTCAGGAATTATCAGAGATTGTGAGTGGTGCAGCAGCAGTATAAAACTACATAAAAGTTGTTATTACTGCTTTATTAAATGAAACAAATTATCAGACTTAACGCCAAGGCGAAGAGGAAGTGTAGATGAGTAGCGGACAGATCGTTCAAATTATTGGTGCTGTAATCGATGTTGAGTTCTCACGTGACCAGGTGCCGAACATATACGATGCGCTAAACGTAGATGGCAAAGAATTAACCCTTGAGGTTCAACAGCAGCTGGGTGATGGCGTTGTACGCACCATTGCGATGGGTTCTTCGGAAGGTGTAAGTCGCGGTTTAAGTGTTTCAAATACTGGCGCACCGATCTCGGTTCCCGTTGGTCAGGGGACGCTGGGTCGTATTATGGATGTTCTGGGTAATCCGATTGATGAAGCGGGTCCCATTGATACTGAGACTTTCCTGCCTATTCACCGTAGCCCACCCGATTACGCCGATCAGTCTTCAGCTATTGAATTGCTGGAAACCGGCATTAAAGTTATCGACTTGATCATGCCGATTGCTAAGGGTGGCAAGATTGGTCTCTTCGGTGGTGCGGGTGTTGGTAAAACTGTAACGCTGATGGAGCTGATCCGAAACATCGCTATTGAGCACTCAGGCTTCTCTGTATTCGCAGGTGTTGGTGAGAGAACACGTGAAGGTAATGACTTCTACCACGAGATGAAAGAATCCAACGTACTTGATAAAGTGGCGTTGGTTTACGGCCAGATGAATGAGCCCCCCGGCAACCGTTTACGCGTTGCATTGACCGGCCTGACCATGGCAGAAAACTTCCGCGATGAAGGCCGTGATGTTTTGATGTTCGTCGATAATATCTACCGTTACACCCTCGCCGGAACTGAAGTATCTGCACTGCTGGGTCGTATGCCGTCAGCGGTTGGTTATCAGCCCACATTGGCTGAAGAGATGGGTGTTCTACAGGAACGTATTACTTCGACGAAGACCGGCTCTATTACATCGTTCCAGGCGGTTTATGTACCTGCGGATGACTTGACTGACCCCTCACCTGCAACCACCTTTGCTCACCTAGATGCAACTCTCGTACTGTCGCGTCAAATTGCTGAGCTGGGTATCTATCCCGCTGTTGACCCTCTCGATTCAACATCGCGTTTGCTCGACCCTTTGGTCATCGGCCAAGAGCATTATGATGTTGCCCGAGGCGTACAGACTGTACTGCAGCGCTATAAAGAGCTACGCGATATTATCGCTATTCTGGGTATGGATGAGCTGTCTGAAGAAGATAAACAAATCGTTGCCCGTGCCCGTAAGATTCAGCGCTTTTTATCACAGCCCTTCTTCGTTGCGGAAATTTTCACCGGTAGTTCTGGTAAGTACGTGCCCATGAAAGACACGATTTCAAGCTTCCAGGGCATCCTTAATGGCGATTACGATGATCTGCCAGAGCAAGCTTTCTACATGGTGGGTTCGATTGAAGAAGCCGTTGAACAGGCTAAAAACCTTTAATCTAGCAATCACTAGCTAAAGAGTACCTACTATGTCTATACCCGTACATTGCGATATCGTTAGTGCCGAGGAAGCCATCTTCTCCGGCATGGTCGAGATGGTCGTTACTACCGGTACATTGGGTGAGCTGGGTATAGCTTACGGGCATGCGCCTTTGCTCACTGGTTTGTTACCAGGCCCTGTCCGCTTAATTAAAAGCGGTGAAGAAGACGAGGTCATTTACTTGTCGGGTGGTTTTCTGGAAGTACAGCCCGGCATTATTTCTATCCTCGCTGATACGGCCGTTCGTGCCCATGATCTTGACGAAGCCGCTGCAATCGAAGCACAAAAGCAGGCTGAACAGGATATCAAGAATCAAAGTGGAGAAATTAACTACTCCGTGGCTGCCTCTCGCCTTGCTGAGGCAACAGCACAGTTGCGTACTATCGCTGAATTGCGCCGCAGAGCGGGCTCCAGTCGTTAATCAGTAATGAAAGCATCACATTAAGGCAGCTT
>JARGOV010000007.1:56047-72684 GCA_029212965.1 Porticoccaceae bacterium
CTTCAATGCAGTAACAGCCTTAGATAAGGCGGCTGTCAATGTCATTGTCGGCCACGGTAAAGAGCAAATAGGGGCAGCATTCAGCAAAAATTCAGTCAATTGGGTTGAGCAGAGTGCGCAGTTAGGTACGGCCCATGCGGTACTTCAGGCCATCCCTTTTTTAAGGGACGACGCTAAGGTGCTCATCGTTTACGGCGATGTGCCGCTTATAAAAACGGCTACGCTAGAAAAAATGCTCACTGGCGTTGATGCCAATTCTATGGCATTACTCACTGTTAGGCTTGAAGACCCAACGGGCTATGGAAGAATTATACGTAATCAAATAGGTGAGGTAACCGGCATTGTTGAACAAAAAGATGCAACACCCGAACAACTAGGTATTGCAGAAGTTAATACCGGTGTTATGGCGATGACGGCAACCGATTTAAAAACATGGTTGCCCAAAATTGAAAACAATAATGCTCAACAAGAATACTATTTAACCGATGTCATCGGTCTCGCAAAAGAAGCGGGTCGTTGTATCAATACCTATGCTCCCAATTGTGTTGAAGAGGTTGAGGGTGTAAATAGCCGTGCGCAATTAGTTGCACTTGAGCGCTATTACCAACGACAAGTTGCTCAGCAACTACTTGATAGCGGTGTGACTGTTGTTGATCCAAGTCGTTTTGATTGTCGGGGTGAGTTAAGCACAGGTGAAGATGTTGTCATCGATATTAACTGTATTTTTGAAGGAGTTAATCAGCTTGGTAGCGGGGTTAGCATTGGCCCAAACTGCGTGATTAAAGATGCAACTATTGGTGACAATGTCATCATCAAAGCTAATACGGTTATTGAAGGTCCGGTTACGCTCGAGGCCGATGTGCAAGTCGGCCCTTTTGCCCGCTTACGCCCCCATACCGCTTTAGCAGTCGGTGCCAAGGTCGGTAATTTTGTAGAAACAAAAAAAGCCAACATCGGGCCTGGCAGTAAAATAAGCCATCTCAGTTACATTGGGGATGCAGAGCTTGGCAGCGAGGTTAATGTAGGTGCGGGTACCATTACCTGTAATTATGACGGGGTTAACAAACACATGACAGAGATTAATGATGGTGCTTTTATTGGCTCTAATACCTCTCTGGTAGCACCCGTTGCAGTGGGGAAGAATGCGACGGTTGGTGCGGGCTCGACCATTAGCCGAGATGTACCGGATGAGAGTTTGGCTATCGCCCGTGGCAAACAAAGAACAATTGTCACCTGGAAGCGACCCGAAAAAAATTAAAGGACGAAAACGATGTGTGGAATAGTTGGCGCGGCTGCGCAACGCAATGTCACAGGTATTTTACTCGAAGGTTTAAAACGACTGGAATACCGGGGTTATGACTCGGCAGGGATTGCTGTTCTCGATGAAAAAAATTCGGTTTGTCTGCAAAAAAATGCCGGCAAGGTTGCCGCGTTAGAACAGGGGTTGTTGGGTAATCCTCTTCAGGGCCATCTGGGTATTGCACATACTCGTTGGGCTACTCACGGATCACCCAACGATGTGAATTCCCACCCGCACCGCTCAGAACATATTGCCGTAGTGCACAATGGCATTATTGAAAACCACGAAGGCCTGCGCAATGAATTACAAACAGCGGGTTATACTTTTATTTCTGATACAGATACAGAAGTTATCGCACACCTCGTCCATTTTTACAGCCGTAAAACACCTTCATTATTAGATGCAGTTCAACAGACTATCCCACGGCTCGAAGGTGCTTATGCCCTCGCTGTCATGTCGTCCGATCAGCCCGATACTTTAATCGGCGCTCGTAAAGGCAGCCCTTTAGTACTGGGTGTAGGTATTGAAGAAAACTTTCTTGCCTCGGACCCACTCGCCTTACGCCAGGTCACCGACCGTTTTGTCTTCCTGGGTGAAGGCGATGTGGTAGAACTGACGGCCAGGCACTTCCAGATTACCGGCACTGTCGGTGAGCCCGTAACCCATGAAATTGTCCAAATTGATCACGGCGCCGATCATAATGACAAAGACGGTTTTCGTCACTACATGCTCAAAGAAATTTACCAGCAGCCCGATGTGCTGGAGGCGACCCTGCAAGGTCGAGTCAGTGATCGTCATGTGCTGGCAGAAGCTTTCGGTAACGAGGCGGTTGAGATATTAAAGCAGGTGGAATGTGTCCACATTATCGCTTGTGGTACCAGTTATCACGCAGGCATGGTGGCGCGCTATTGGCTCGAAAGTTGGGCAGGTATTCCCTGTCAGGTAGAAGTGGCCAGTGAATATCGTTATCGCAAAGTCGTCGTTCCCGCCAATACCTTATTTGTCAGTATTTCTCAGTCTGGTGAAACCGCGGACACCCTGGCGGCACTGCAAGCTGCGGGTGATACGGGTTACCTCGCCACCATGGTGGTCTGTAATGTTGCTAATAGCTCGTTGGTACGCGAATCCGACCTTGCAGTTATGACCATGGCGGGGCCAGAAATTGGCGTTGCTTCCACCAAAGCCTTTACTACCCAGTTGGTGGCTCTGCAGTTATTGTCAATTGCTTTGGCGCGTTTTCGCGGTGGTATTAATGAGGCACGAGAGCAGGAGCTGGTTCAAGCTCTCCACCAATTGCCGCAATTGTGCCGTGAAATACTGACCCTCGATAAAGAAATAGAACAAACCTTCCAAAGTTTTGCCGACAAGCAACACGCGCTATTTCTGGGTCGCGGTGTGCAATACCCCATTGCACTAGAGGGTGCTCTAAAACTGAAAGAGATTTCCTATATTCACGCCGAAGCCTACCCCTCTGGGGAGCTAAAACACGGCCCGCTGGCACTGGTCGATGATGATATGCCTGTGGTTGCCGTCGCACCTAATAATGAGCTGCTAGAAAAACTAAAATCTAACCTCCACGAAGTACAGGCTCGCGGGGGCCAGTTGTTTGTTTTCGCCGACAAAGCGGCGGGTTTTCATAACCAGCAGGATGTCACGGTTGTAAATCTACCCCATGTGCCATCCAGCATTGAAGCGATTATCTACACCCTGCCCCTTCAGCTTTTGTCTTATCATGTGGCCGTATTAAAAGGCACTGATGTCGATCAACCGCGGAATTTGGCGAAATCGGTGACCGTCGAATAAAAGCACGATTGATTGTTCAGTTGAAAGAGGGTAATTGATCAACGGGTCTCTTCTAATTGTCTATTGCCCAAAGTTGATTGCAGACCGTTATTTACGCAAGCATATTAGCCAAACCCTTTGTGTTTTCAGTTCAACGACGCGATTGTGTCTGGCTGAAATGAGCAGCAAACACGGTGCTTTCATGTGGGTGTTTGTGCCTATCGAGTGCAATTTAAGTCGTGAACTTGAAGCCCTCATAACCGTTTCTAGCACAATCATTTATACGTTCACGGAACTGCGGTAGTGGTCCGGCGTACAGCAGTAAAGCACGAGGCTTACCCGAGACGTTGTCACCCATAATCCATGAATTGGTTTTGCTCAACAGGGTTTTATTGGCCTCTTCAACGGCGTGTTCAGTCCAGCCAATTTCAGCGGCATCGGTGGCTTCAACACAAGTCAGCTTTTCTTTACGCATGTACTCTATTAAATCACTCACCCAGTCGACACTCACTTGAGCACAGCGCGGGATATTACAAAATGCCGCATGGGGGCCGACATGAATAAACATATTGGGGTAGCCTGCCACCTGTAAACCCATATACGTGCGTAATTCTTTAGCCCACTTGTCCTTTATGCTTTCGCCATTGAGGCCGCGCACGTCAATGCGCGAGATAGCGCCAGTGCCAGCATCAAAACCAGTTGCATAAATAATAAGGTCGAAATCAAATTCTTCTGTGGTGGTTTTTATGCCTGTTGCGGTAACACGTTTGATAGGCGTTTCATTCAGGTCAACCAAGTGCACATTATCCTGGTTATAGGCTTCGTAATAGTTAGTTTCCATAGGCACCCGGCGCTGGCCAAAACCGTGTTCACTGGGCACCAGTTTATCGGCAATAGCGGGGTCATCGACACGCTGGCGTATTTTATTGGCCATAAAATCTGAAAGCAGTTTATTGGCTTTCATATCGGTCATAATTTCAGGAAAGTTAGACAACCAAATAGCAAAACCCTTTTCTTTATAGAGTTTTTCAAACAAGGCGTTGCGCTCTTCAGCGCTGACATCGTAAATAGAACGTGGGTCAAACTGGTGAACAAAACCACCGGAGGTGGAATCACAGGCTTTAAAGATCTCTGGGTAAGAGGCCTTCAGTGCAGGTTGCTCGGCGTCAGTAATAGGGGCATTACATAAAGGTGAGGCCCAGTTTGCCGTGCGCTGAAAAACCACCAACTCTTGCGCATCTTTAGCGATATGGGGAATAGCTTGCACGGCGCTGGCTCCGGCACCAATTACCGCCACCCGCTTACCGGCATAGACTGATTTATCACCGCCCAAACTGTTGGGGTCATGGGGCCAGCGAGCAGTATGAAAAGACTCACCTTGAAAGTCGTCGATGCCCTCAATATCCGGGTATTGCACTGCCGATAATACACCCGTAGCCATAATCAAAAACTGACAACGTGCCCGCTCGCCATTGTTAGCCTCTATTGACCACTGACTATTGTCTTCGTCGAATACGGCCGTATTAATACGGTTATTGAATTGTATGTCATCGTGCAAACTAAATTTATCGGCAACATAGTTAAGATAGGCGAGGGTTTCTGGTTGACCGGCAAAGTGCTCACTCCAGTTCCATTCCTCAAGTAACTCTTGTGAAAAATAATAAGCGTAGGTATAACTCTCCGAGTCAAAGCGGCAGCCCGGATATCGATTCCAGTACCAGGTGCCGCCTACACCACCTGCTTTTTCAAAAAGCCGCACGGAAAACCCCGCCTTTCGTAAACGGTAGAGTTGATAAAGACCAGATACACCGGCACCAATAATGATTGCGTCGTAATGTTTGGGTGAAGACATGCTAGCGCTCCCTATCAATATGTTGACTATTATTATTTATCATTGATAGCAACAGGTTCGCACCCACGGATGCACAATGTCAATAAATAGTGGCGCTGTTATAAACTTAAACCCTGAGATTTCGATGCAAGTAAGATGAATACCTAAGCAATAATGGTTAAATTATTGAAAACTCATTAATTAATAAAAGTGAGATAAAAACCCAAGATTATTACTAATACGATATGTGGAAAAGCAACGGTAGGCCGTAGAGATTGGCCCAAGTATTCTTTCAACAGGCCGATATTGCTGGGCCGGTTTTGCGCGTATAGGCTATTGAATTGAAAAGCGATGCCATCGCGATTTTCAAGGCCTTGCTCATTCGACAAATAATCTTCCAGCTGTAAAAGCCGAGCATCAATACGCGCTTGAAAGGTCTTCCATATGGCATCTTGCAGCCAGAGGATGAGTAACAACAATAAAACAAATACAGAGAGATGATTGGTGAAATACGCTGCCGATAAAACCCCAATACTTGAGAGTTTAATTAGTAGGGAATACTTTTCATAGCTATCATATTGATTCTGTAATAGAGACCACTCTGAGGCAAGGCGGGATGTTGTCATGGAGTTATTCGCATGTAATTTATTGTGGCATTTAAACTGAGTCTGCCCTAATTTTTATCACGCAGTTAAAAATTACGAGGAACAAGGTGCTGTGGATCATCCGAGTGAGCGATAGTAGGATGTGTTAAAAAGTTTTATTATGCTAACTGCTACCCATGAATTCCCCAGTAAGATATTTATATTCTTTTAGATGTAAATTAGCATATTCTTCCAACCGCTTTAAATTTGTTAGAAAAAATAACATCTGTTTATTTATAGGGGTTAAATCAGTTCCCCAGCTCTCATCATAAAGTAAATAGAATTGCTTAAACAATGGGCATTCTTTAATACGCATTATTAATTTTATAAGCTCACTATCAAGAATATGGTTGTTGATCATTATTTCGTTTATAGAACGCTCTATTGATTCTTTTAGGTATTCAAACCACGCTATCCAGTCGGCGTTTTCTCCGCTTTTAAAAGAAAGTGGAGCTATTTTTTCAAACCTATTAATGGAAGAAAATAAATCCCATAGCTCTTGTTCCTCCATATATTTAAATCTGACCTTTTTTTCTTCAACTTGCATTAGCGGCTGGATAAATAGATGACCCGATGTGATTATCGAGTAAACCTCATGACCTGTATATTCATTTATATTTTCTTTGTCTCTTTCACTTTTAATGTGAACAACTATAAAATAAAAAATAAATGCTGAAATATAGGAAACAAATAATCTAGAGCAGAAATCTGCAACAACACTAGCATTTAGAAACAATGGGGGATAATTTCTCAACACGAGTTCTATAATGAAGTACGAAAAAAAAGAAAGCAGCAATAAATATCGCAAACTTTTACGAACAGAAGAAAAATATTTAGCCAATTTACTCATTTTTTTCAGTATAAAAGTTAACTATACAGAATTCGAAATTAAGTGATTAGATAGATTGTTTACCAAGCAACTCAAGTCTCTCCCGCACCTGTTCTAACGAATACCCTGCCTTAGCCGCCGTTGCTAACAAGTCATCGGCGCTCTGCTTTTTCGCCTGCGATAGCATCCATAAAATCGTACAGCGGGTGCCGGTGCGGCAGTGGGCGAATATGGGGCCATTATTGCTATTAGCGCAGGCGGCGATGGTTGCGCCAAACTCTTTGACGTTTTCATCGCTTATGGCGGTGCCGACAACCGGCTGATAAATATATTGCACGCCGTGGGCTTTGGCGGCGGCTTCTATTTCGGCGGCTGGGGGTTGGCCTTCGCCCTCGCCGTCGGGTCGGTTGTTGAGAATGACTTTAAAGCCCTGGGCGGCAATGGCGGGGATATCGTCTTTGCTGATTTGAGCGGCGACGTGGAGTTGGGGTGTCAGTTGTTTACTGTCCATTTTTATTCTCTTTTTGAGTGTGTGATGAACGATATTGCTTGTATAAAACTATTTATTTTATACGCAAGCTATCGAGGTTTTTCTGCAACTGTTGCAGGTGTTCTTCAAGCTGTGGGCCCTTTTGTTGGGCGACGCCGATGGCCAGCACATCGATAACTGCGAGGTGGGCGATGCGCGATGACAGGGGGGTATAGATTTGAATGTCCTCTTTCACATCAATGGTGATGGGGATGGTGGCGGCATCGGCAACCGGCGATTGGCTGGGTGCCAGGGCGATGACTTTTGCACCTCTGGCTTTGACCAGCGCAATGGAGTCGAGTAAGGCTTTGGTGCGCCCCGACTGAGAAAAGGCGACCACAACATCGTCGGGAGAAAGGGAGGTTGCCGACATATTTTGCAAGTGGGGGTCAGAGTAGGCGGCGGTCGCCAACTGTAGGCGAAAGAAGCGGTGCTGGGCATCGAAGGCGACAGCGGCGGAGGCACCAAAACCGTAGAATTCAACCCGCTTGGCGGCGCACAGTGCCTGCACGGCGCGGTCGAGCATGTCCAGGTCGAGGTTGTCGCGTACCTTTAATAGGCTGTCCACGGTGGAGTCGAAAACTTTAAAAGAGTATTCCGCGGTAGAGTCGCTATCGGTAACGGCAATTTGGCCGATGCTGGGGCTGGATGCCAGCTGTTGAGCGAGGGCCAGTTTAAAATCTTGAAAGCCGTGGCAGCCCACGGCGCGACAAAAGCGCACCACGGTGGGTTCACTGACCTCGGCCTGTTGGGCGAGATCAACGATGCGCATGCGGATGACTTTGTCGGGTTGGGCCAGCACAAATTGACCGACCTTGCGCTCAGATTTACGCATAGCCTGGAGTTCATTGCTGATGGTTTGTGTGAGTGCTGCGGGCTTCACGGCCGGTCTCCGATTGATTACTTTGCAAATTGTAAATTATTTACCCATGAAAGTATTTTTATCCATTATTCCTTTTTGCCGTGTAAGAAAAGAACACCCTCTATAGATTAATATCGCCAAGCCTCGCTAAGGAATCTGCTAAAATCCCCGCCCCATGGATGTTACCTCAATAATAGATAGTCTTAATCCCGCCCAGCGTGAGGCGGTGACTAGTGCAGACCCCTATCAGTTGGTACTGGCCGGTGCCGGTAGTGGCAAAACGCGGGTGCTTGTGCATCGCATTGCCTGGCTGATGCAGGTCGAGGGCTTGTCGCCTTATCAAATTCTTGCCGTGACTTTTACCAATAAAGCGGCGCGGGAAATGCGTGAGCGTATCTCTAGCCTGATTGGCTTTGCGCCCCAGGGTATGTGGGTGGGCACCTTTCACGGCCTCGCCCACCGCTTGTTAAAAATGCACTGGCGCGATGCCGGCTTGCCCGAGGGTTTTCAAATTCTCGATGCCGAGGATCAGCTCCGCGTGATAAAGCGAGTTTATACCGCCCTGAATATGGACGCCGAGAAATGGCCACCCCGTCAGGCCCAATGGTATATCAACGAGCAGAAAGACGAAGGCTTGCGCGCCGCCCATATTCAACAAAGCCCCGACCCTTTTACTGTGGCGATGTTACAAATCTATCGCGCTTATGAAGAAGCTTGTCAGCGTGGTGGTCTGGTCGATTTTGGTGAGCTATTACTGCGTGCCCACGAGCTGTGGCTGAATAAGCCCGAGCTGCTGGCTCACTATCAAGAGCGCTTTCAACACATACTGGTGGACGAGTTTCAGGACACGAACAGCATACAATACGCCTGGCTGCGTGTGCTCGCAGGCAGTAAATTGGGTATGACGGCAGTGGGTGACGATGACCAGTCGATTTACGGCTGGCGCGGTGCCAAAATTGAAAATATTCAAAACTATACCCACGATTTTGAGGCCGTAACGACGGTGCGGCTGGAGCAAAATTATCGCTCCACGGCGACTATTCTCAAGGCCGCCAATGGGGTTATCAGCCAAAATGCCAACCGCCTGGGTAAAACCCTGTGGACCGATGGTCAAGATGGTGAGTTGTTGTCGCTCTACGCCGGTTTTAACGAGCAGGACGAGGCGCGTTTCATTGGCGAGCGCATTCAGGACTGGATTGCCAAGGGCAATATGCGTAGCGACGTGGCGATACTCTATCGCTCCAATGCCCAGTCGCGCATTCTTGAAGAGGCCCTGTTGCGCTTACAGATTCCCTACCGTATTTACGGCGGCCATCGCTTTTACGAGCGTCTGGAAATCAAAAACGCTCTGGCTTATTTGCGCTTGTTGTTGAACCGCCATGACGATGCCGCCTTTGAACGGGTGATTAATACCCCGACTCGTGGCATTGGTGACAAAACCGTACAGCGCTTGCGCGACACGGCACGAGCCAATCAACAGTCGCTTTGGGCGGCGGCAGAGACCGAGGTTGAGAGCCTGTCCGCCCGCGCCAGCAATGCCGTGCGCGGCTTTTTGGCGATTGTGAGTGAGCTGGCTGAGGATTATCAAAGGCTGACCCTCGATGGGCTGACGGATCAGGTGCTGGAGACATCGGGCCTGTTGGAATTTTATCGCCGTGAAAAAGGTGAGCGAGGTCAGACTCGCGTCGAAAACCTTGAAGAACTGATCAATGCCTGTCGGGCTTATGAAGCGCCGGACCCCGATAGCCCTGCCCTGCCCCAGTTTATTGACGAGGCGGTGCTCGATGCCGGTGAGCGTCAGGCCGAAAGCGATGAAGACGCCATTCAGCTAATGACCCTGCATTCGGCCAAAGGCTTGGAGTTTCCCCTGGTGTTTATGGCCGGCATGGAGGAAAACCTCTTCCCCCATAAGATGTCGTTGGAAGAATCCGGGCGTCTCGAAGAAGAGCGCCGCCTTTGTTATGTGGGCATTACTCGGGCGATGGAAAAACTCTACCTAACTTATGCCGAAACACGGCGGCTTTACGGGCAGGAAAGTTTTAACCGAGTGTCGCGCTTTATCCGCGATATCCCACCCGAGGTACTCGAAGAGGTGCGATTGTCGGCCAATGTGTCTCGCCCCACCAGCTTTGTCAAAAAAGCAGCGACGCTCAGCGATGAGGGTTCGGGCTCGGGTTTGGCCCTCGGCCAGCAGGTGAAGCACAAGATCTTTGGCGAAGGTGTGATACTTAGTTTTGAAGGCAATGGCCCGAACGGCCGCGTGCAGGTTAACTTTGCGGGTGAGGGTATCAAGTGGATGGTATTGCAGTACGCAAAGTTACAACCGGCATAAGCAGCATTACTACAATTAATAACAAAATCAGGTAAATAAAAAATGATAAAAAAATTAACAATCAGTGCTCTGGTCCTTTTACTAGTCGCCTGTGGTGACCAACAAGGGGCAAGCTCCCCCGAGAGTGGTGTTATTACACAAAAACAACAATCCTTTAAATGGAAGTTGGTCACCACCTGGCCCAAAAATTATCCAGGTCTGGGTATGGCCGCTGAGAACTTCGCCACCCTGATTGATCGTATGAGTCAGGGACGCATGAAAGTGAAGGTTTATGGCGCTGGACAAATGGTGCCTGCGTTAGAGGTGTTCGATGCGGTGTCTCAGGGTACGGCTGAGATGGGTCATGGCGCGGCATATTACTGGAAGGGTAAAACGCCCGCGTCTGTGTTTTTTACCTCGGTGCCTTTTGGCCTCAATGCCCAGGAAATGAATAGTTGGTTGTATCACGGCGGCGGTATGGAGCTGTGGCGCGAAGTTTATGCCCCTTTCAATCTCGTGCCGTTTGCCGGAGGTAACTCAGGGGTGCAAATGGCGGGTTGGTTTAATCGGGAGATCAATAATCTCGATGATTTACAGGGTTTAAAAATGCGCATCCCCGGTATTGGCGGTGAGGTTATTACCCGTGCTGGTGGTGAAGCGGTGACTATCCCTGGTGGTGAGCTTTACACCGCCATGCAAACCGGCTTGATCGATGCCACTGAGTGGGTTGGTCCTTACAATGACTTAGCCTTTGGTTTTCATCAGGTGGCGAAATATTACTACTACCCGGGGTGGCATGAAACGGGTTCGACATTGGAATTAATTATCAATAAAGATGCCTGGGAGTCTCTGCCTGACGATCTCCAAGCTATGGTTGAGGCCGCCGCGCGTACGGTGAATCAGGACATGCTCGACGAATACACTGCCCGCAATAATGCAGCGCTGGTGCAGTTGGTTGACGAACATGGCGTACAGTTGCGCCACCTGCCCGATGATGTATTGATTAAGCTCAAGGCGATTACGAGAGAGGTGCTTGATGAACTGGTCGCCAATGATCCACTAGCAAAAAAAGCGTGGGATTCTCTACAAGCCTTTCAGACACAAGTGACGGACTATCACGAAATTTCAGAAGAGGCTTACTACCGAGCCCGTCGTTTGGGGACGGAGCCTAAAGTACAGCCCTAAAGCCTTTGTTAATCAATAATAAGGGCCAATGCTAATATAACTATCGACGTTCCTGCTCGGTGTCGCAGGGGCTCAACGTGTGCTCAACTGGATTGGCTTGCATTGGTTTACTGCGTTCCAGTGCTGGACCAATAGCCCAGAATAGTCGAATGCAGGAACAGGTGCAGGTCTAATTAAATCAGCATGAAAAGCGGCATTTTTAATAGCAAACCTAGATTTCTGCCACTGAGTTCGATTCCGAGGGATTAGCGAGGTAACCGCTTTCTCGGAGTCAAACAACTTTCTTTAGTGAGCACTTACTTGCCATGCTGCTTACGATAATTATGAACTTCTTCTGCGCTAGGTAGTTGCATCAGTTCAATCATAATGCCATCGGGGTCTTCAAAAATAATCGCCTTCACCGTGCCGTAGCCTTTAAGTTGTAAATCGAGCGGCTCGGCATAACACTCGATGCCCTCGCTTAGTAGGCGCTCATAGGTGGTTTGCAAGGTTTCGCCGGTGACTTCGAAGGATAGTAGAAACACACCGGGGTCGCCGGGTCTGCTAGGTCCATTTTGTCGTTCTGCAGGTGGATCAAATTCAATGAGCTCAATTTCACCAACCTGACTTTCGCCTTGTTGCAAGATGACAGAGCGGCCGACTGTGCCGGGTTTGAGTTTCAGTAGCTTTTCAGTGATGGTGCCCTCTAAGGGCATATCGAGGGTAAGGTGGAAACCCAGTACTTCAGTGTAAAAAGCGATGGATTTATCGAGGTTATTGACCGTGAGCGCCACGTGGTGAATTTCACTAATTGCCATTTTTATTTCCTTATCAACAATTTATTGAATGTTTAGTTTGTAAGAATAAGCTGAGCATATACCCCCTGCTTACTGGTTTGTAGCACTGAATAACTTCGCACGTACGGTCTCGCGGTAGCGTCCGGGGGGGACATTGAAGTGGCGCTTGAAAAGTTGCGTTAGAAAAGACACGTCCTGATAACCACAGCGGTTGGCTATTTCCGTCAGGGTAAGGTTGCTGTGTTGTAGTAAATCTTTGACGGCGTTGAGCCGCAATTCCTGTAAGTAGCTGAGCGGGCTGTGGCCCAGAGCGTTCTTAAAGCGTCTATTAAAGGTGCGCAGGCTCATTTCAAATTGTTCTGCAAGAGCAGCAATATGGATGGTTTTGTGAAAATTATCCTGCATCCAGATTTGCGCTTGCACGATCTGTTCATCTGGGTGCTGTATGGCCTCTCCACTGAAGTATTTTGTTGGTTCAAAAGAATTGCGAATTTCGTGAAAGAAATTACGTTGCACAATATTGGCCACTGTGCGGCCGTACCAGCGAAAGACGATATTCACCATTAGCTCGGTGAGAGCGTTAATACTGGCGGCACAATAGAGATTATCAGCTCGGGTAATGAAGTACTGGCGGGTGAGTTCGATTTGAGGATAGTCACGTTGAAATTGGTCAAAATAGTGCCAGTGCGTGGTGGCCGGCTTACCGTCGAGCAGGCCCGCTTCTGCCAGATAACAACAACCAGTGCCGACGGCACTAATTATAGAGCCCTGCTCGTGGTGATTCACGAGCCACGGCAGAAACTCTCTGTGGTGACGAATGATGGGGCGGGGATTACGCCAGAAACCGGGGATATGTATTAAGTCGCAACGGCCAATGTCATCGCCGATGGATGCCGTTGGGGTAAGACTAAAGCCCGATGAGGAAGGCACCGGTTCGCCATTCAGTGATACTGAGTGAATTTCTATCGGCCGTGCATCGCGCTTATTAGCGAGAGCAGAACCGGCGGCGGTGTTGAATATTTCAATTGGCAGGGTCGCACTGGTCGCAAGGAGGTTCTCGCTTAGCAAGACAGCGACGCGGTAGGGACCATCCATAACAAGCTCCGTATTGATAAATGGCCGAGTTGCCATAAATAATGGCTACTATAACCATTAATGGCGTGCTTTGTACGGCTTACACTCGCCAAGTTATGTTCAATCTATGGATAAGGTAGCCACACACTATGTCAATATTGCCCGTAATTGTTGGATACGGTGGTGTTAATCCCGCCGGTAGAAGCTCATTTGACCAGGCCTACCGCCGCATGGTGCTGGAAAACCTTACTCAACAAGAGCAGGAAAAAACCATTGCTGGTCTGGCTTGCATGATGAAACTGGTCAGCTGGAATGGCTCGACCTATGAAGATACTACGGGTAATAGTCTGGGTATTAGTGAGGTCTCTTTGCGCTATGCCGCGGAGGTTTGCGATAAAACCTTAATTCGGCGTATTGAAGAAAGCCATTACGACCCGGATGCGGCCTTTTGCCAGAAAACAATGGTGACGGATTCTCGTGATGAGGCGATGACATTTCGTACTACCAAGAAAAGCCTACCTGAGAATATACCCTCAAGTTGGCAAGTGACTTATGGCGAAAAGGGTGCGGTGGAGGTAACGATTCAAGGTCAGCAGGAGTGGCGTATTCCATCCACGCGCAATATGTCGGTGAAAGCGGCTGGTCAATTGCCAACAGGCTTTGAGCCGGGCGAGCTATATAATTCGCGTTTTCAACCGCGCGGTTTGCAGTTGGCCCTGTTTGGGGCTACCGACGCTGTACGCTCGATCGGTATTGATTGGCAAACTATTTGCGATACAGTACAGCCCGACGAGACAGGCGTTTACGCTTCCAGTGCCATGGGCCAGTTGTCGGATGAGGGCTTGGGTGGTTTGATGACTTCACGCCAGTTGGGTGGTCGCCCGACGTCTAAACAGGTACCGATGGGCTTGACCAGCATGCCCGCAGATTTCGTCAATGCTTATGTCCTGGGTAATCTTGGTCATACAGAGTCAGTAGCTGGTGCTTGCGCTAGTTTTTTATACAACTTGCGTGCGGCGGTGCACGATATACGCAGTGGTGCGCGCCGTGTTGCTGTTGTGGGTTGTGGAGAGGCGCCCATTTTGCCAGAAGTTATGGAGGGTTATACCAATATGACGGCTTTGGCGACGGAAGCGGAAATGGAGGCCCTGGGTGATAGTGACCCTCGACGCTACAGCCGCCCCTTTGGCGAGAACGCCGGTTTTGTCATGGGCGAGTCGGCGCAATATATTGTTTTGATGGATGATGCGTTGGCCGTTGAACTGGGTGCCGACATTTTTGGTGCGGTACCCGATGTCCACGTTGATGCCGATGGAATTAAAAAATCTATCTCCGGGCCAGGGCCGGGTAACTACATTAGTTTTGGCAAGGCAGTTGCGACCGCACGCAATATCCTCGGTGAAGACGCCGTGCGCCAGCGCAGTTTTGTGATGGCCCATGGTTCAAGTACCCCGCAAAATCGGGTAACCGAATCGATCATTTTTGAACGTGTCGCGGAGGCCTTCGGCATTAGTGACTGGCCCGTGTGCGCGGTGAAAGCCTATGTCGGGCATTCACTGGCACCGGCCAGTGGCGATCAAATCATGACCGCTATTGGTGCTATGCGCCACGGGTTGATTCCCGGTATCAAAACCATGGATGCTGTTGCCGATGACGTCTATCAGCAGCGCCTACATTTTCCGCTCAATGATTTGCCGACTAAAAAAGATATCGCCTTTATCAATGCTAAGGGTTTTGGCGGCAATAATGCAACGGGCGTATTGTTTTCCGGCGCGGTTGCCGAACAGATGCTGGCTAAGCGATACAGCAGTAGCTGGAGCGACTACTGTCAACGCCGTGAGGCTACGCGTAAGCAGGCTGCAGAGTATGAGGTCAGGGCCGATCATGGCGAGCTTGCGCCAATCTACCGCTTTGGTGAAGGTGTGATTGGCGACGATGAAGTATTGATCTCTGATCAGGCCATCAGCCTGCCGGGCTACGGTAAGCCTGTACCTTTAGTGGAAGAGAATCCCTACGACGATATGATTGAATGATTGGACTTTAACCTGTGTTATTCAATACAGGTTAACGCTGTGTTTACGGTTTATCAGTCGATTTCTGCCAAGTATTGATTTTTCAGTTTCACGTAATTACCAGCGGTATAGGGAAAGTAGTCAATTTCACCTTGTGTCAGTGCTCGGGCCTGTTTGCAGGGGCTACCAAAATAAAGATGGCCGCTCTTTAAGGTTTTGCCGGGCGGTACCAGGGTGCCCGCGCCGATAATGACGTTATCTTCGACGACTACGCCGTCCATTACGGTGGAGCCAATTCCGACCAAAATACAGTTGCCCAATGTACAGCCGTGGAGGGTGACATTGTGACCTACGGTGACGTCGTCGCCGATGGTTGTTGGCCAGCCGCCAGGGTTGTAATCGCTGGCGTGGGTAATGTGCACCACGGTACCGTCTTGAATACTGCTACGTTGGCCGATGCGAATTGAGTGCATATCGCCTCGAATGACTGCGCCTGGCCAGACCGAGCTGTCGTCGCCAAGCTCGACATCGCCAATAACTGTTGCAGCTGGGTCGACAAAACAGCGCTCGCCAAGTGTTGGGGTATGACCGTTAAAGCGGCGGATGGCAGGTATATTATCGAGTGGCATGATTAAATCCTGAGCATTGTGTGGGCTGTTATTATAGCGGGCTTTATTACTGGGTTTGAACGGGAGCGTACGGTGACAAAAGTGGTTAAACGTTTTATTGCAGGCGCTGTTTGCCCCCGCTGTGGCGAGATGGACAAGCTGGTGGTCTTTCGACAGGGCGAGAAAGACTGCCGTGAATGTGTCAGTTGCGATTTTGTTGAGGAAACCTTATTTAGCCAGCCTTCCGCAGAGCTAGAAACCCGTGCTAACCGTGATCTTGGTCGACAAACGATTAAGTTTGTCGATGCTACCGTGAAAAAATAGAATAATTAGCCGGGGCTAGTGAATACAGTCAAGGTCGTTACCGCCCTGCCCTAGCAATAAATCCACTGCTAAGGTGTCGGTGAGGCAGGGCCAGTGCGTGACTTCAATGCCCCAGGCAATTTCCCGACTGGCATTTTGATCAAAGATACCGCTATCTAAGCGTAAGTAGTCTCGTTCCAGTTGTTCGGCGACACCTTGAGCGATGAGGTCGAGTTGATTGGCCAGAGGTTCGCCGATTAACTGATGGATAATAAGGTTAGAGCGGGTCATATCCATCGGGATTAAAGGCTCATTACACTGCTGTGAAAAATGTTCATTGACCTCTTCAATAACGCGGTGAGCAATATAGGCCTGAGCCATTAGCGTGGCTAGCTCATTTTTCCTATCCAATAAAAAAGGTGTCTCGCCAAATGCGCCGATACAAAAATTGACCACAGCCTCAGTGTATTCGCAGCAATTAGCGTTGATACCGATCGTGCTCAGCACATCGACAAACTCTGCAACATGCTCAGTATAGCGGACAACAAAATCGAGCAACACTGGGATAGTATTGCCTTCGGTTACTTTAAT
>JARGOV010000007.1:72784-75654 GCA_029212965.1 Porticoccaceae bacterium
GTTTATTGGTTTTTTGTCGGTGACCTTTCTGCAGGCCTTCTGATATACTGCGCGCCGCGTCGATATTACGCCTGTTTTGCTGTCTGCTCGTTCAAGTGGTAAGGGTACAATAGGTTTAAATCATCGGTAGAAGAAGTGGCAGAGTGTCGCAGGCGTACCCGCAAAACTGCAAAAAGTGGGAGCGTAGGGGGAGTTCAGATAGCCAGCGTGGGGTCGATTCACTCCAGTGCGGGGTTTTTTGTGTTTCTGAACAAGGTCAATAAAGCAATCCGGAGAAAATAGGCAATGGTATCTAGAGTAAAGCAGCTTGTCGTGTATACGCTAAGCCCGCTGTTACTGTTATTTTCTGCAGGCCAACGAGCCAATGCAGAAGATGCACATGCAAGTGGGTGGAGTCTACTGAATATGCCTCAGGGCGTTACCGGTGTCAGTAACGACATCTATGACCTACACATGACAGTTGTTTGGATTTGTGTGTGGATCTCAGTAGTCGTCTACGGTGTGATGTTTTACAGCATGTTTGCTCATCGTAAATCAAAGGGCTACAAAGCAGCAAATTTTCATGAAAGCACGACAGTCGAGCTATTGTGGACGATACTGCCCGTTTTAATATTGGTTTGGGTCGCCTTCCCCTCGACGAAATCTTTGATTGAGCTTTACGATACCAGCGAAGCCGATATTGATATTAAGGTAACCGGTTATCAGTGGAAGTGGCAGTATGAATATCTCGGCGAAGGCGTTGAGTTTATGAGTGAGCTGACGACTTCTGAGTCTTCTATATACAACGAGTCGCCAAAAACAGAGTACTACTTGACAGAGGTGAATGAGCCGCTGGTATTACCGATTGGTAAAAAAATACGTTTCTTGCTAACTGCCAAAGATGTCATCCACGCTTGGTGGGTGCCCGACCTGGGTGTCAAGCGTGATGCGGTGCCTGGCTTTATTAATGAAACCTGGGCCAAGATTGACGAGCCAGGCATTTATCGCGGCTTCTGTGCGGAGCTTTGTGGTAAGGGCCATGCCTTTATGCCCGTTGTCGTTAATGCCGTTACTGAAGATGAATACCAGAAGTGGCTGGCTGATAAAAAGGTTGCAGCTGCGGCAGAGCGTGAGATGGCTAAGCAAACCTTTACGCTCGAACAGTTGATGGTCAAGGGTGAAGCAGCTTATAACCGCTCATGCGCGGCCTGTCATATGGCTAACGGTGAGGGTATTCCCGGTGCATTTCCTGGCCTTAAAGGGAGTGCTATTGCCCTCGGCCCCGTGGATAAGCATCTCGACTCCGTTGTCAACGGTGTCAGTGGTACAGCGATGCAAGCCTTCGGCGGACAGTTATCAGAAGTTGATCTAGCAGCGATTATCACCTACGAGCGTAATGCCTGGGGTAACGATGTCGGTGACATGGTTCAGCCTCTCGACGTTCTTAAATTCAAACAAGGCCAATAGGGGAGAATTAACATGGCACACGGTCCCGCAAAGGGTATTGGTCGTTGGTTGTTCGCCACGAACCACAAAGACATAGGTACTATGTACCTGTGGTTCAGCTTTGCAATGTTTATACTTGGCGGTTCGTTCGCGATGATTATTCGCGCCGAATTGTTTGCACCGGGTATGCAATTAGTTAAGCCTGAGTTTTTTAATCAGATGACCACCATGCACGGCTTGGTGATGGTTTTCGGGGCAATCATGCCCGCCTTCGTTGGTCTGGCCAACTGGATGATTCCTCTGCAAATTGGTGCGCCGGATATGGCTCTGCCGAGGATGAATAACCTCAGTTTCTGGATTCTGCCTTTCGGCTTCTCTTTGCTGGCTTCTACACTGTTTATGGAAGGCGGTGCGCCGAACTTCGGTTGGACTTTCTATGCGCCACTGTCCACTACTTATGCGCCTGACACGGTTAACTTCTTTATTTTTGGTATTCACATAATCGGTGCTTCATCAATAATGGGTGCAATTAACATTATTGCCACGGTGCTAAACTTACGTGCCCCTGGCATGACCATGATGAAGTTGCCCCTGTTTGTCTGGACCTGGTTAATTACAGCCTTCTTGCTGGTTGCTGTTATGCCGGTTTTGGCCGGTGCGGTTACCATGATGTTGATGGATATTAACTTTGGCACCAGCTTCTTTGATGCAGCGGGTGGTGGTGATCCGGTCTTGTTCCAGCATATTTTCTGGTTCTTTGGTCATCCTGAGGTATACATCATTATCTTGCCAGCCTTTGGTGTGGTGTCTGCGATTATCCCCGCATTTAGCCGCAAGCCATTATTTGGTTACTCTTCGATGGTTTATGCGACGTCGGCAATTGCTTTTTTGTCGTTTATCGTTTGGGCTCACCATATGTTTACCACCGGTATGCCAATAGCGGGTGAGCTGTACTTTATGTACGCCACCATGTTGATTGCGGTACCAACAGGTGTGAAGGTCTTTAACTGGATTGCGACAATGTTTCAAGGCTCCATGAGTTTTGAAACTCCGATGTTGTTTGCCATTGCCTTTGTCATCTTGTTCACTTTTGGTGGCTTTACCGGCTTGATGCTAGCGGTTGCGCCGGCAGATATTCAGTACCACGACAGTTACTTTGTTGTTGGTCATTTCCACTATGTGATGGTGGCCGGTGCGGTGTTCTCGATGACGGGTGCGGTTTACTACTGGTTGCCTAAGTGGTGTGGCAAAATGTATGACGAGACCATGGGTAAAGTACAGTTCTGGGTAGCCTTTATTGGTTTCAATATTGCGTTTATTCCTCAACACTTTCTGGGTCTGGCCGGTATGCCTCGTCGCTATGCGGATTACGCTCTGCAGTTTACCGACTGGAATATGGTGTCGAGCATTGGTGCTTTCATGTATGGGGCGGCACAGTTGATGTT
>JARGOV010000007.1:75754-79630 GCA_029212965.1 Porticoccaceae bacterium
GGAATATGGTGTCGAGCATTGGTGCTTTCATGTATGGGGCGGCACAGTTGATGTTCCTCTACAATGTTGTCTACACCATTGTTGCAGGCAAGCCCACTAGCGAAGAGAAAACTTGGGAAGGAGCAGAAGGGCTGGAGTGGACATTACCCACACCTGCACCATTCCACACATTCTCAACGCCTCCTGAAGTTAAATAGGCACGGCGGGAACAAGGCATGTCAATCAACGCGACGCAGAAAATTACACTGAAGTTGGTGGTGGCGGCGGTTGGCATGTTTGTCTTTGCCGTATTTTTGATGCCGCCTCTGTACGATGTGTTTTGTGAGATCACCGGCATTGGAGGTAAAACCAAAGGGCAGTATGAGGGCGCAGTAAAGGTAATCGATGCGCAGCGGGACGTTAAAATTCAGTTTGTCGCAACCAATAACGGTGCAATGCCTTGGGAATTTTCCCCGGTGGAGTATCAGGTTCGCGTTAACCCCGGCGAGAAAACGTCTGTTGAATTTTATGCGCGTAACCCGACGTCGAGAGATATGGTTGCTCAAGCGATACCGAATGTCACACCGGACAATGCGGCGGAGTTTTTTCATAAAACCGAATGTTTTTGCTTTAACCAGCAGCCACTAAAAGCGGGTGAAGAAACAAAAATGGGCTTGGTGTTTATCGTTGACCCGGAATTGCCGGCCAGTGTGAGCACTATCACTTTATCTTATACCCTCTTTGATGTGACGGAAACTACGGCAGCCGAAGTGGCAACAATAAACTAATTACCTGTTAGTTACCGTATCTAATAATGCGGTGAATTGGAGAAAAAAATGTCAACAGATAGCAATTACTACGTACCTGAGGAGAGCCGCCTACCTGTGATTGGCGCGCTGGCACTTGGCTTGATGGCCCTTGGTGGAGGGCTTGTGCTGAATGAGGGTGGCAGCAGTATTCTTTTAGTGGGTACAGCACTGTTAATCGCGGTCATGTATATTTGGTTCAGAACCGTGATTCGCGAGAACATAGCGGGTATGAATAGCGATCAGTTAAAACGTTCCTACGTTTGGGGCATGAGCTGGTTTATCTTTTCTGAAGTCATGTTTTTCGCGGTGTTTTTTGGGACACTGTTTTATATTCGCTCCTTGGCCCTACCCTGGTTGGGCGGTGAGGGTGATAAAAGCGACATGATTCATCTAGTGTGGCCAGAATTTACGGCCCAGTGGCCGCTAATGGAAACCCCCGCCGAAGCAGCAGGTAGTGACAAGTTTGTCGGCCCTGAAGCAAATATGAGCTTCCCGGGTTGGGACAGACTACTGCACTGGTTGCCCCTGTGGAACACTATTATCCTCCTCACCTCAAGTGTGACTTGCCATTTTGCTCACCATGCGATAAAGCACGATGATCGCAGTAAATTTAACCTCTGGTTGGGTGTTACTGTTGTGTTAGGCATCATATTTTTGTTTCTGCAGTATGAGGAATACCACGAAGCTTATGTTGAAATGGGTTTAACGCTTGAGTCCGGTATTTACGGCAGTACATTCTTTATGCTGACCGGCTTCCATGGCTTCCACGTGACTATGGGTACATTCATGTTGTTAATACAGTTGATTCGTGGACTGAAAGGACACTTTAGTTCGACAGACCAATTTGGTTTTGAAGCTTCATCTTGGTATTGGCATTTTGTTGATGTGGTTTGGGTAGGATTGTTTCTGTTTGTTTACGTACTGGCTTAAACAGCGCCAGTTAAGCTCCGAATAAGAAAATGGCCAGGTATTACCTGGCCATTTTCGTCACTGTATTTTGTTCCTTGACATAGGATTATGGCCTGGGTTGTGGTTCCACTAGCTCAGCATGTTGAGCGTGAATCTTTTTGTCCCATGGTGCTGTACTAAAAAGTTGGCCGGTATAATAGCCGTAGACAATAAGTCCCATCATCAAGCTAGCCAAGGTAATGCGGATACCCAGTGAATAAAGTGTACGTCTTTTCGAGTTACCAAAATCTTTTACCAGAAACATCAGTCCGCTGCTTAGGCTAATGACGATTCCGATGAACAACAGCACAATGACGACTTTCAGCCACATGACAAACCTCCTCATAAATGAAGTTATTTATTTAAGCATATATGGCCAGTCCTGAGCAGAATACTCCTGTCGATAAGTTTGAATGGCAGTGGAACTGGAAGGTGTTGGTATTTACCCTGTTTTTTCTGCCTATCACCTTAACAGCGGGGTTTTGGCAGCTTCATCGCGCAGAGGAAAAACGGGAGATACTGGCTGCCCAGTCTGCGTTGCAGGCCGATGCACCAATTGCATTTGCGGATGTCAGGGGTGGTAAGGAGTTGACTGAGACTAACGGCAAGTCCGAACAGAGGAAAGGTAGTGCTGCCCAGCGCTATCTTAGGGTGACGGCAGTGGGGGAAATTCACCCACAACAGGTTTTTTTAATTGACAATCGTGTCCGCAGAGGGCGCCCGGGTTACGAAGTTTTAGTCCCCCTAAAAGTGGTAATGGCGGGGGCGCAGCCATTTTGGTTAATGGTCAATCGAGGCTGGCTTGCCGGTGGTCTCGATCGCAGTCAATTGCCAGCAATACCGCCATTGAAAGAGGTTTCGACATTTACTGGTTACCTGTATCAGTCCTTTGGCAAGCACCTGGTACTGGCCGATGACGTATGGGCTGCTGGAGAGTCGCCTCTGGTGATACAGCATTTTGATCAGGGCAAGCTGGAGCGCTATCTCGGTGGCAACGTCTACCCCTATTCTCTGCGATTAGAGGAGGGGAGTAGCGGTGCTTTGAAAGCTGACTGGGTCATCGTTAATGTCCAACCCGAAAAGCACACAGCTTATGCTGTGCAATGGTTTTCTATGGCCTTGGCACTGGTGATTTTAACGTTGTTTGCAAACTCAAATATTAGCACCCGTTTTGCGCGCAATTCCGCAGCAAAGCGTGACGAGTAGTTTTTGAATGAGAGCTGTTAAATGAATGAAGGAACCTCCAAAACCAGTAAGCTACCGCTGTGGCTGATTATTTTCACGACTCTTGCTGTGATGGTGAGTGGTTTCTTGTTATTTCCCAATAACGATGGTCAGCGAGACCGACTTTTGTCGATCTTAGGCACGAATAATCGGGGTACTTTACTCAACCCTGTCGTGTTAATGGCCGATATGGCGCTTACCGATCAGCAGGGTGAAGCCTGGTTGTGGCAGGAGCAGGCGCCGAAGTGGCGTTTGTTGTTACCTTTTGTCGGGACTTGTGAGGACAGCTGTCGCGATTTTTTATATACCTCACGGCAAGTTCATATTCGTCTCGATAAAAAAACTCAACGTGTAAAGCGTGTGTTCTTAAACCTTGGTACTCCTCTCGATGACGAAATGAACACCTACCTCAAACGAGAGCATCCGTATTTGACTGTTGTGCGCGGTGATTTGGCAGAATTTTCGGCCCTAATGGGTCCGACAAATGCTCAGTGGGTAATTGATAATTCGCGCTTGTTTCTTGTTGATCAACAAGGGGTGGCAATGATGTTTTACACCCCTGAAAACGATGGCAGTGATTTACTCGGTGATTTGAAGCACCTTATTAAGTATTCCCCGGAGCTATAAGCTATGGCCCTTCCTCAACCTCCTGTATCCAGGCCGGGTTATCGCCTGGCGTTATTTGCTACCTGCCTCGCCGCTGTAGTAGTGATGCTAGGAGCCTTTACGCGTTTATCAGATGCCGGTCTTGGTTGCCCTGACTGGCCGGGTTGTTATGGCCATTTAACCTGGCCGACAGACGCTGAGGATGTTGCTCGCGCTGATGCCCTTTATCCTCATATGCCGGTAGATGCGGACAAGACCTGGCCAGAAATGGTGCATCGCTACTTTGCCAGTGGCTTGGGTTTATTTATCA
>JARGOV010000007.1:79730-94009 GCA_029212965.1 Porticoccaceae bacterium
ACCTGGCCAGAAATGGTGCATCGCTACTTTGCCAGTGGCTTGGGTTTATTTATCATTGCCCTGAGCGTGATTGCCTGGCGGCATAGAGAAACACGTAATTACCCTTTCCGCCTGCCTTTGTTCCTACTCTTCTTAGTCGTTTGGCAGGGGTTGTTTGGCATGTGGACAGTAACACTAAAGCTATGGCCCCAAGTCGTGACGGTACACTTGCTCGGGGGTATCAGCACTTTTTCATTGCTTTGGCTTTTTACCTTGCGATTGAAAAATCAGCGTTGGCACACCGACAGCGTTAATTGGCCGCAGCTAAAAGCACTGCGCCCGGCATTAATTATCGGTCTGGTGATTGTCTTTTTTCAAATTGCACTAGGCGGCTGGATTAGCTCTAACTATGCGGCCGTAGCCTGCGTCGATTTCCCCACTTGCCACGGTGAGTGGTGGCCGCCAATGGATCTGGTTCAGGGTTTTAATGTGACCCAGGGGATTGGTCCTAACTACCTTGGTGGTTTGCTCGAAAGTGAAGCGAGAGTGGCGATCCATATGATGCATCGCCTTGGTGCCCTTGTTACCAGCATTTACTTACTGGTCTTTAGTTTTTTTCTCTTTAAAGTTGACCATGACGGTGTGCGACGCATGGCCATTGGGATACTAGCGATACTGGCAGTACAGGTGGTTTTGGGTATCGCCAATGTTCTTTTAGTTATCCCTCTGCCTGTCGCAGTGCTGCATAATGCAGGCGGCGCTTTGTTATTAGCGAGCCTTGTTACACTGGGTACTAAAATGTGGATGGCCGAAAAGCCCGTCGAGCAGGATTAAAATGAGTACAGTAGAGTTGGAAAACGAAGTCGCAAGCTGGCGAGATTATCTCGAGCTTTGTAAGCCCAATGTAGTGTTGGTGATGATAGTTACCTCCGCGATCGGCATGTTTATGGCTGTGGATGCAGGTAGCATGGTGCCTATGGATGTCCTGGTATTGGGTAATCTCGGTATTGCCCTTTGCGCGGCGTCGGCGGCCACCATTAATCATCTGGTTGATCGGCGCATCGATTTGAAAATGGCGCGTACCTTAAATAGACCTATCGCCAAAGGGCGGGTGGGGTCGAATCAGGCGCTAACCTTTTCCTTCGTGCTCGGTGTAGCCGGCATGGGGATTTTATTGGTTTACATCAATGCTCTCACTGCATGGTTGACTCTGGCTTCATTGCTCGGTTACGCGGTGGTTTACACTCTCTATTTAAAGCGTGCCACACCGCAAAATATTGTGATTGGCGGACTTGCAGGAGCCGCTCCTCCCCTGCTGGGGTGGACGGCGGTAACTAATAATGTAGATGGCTATGGACTGTTGTTGGTGCTGATTGTCTTTATCTGGACACCACCCCATTTTTGGGCGCTAGCTCTGCACCGCAAAGACGAGTATGCCAAAGCCGATGTGCCTATGCTGCCGGTCACCCATGGAGAGCGCTATACTAAAATACATATCTTGCTCTATACACTTCTGTTAATCATTGTCACTGTCATGCCCTATTTAACAGGTATGAGTGGCTGGCTCTATCTGCTAGGTGCCTTAGTACTGGGTGGGGGGTTCCTCTATTGGGCTATTGTTTTACTACTCAGCGACAAACCTGGCCTCGGCATGGCCACCTTTAAATATTCCATCGTTTATTTGTTAGCGCTGTTCGCCATTATGTTGGTTGATCATTACTGGATTGCCCCTCCCCTTTTGGGGCCAGCAAGTTAAGTACTGGCTTTTCAACAATGACAGGTGATAAAAAAGTGACTGAAGACCCAAAGGTAAAGCGAAATATTCGACTGATTGTCGCGGCAGTGGCTGTCTTTGCTGCGATTGCTATTTTGGCTGTTGGTAAGAAATTATCGAGCCCGCGAATTTTGAACACCTATGAACTGCGTGATTACGGTGCAATGATGTTGGAGAAGCCAACAGAGCTTGTCGAGTTTGCACTCACCGACCATCGTGGCAGTACTTTTGGGCGTGAGCAATTGCTCGGACACTGGACGTTAGTTTTCTTCGGTTTCAGTTACTGCGCGGATATTTGCCCCACCACCATGGCTGTACTAGGTGAAACCTACCAAGCATTAAAGGCCGATGAGCAAGCCGACCTCAATGTCATTATGGTGACGGTTGACCCTGAGCGGGATACACCTGAGCAATTGCAAAAGTATTTAGCGCGTTTTGATTCTAGTTTTATGGGCCTTAGTGGAGAGCACTCTGCCTTGATGGGGTTTGCTAGGCAGTTACACTCTGTCTATGAGCCGGAGTTTGAAGGTGAGGATAATTATCAGGTCACGCACAGTGGCAACTTGATATTGATTAATCCTAAGGGTGAGCTGCATGGTTACTTTCGCCCCCCTTTTGCTCACGGTGGTTTGCGTGTGGCCTGGCGTTCTATCCGCGAGAGTTTCTAGCGGCTCATCTTAGTGCTAGTGGCTGGGGCTTAAATGAGCGTTAAATTACCTGGTGAAGTGTTTATTTGAAGTGAGCTGTCCTATTGGAATGCCATTCTTTTCAGAAGGTGAGCTTGCAGCGGGGATAGACAAATAGCGCAGTAGCGGGAATAATTCTCTCTGCAACTATAATCAGAATAAAAAATGTCGATATTTCTATTGCTCTTTGGATAAGCATCGGCACTGCAATGGGGTAATCTTATGAAATTTGGTGTTCAAACGCTATTTGGCGGGCCGGTAGCCTCGCAGCCGGATTATATTATTAGCACTGCGAAAGCACTGGAGGATCGCGGCTTTAGCCATATCTGGGCCGCAGAACACGTGGTTAATTTTCCCAGTTATGACTCGTCTTATCCTTATAGTGACGATGGTGTTCCACCTTTTGGTGCCGACACGGGTATTATCGAACCTTTCACAGTGTTGAGCTTTCTTGCAGCCCACACTACCACTATTAAATTAGGCACTGGCATTACCATTTTGCCCCAGCGCAATCCTGTATATCTGGCCAAGCAGGCAGCCGACGTTGATGTGCTATCGGGTGGACGAATGGTTGTTGGTATTGGCACGGGATGGTCCTCTGAGGAGTTCGGTGCTCTGAATGTCCCTTTCGAGCATCGGGGCAGTCGCACCCGAGACTATCTACATGTGGTGCGAAGTTTGTGGTGTGACGAAGTTTCTAGCTTTGAAGGTAAATACTACTCACTGCCTGAATGTGTGCAGGGGCCAAAACCACTACAGAAACCTCACCCACCGATGTTCTTTGGCGGTGAAAGTAACCCTGCCCTACGTCGTGTTGCCGAATTTGGCCATGGCTGGATGGGCTATCGCTTAACTCCGGAGTCCTTGCCTGAACGGCTCGAAAAATTATCGAAGATGCTGGACACTTATGGTCGTTCTTTGAGCGATATCGAAATTGCTATTTCGCCCTATGATACGGCATGCGATCTGGATACAGTGAAGCGTTTTGCTGATCTCGGTGTAGAACAAATTATTTTGGTGGGCTTTGCTGATAGCCTGGAGCAGATGGTGCAAACACTTGATAACTACGCTGAAGCGTTGGTCGTGCCTGGATCGACGATCTAGCGAAATAAGGCCTTCGGCTATTTCTAATGACAAGGTAACAATATGACCGCTTATGTAATCGTCGATGTCAAAGTCACCGACCCTGAGGCCTATGAAGCTTATAAAAAGCTCGCCCCTGCCGCTATAGAAGCCTTTGGTGGGGAGTATCTAGCCCGGGGTGGCGCCGTCGATGTTTTTGAGGGCAACCGTACACCTAATCGCACGGTGATATTAAAGTTTGAATCAATGGCCCAAGCGCGAGCCTGGGTTGATTCTGAAGCCTACCGTGAAGCGAGAGTGGCACGGCATAAAGCGGCTGTTTCTCATATGATGGTGGTTGAGGGCGTATAGCCTCAGTCTGTGCACGTAAGGGAAAAGATAATGATTAAAGCCTTCGATCACGTTGCTATCCCCATTTTAAAAGTTGATGCAATGATTGCGTTTTACACAGCGCTAGGTTGTGAAGTAAGTGACGACTTCGATCAGCGGTTGTATTCGGTTCACTTTGGTGACAATAAAATAAATTTCCACACTCCGGCTATCTGGCAGTCCGGAGAGTTTTCTTTGCGTGGACCTACTGCACAACCTGGTTGCGGGGATTTTTGTTTTATTTGGGATGACACCGAGGCCGTATTGCATGAATTGCTCGATCAGATTAAGGCTGGTATTGAGGAAGGGCCGGTGGAGCGTGTCGGTGGGCGCAACGGTGGCCGCGATAGTGGCACGAGTGTGTATATTCGCGATCCAGATGAAAACTTACTGGAGTTTATCATTTATCCAGAGTAGTTATTACGACGCTAGGGCTTGTATCGCCTAATTTCTATGTATGATATCTACTCCTGTAATTATCGTGATAGTGCGCGCTTTATACTCGGAAAGTCCGCTAGTAATCCGCTCTACGTGATTGGGCTGAATCCCAGTACAGCCAACCGTGAAAAAGCTGACACGACGGTTGCTAAAGTTGCGGAGGTGGCTCGACGTAATGGCTATGAAGGTTTTGTGATGGCTAATCTCTATCCACTGCGAGCTACTGATCCACACGATTTGCCCGTTGAGCACAATGCTCGATTGTCACGGTCCAACCTCGTAGAAATTGTTGATAGTTTTGGCGACCAGCCTCCGGTGATGTGGGCCGCCTGGGGCGTGAATATTAGCATTCGTCCCTATTTGTTAAAGTTCTGCATTAAGTTGAACCGGGAAGTTGTTAGCAGAGGTGGGCGCTGGTTACACTATGGTAAGTTGTGTCAGCATGGGCATCCCAGACACCCCTCTAGGCTTTCTTATCTATGGTCGTTTGCTGAGTTTGATATGACAGGCTATCTAGGATCTCTTGTTCACGTTGGGCAGAGGAGAGCCAAGTGAAAACATCAAATCACCATAACCGCATCCATTTCGACCAAGGCGTCGCGAGGTAGGGATTTCACGCCAATGGCGGCGCGGGCCGGGTAAGGTTCGGCAAACACTTGGCCCATGATTTCATTAACAAGGGGAAAGTGCACTAGGTCAGTCAGGAAGATATTCAATTTGACAATATTGGCCAGGGAGCCCCCGGCCGCTTCGCAGACTGCGCTGAGGTTGGTGAAAACCTGTTGAATTTGCTCATCAATATCGTCGGAGACCATGGCCATCGTTGCCGGTACCAGTGGGATTTGCCCGGAAAGGTAGACAGTATTATTGACTTTAATGGCTTGTGAATAGGTGCCAATTGCTTCGGGGGCATCGCTGGTATGGATCACGGCTTTATTGGGCATAATGCTCTTCTCTAGACTGCGGCTATAGGGGGCGCTGAAGTTAATTTTTTAAGCGGTATACAGCTTTTACGGTTTTTAAGCCGCGAAACCTGCGCATAATATTAGCAAGATGGATCCGGTCTTTAACGCCAATAATTAAATTAATGATGCTGGAATGAGCGTCTTGCTCCTTGATATTAATCTGGTCAATGGTGGCGTCTTGTTCAGTAATACGTGCTGCCAGTGTGGCAACGATTCCTCGGTCTGAATAGACTTCCAGCTTGAGTTCCACAGGGAACTCGCCGTTAACTGCTGGTGACCAGCTTAGAGGCATGCATTTTTCGGTATTCGATTTAATTTCGTTGAGGTTTTTACAGGTGTCGCGGTGTACTACTAAGCCTCGGCCGGGGCTGATATGCCCGAGAATTAAATCGCCGGGGATGGGGTGGCAGCAGCGCGCGAAGCTGGTGATTAAGCCGTCGGTATTGTCAACTAAAATCGGTGAATGGAGGTTGGTGGGAGATACATTGCGCTTCTTCTCGGGTACGAGAAGATTAGCAACGGCATAGGCAACACGGTTTCCAAGGCCAATTTGTTGCAATACTGACTCAAACGTATCGGCCCCTGTTTCTTTGAGCAGGTGTTTGATTTGAGATTTTTTGATGCTTTTATAAGTACTACCAAAACTATTGAGCGCCCGGTCGAGCAGCCGCTTGCCGAGGTCAACCGATTCATCGTGCTGCTGGGTTTTCAAAAAATGGCGGATAGCACTGCGTGCTTTTGCTGAAAGCACAAAATTGAGCCAGGAAGGATTGGGTTGGGCTCCGGGGGCGGTGATTATGCGGATGCGTTGGCCGCTTTGTAATACTTCTGACAGTGGGCTGAGTTGGCCGTTAATTTCACAGGCAACACAGGTATTACCAATCTGGGTGTGTACGGCATAGGCAAAATCGACAGCGGTGGCGCCAGCTGGAAGTTCTATAATTTCACCTTTGGGGGAAAAAACATAGACTTCGTCAGGGAAAAGGTCAGTTTTGACATGCTCGATAAATTCCAGAGAATTGCCCGCTTGTTGTTGTATCTCGAGCAATCCTTTGAGCCAACGATTGGCGCGACGCTCATTGCCTTGGGCGCTCTCCAACCCTGATTTGTATAACCAGTGAGAAGCGATACCGTAATTACCAAGGTCGTCCATTTCGGTAGTGCGGATTTGTACCTCAATAGGCACCCCATCAAGGCCAACTAGCACTGTGTGTAATGACTGGTAACCATTAGATTTGGGAATGGCAATATAGTCCTTAAATTCCCCGGGTATTGGCTTGTAGAAGTTGTGCAGCAAGCCGAGAGTTCGATAGCAATTGTCAACACTATTGACCACCACGCGAAAGGCAAAGACATCCGTAATGGTTTTAAAGGACCGCTGCTTGGTTTTCATTTTCTGGTAGATGCTCCAGAGATGTTTTTCCCGGCCACTTACTATCCCCTCAATGGCGTGGTCGGCCAGCTGGTGCTCAATAACTTGCTTTATTTCTGTTACTAGCTCATTACGGTGGCCTCGGGTTTTATTGAGGGCTTTAGTAATACGAGCGTGGCGCAGAGGGTAAAGGGCGGCGAAACCAAGGTCTTCAAATTCAATACGAATATCGTTCATGCCCAGGCGTTGAGCAAGGGGTGCGTAAATTTCGAGGGTTTCACGGGCAATGCGTCGGCGTTTTTCGGGTTTGAGTACGCCAAGGGTACGCATATTGTGCAGGCGGTCAGCCAGTTTTACGAGAATGACACGAATATCTCGGGCCATGGCCAGGGCCATTTTCTGAAAATTTTCGGCCTGCTGTTCGGCTTTGGAGGCAAACTCGATTTCGCTGAGCTTGCTGACACCATCAACTAATTCTGAAACGGTTTTACCAAAGCGCCAGCTGAGCTGAGTTTTGGTAACCCCTGTGTCTTCGATAACGTCATGAAGCATGGCGGCCATCAGGCTTTCGTGATCCATATGCATTTCGGCGAGGATGATAGCAACAGCGATTGGGTGGACTATGTAAGGGTCGCCACTTTGTCGAAATTGTCCGTCGTGACTGCGCTCGGCAAATTTGTGAGCGCGCAGAACCTTTTTGACTTCAGCGGGTTCGAGGTAGGAGGAAAGCTTGTCGTTTAGAAGATCGAGCGCTTGCAAGTCTTTCCTCCAGGTAATGACTTACTCTTCGATGGCAGGTGGTGCGGTGTTTTCGTCAGCGTCAAGGTTGGCCGTTAGCATATCGAGGGAGAGGATCTCGTGGGACTCTTCTTTTTCCTCAAGGATGCTGGCATCAATTAAGCCATCTTCAATCTCACGCAGGGCGATGATAGTCGGCTTGTCATTTTCTAGAGGAACTAAGGCCTCTTTGCCGCCAATGGCTAGTTGACGAGCTCGCTTGGAGCCAATCAGAACTAGCTCGAAACGGTTTTTAACATGATCCAGACAATCTTCTACGGTGATTCTAGCCATTAAAACTCTACCTTCTTTGTGTCGCGATTAAATATCTACTCGACCGATCATTGTAAAGAAAAAGGCAGATTTATAACAGTAGTTCTTTTATTAGGGATTGATGCTGACATTGTTGTTTTTTGAGCAGCAATTTTCCACTGCGGATGATCAAAGCTAGTTCTTCGAGGGCAGTTGCAAAAACATCATTGATAATAAGGTAATCTGCAGCGGCGAAGTGGGACATTTCAGCCTGTGCTTCGGCAATGCGCTGGGCAATCACTTCGGGCCTATCCTGGCCACGTTGGGTGAGGCGCTCGAGCAAAGTGTCTTTGCTGGGGGGTAGGACAAAAATACTAACCGTATCAGGTAGTTGTTGAAGGATTTGTGCCGCGCCTTGCCAGTCGATTTCTAGGATCACATCACAGCCATTGGCGAGAGTATCATCAACCCATTGCGCCGAGGTGCCGTAGTGATTATTAAATACTTCGGCGTATTCGAGAAATGCCTGTTGGTCTAACATTGCCTGAAATTCTTTTTTGCTGACAAAGTGATAGTTCACACCGTCAGTTTCGCCTGGACGTTTAGGTCGGGTGGTATGGGAGACAGAAACTTGAAGGTTAGGTGTGCTTTCGAGCAAAGCGGCGACGAGACTGGTTTTGCCTGCCCCGGAAGGTGCTGAGATAGTGTAGAGGGTACCGCGCTGAGTCATATTAGAGAGTCTCTCCTGCTATTCGAGGTTTTGCACTTGTTCGCGAATTTGTTCGATCAATACTTTTAATTCAACGGCAGAGTGGGTTGTGGTCGCCGCCTGGGATTTGGATGACAGTGTGTTGGCTTCGCGGTTGAGTTCCTGCAGTAGAAAATCGAGCCGTCTGCCGACTGGTGAAGTACTGGTAAGGGCGCGATTAAATTCTTCGATGTGTGTTTCAAGCCTATCGAGCTCTTCGTCGGCGTCACCCTTGTTGGCCAGATAGATCAGCTCCTGCTCCAGTCTTTCTTCATCCAACTGTGCGGGAAGCTGTTCAAGTTTGCTGCGTAATTTTTGCTGCTGTTGTGCCATGAGTTGGGGTAACACCTTGCGTACAAGGGCGACCTCGTGGCTGATTTTATTCAGTCGTTCTCGAATAAAGATAGCGAGGCGTTCGCCCTCACGACAGCGGGCATCGACCAGTTTCTGCAAAGCCTCATTAAAAACGTCGAATGTTGCTGCCTGAAGAATTTGCGTGTTGACGTTGTTTTCCTGCATTACCCCGGGCACTTGAAGAACGTCGCTAGGGGATAGAGGTGCAGGTGAGCCTGGTATTAATTGTTGAATGTCTTGACAGGCTGCGAGGTATTGACGCGCGATATCGAGATTAATCGCAGTGGTGCTGCCTTGAGTGATATCAATGTGCAGACTACAGTCGATCTTGCCGCGCTGTAGAAACTGGCGCAGCTTTTCACGATAAGTAATTTCCTGGTGGCGCAGAGTGTCTGGTAGTCGAAAGGTCGACTCAAGGAAGCGTTGATTAACTGAGCGCAGCTCCCAGGCCACTGTGCCCCAGGGGTATTTGGCACTAGCGCTGGCAAAGGCTGTCATACTTCTTGGCATTCTTACTTGGGCTCGATATCAGAGTCAGGGCCCATGTTAGCAAACACCGATGGCAACTCAAGAGACTAATTTCGCTACAATGGGGGCTCTTGAGCAGGGCTAGTGTTTATTGTTCATTTTAAAAGTCAGTATTAACCTTTCAATTTTCTTAAGGATCTATTTATGTCTCGCCCCAGTGGACGTCGTCCCGAACAGCTTCGCAGCGTTAAAATCACCCGCAATTTCACCCGTCATGCCGAGGGTTCAGTGCTGGTGGCATTTGGCGATACTAAAGTCATTTGTACTGCCAGCGTCACTTCTGGGGTACCACGTTTCCTCCGTGGTAAGGGACAGGGCTGGGTCACAGCAGAATACGGTATGTTGCCACGCTCGACAAATTCACGCATGGACAGAGAAGCAGCGCGCGGTAAGCAGAGCGGCCGAACTCAGGAAATCCAGCGCCTGATTGGTCGATCATTGCGCGCGGCTGTAGATATGAGCGTTCTTGGTGAAAATACCATTAATATTGATTGCGATGTTATTCAGGCTGACGGCGGCACGCGCACGGCTTCAATAACCGGTGCTTATGTGGCATTAGCCGATGCTGTCGAGTATTTACTGAGCAAAAAGCGCATTAGTAAAAGCCCACTACAGAGTTTTGTGGCTTCTGTTTCTGTGGGTATTTACAAAGGAACGCCGGTGCTGGACCTTGATTATGCGGAAGATTCTCAGGCAGAAACCGACATGAATGTGGTCATGAATAGCGACGGTGGTTTTATTGAGGTGCAGGGCACCGCCGAGGCCGCACCCTTTAATCAGGATGAACTCAACGCCATGCTCGAGTTAGCTAAGCGTGGCATAGCAGATTTGGTTAAGGTTCAACGTATGGCTCTGGCACAGAAGTAAGGTCTGTAGAAACCAGCTGTCTACAGCTCATGCAGGTCGTAGTCGACAATCACCGGAGTGTGGCTAGAGAATACTTTGGCTTTATACAGAACGGCATATTCGACCTGTTTGACGAGGGCTTTTGAAATAATTTGTGTGTCTGTGCGCCATGCGTCGCCGTTACCCATTTCACCTGATGGCCACCAGCTGAACTCATCGTTATCAGTGTTCGATATACGAAAAGCGTCAGCGTAACCAATGTCGTTGTAGAGCTGGTCGAGCCACTGGCTCTCTTCGGCTAAAAAGCCGGATTCTTCGCGGTGATTCTCTGGATTTTGCACATCAATATCGCGGTGGGCCATTTGCCAGTTGCCGCAGAAAATATAATGTCGTCGTTTGCGGGTTATTTTCAGCATTTGGTTTTGCAGGCCACTGAAAAAACGCGTTTTCATTTCGCGGCTCGTGGCATCTTCACCGCCGTGAGGGGCAAGCAAGCAGGCGATGCTGGTGTGGTCGAAATCGGCTTGCAAGTAGCGCCCATCCATATCCTCGCCAGAGGTGAGGCCAAAACCAAACATTATTGCTTTCGGGGCCTGACGGGTATAAATGGCCACACCGTTAGTCTGTGGGGTGGGGGAGTCAAAGAAATAACTGAAATAGCCGTCGAGTTGAAATGCGGGGCTATCTTCAAGTTCTGGTGCCTGGGCACGTAAGTCCTGCAGGCAAATAATTTCTGCATCTTGCACCTTCAGCCAGTCGAAGAGACCTCTTTCGGAAGCCTGATGGATGCCGTCAACGCAAGCACTTATTAAACGCATATTCCCGCCTTCTATTTTGAACGATCTATGATACCTTAAGCAGCTAAACAGGGGAAAAAGTTAAATCTATTTCTTTCCGTCCTGTGATCCCCGCCTGGGTTCTAAATTAATCATATTTAAAAGAATTGGCTAGATGAAAAGTTACCAACGAGAGTTTATTGACCTAGCGCTTGAGCACCAGGTGCTGCAATTTGGTGAGTACACCTTAAAATCAGGGCGCGTCAGCCCTTATTTCTTTAATGCCGGCAATTTTAATACGGGTCGGGCTCTGTTTATAATGGGTCGCTGTTACGCACAGGCCATCGTCGATACAGGCCTTGAATTCGATGTTATTTTTGGCCCCGCCTATAAAGGAATTCCGCTGGTTGCGACAACGGCTGTTGCTCTGTCTGAGCTCTATGATCGCGATGTACCTTATTGCTTTAATCGCAAAGAAGCTAAGACACATGGAGAAGGGGGCGCTTTAGTGGGCGCACCTCTGACGGGTCGCGTGCTGATTGTTGATGATGTGATTACAGCAGGCACGGCTATACGTGAAGTGCTTGCCTTGATTGATGAGGCGGGAGCTGAAGTATCCAGTGTGCTAGTTGGGCTGGATAGAAAAGAGCGGCGCGATGGGGGTCTGTCTGCCATACAGGCATTGCAACAGGAGTTCGCTCTGAATGTGAAGAGCATCATAGATATTAGCCATATTATGACCTACGTTGGCGAGCAATCAACGGGCGAAGCAACACTGGAAGCGGTAACCCGTTATCAACAGCAATATGGCGTATAAAATGGGTTTCGAGAATAGTTAATGGAAGGTTTCAAAAGGGTCTGTGTGATTTTGCTGTTACTGAGCTGGACTGCGGCTAGCCTAGGTGCTGGTGGTATAAGGCTTTACCGCTATATTAATGCTGAGGGTGTTGTTGTTATTGATGACAAAATTCCACCGGGTTACGTTGCTCAAGGGTACGATATTCTCAGCTCATCAGGGCAGTTACTGGATACTGTTGAACCTTCACAGCCACAGAATGCGGTAGAGAAAGCTTTGCGACAAAAAGCATTGGCTGCTCGTGAAAAGGAAGATCGATTTATTCTGATTAGCTATAGCTCGGTTGCTGAAATTCAGGCGGCGATGGCTCGAAAACTCGGTCAGCTTGACAGGGAAGTTAAAAGTATAAATACCAACATTAAGGGCAGTAAAAAGCGGATTGCTTTTGAGCAGCAGCGCGCTGCAAATTATCAGCGAGGTGGTCGAGCGGTGCCGGAAAATGTCACCGAAACTTTATTTGATCTTGAGCTTGAGGTGAAAAAATCCGAGAGCCTATTAGAGCTGAAGAAAGAGGAATACGAGAAGACTGAGGAACGCTACGAGGGTTATATAGAACGTTACCGCCAGCTTAAGGCCCAAAAAGAGGCCGAATCTGAAGGTTAGGCGGGGCTTTGGTAAATAGCTTTCTCAAGAACTGGCCATTGTTCCTGCCAGTGGTTAGTAGGCAGGTTGGTAAAATTACTGCGCACATATTGTCGTATTTTTCCCTCAGCGATCACTAATAAGAGTTCGGCTGTAGCAGAAGCTACCATGTGTGTTCTACAATTTTCTCGAAGCTCACCTTCCCGCAACACCCGTTTGATTTGCGTCTCGATGCGAGTAAATAACTGATTGATTCTAGTATGTAGACGATCCGTTTCACCTGTTAAGGCGTCACCGCTAAGAATTCTAGACAGCCCCGGATTTTTTTCTGAAAAGCTTAATAGTAGTGTGATGATCATCCGGCAGCGCTCTTTTGTGCTGTTTGCATCTTTAACAATAGTGCTAATACGACTAAAAAGAGTGTCCTCTATAAAATCGATTAGACCTTCATAAATCCGTGCTTTACTGGGAAAGTGCCTGTACAACGCCGCTTCTGAAACACCGACTTTGGTGGCCAGTGCCGCAGTAGTGATTTTCTTATGGGGCGACTGTTCCAACATTTCAGCTAAAGCTTGGAGGATGGTATCGCGGCGTGAAGAGTTCGATTGTGGCGAAGAAGAGGAGGCAGTCATTATCTGGCTATGGTCTCTATGAATACTGGACTTGAAAGGTAGCGGAGTCGAGTACAGTTAGTTAGCTTGATTAGTGATTAAGGTGCCAACACCTTCATCGGTGAATATTTCCAATAATACTGCGTGGCTGACGCGCCCATCAATAATATGGGCGCTACGCACATTAGCTTTGACTGCATCCAATGCGCAACGAATCTTTGGTAGCATACCGCCGCTGATGGTGCCATCGGCAATTAAGTCATCAACTTGCTCGGTGGTTAATCCAGTGAGGACAGTACCGTCACGGCCCAGTAAACCGGCAATGTTAGTGAGTAATAAGAGTTTTTCAGCTTGCAGGACTTCGGCAATTTTCCCCGCCACTAAGTCGGCATTGATATTGTAGGAGTTCCCCTCTTCATCGACTCCAATGGGCGCGATGACAGGAATAAAATCGCCACTGGTCAACATGTCAATAACCCCAGTGTTGATATGCTCAACTTCCCCAACATGGCCAATATCAATAATTTCAGGCACTTCTATTTCAGGGTTCTTCCGTGTTACAACCATTTTGCGGGCGGTAATTAATTGCCCATCTTTACCGGTAATTCCAATCGCTTTGCCACCGGCATGGTTGATAAGACTAACGATTTCTTTATTAACTGCTCCACCCAGCACCATTTCAACAACATCCATTGTTTTGTTGTCGGTGACCCTCATGCCGTCGACAAAATGAGAGTCAATATTCAGTTTTTCGAGGAGTTCTCCAATTTGTGGCCCACCGCCGTGGACGATAACGGGGTTGATCCCGACGAGTTTCATTAGCACAATATCCCGTGCGAAACTTTGCTTCAATTGTTCATCAATCATAGCGTTGCCGCCAAATTTAATAACCAGAGTACGGCCGGTAAATTTTTGAATATAAGGCAGTGCTTCGGTCAAAATATTCGCTGTTTGAAGCGCATTGTCACGAGATAGAGACATGTTGGTAGAAAACTCCCGGGCTCTTTTTTAGAAAGAGCGATAGGTTAAAAAGGTAATTTTGTATCGGGTAATAATGGAATTAACTTCTGTTTTAGTTGGTGCTGTAATCGCGATAGTGCATGCTGGTCATTAGCTTCAAAGCGCAAGGTCAAATGAGCTGAGGTGTTAGAGGCTCGAACTAAGGCCCAGCCTTCGGGATATTCGAGGCGTAAACCATCAATGGTGATGCGTGTTGCCTGAGGGAAAATATCTTCGGCAAGTTTGTCGACGATAGAAAATTTTTCACTCTCGGCAACGGCTAT
>JARGOV010000051.1 GCA_029212965.1 Porticoccaceae bacterium
CTATACCATCGATTTACACAAGAAATCTTACGCGAGTCACTACAAGACACCCCTGTAGTACTTATCCATGGTTCTCGCCAGTGTGGAAAAACGACACTGGCTCAATTGGTTGGCAGGGAGCTGGGGTACCACTATATTACCTTTGATGACGATAATGAGCTCCAGGCAGCCAAAGCTGACCCCATAGGTTTTATACAAAGCCTACCGGAACATACCACTCTGGATGAAATTCAACGTACGCCGGAGCTCTTCACCGCCATTAAAGCCAGCGTCGATCAAAACCGTAAGCCTGGTCGTTTTATCCTCACCGGCTCTGCCAATGTCCTATTGCTTCCGCAGCTCGCCGACTCCTTGGCAGGGCGCATGGAAATTATTCATTTGCGGCCTCTCGCCCAAACAGAAATTGCCGGACTCAAACCCACCTTCCTTCAGCAGTTATTCAACGCGAATTTTAGTGAAGCAACAAGCAAACGAAACCACGTACGACTAGGTGAGTCACTAGCTCAATTAATTTGCAGGGGCGGTTACCCCGCAGCCATTACTCGCAACAATGCAAAACGTCGTAACTCCTGGTATCGAAATTACATCACCACCATTATCCAACGAGACGTACAGGATATAGCGAGCATTCGCAATCTGAACACATTGCCAAAGCTACTCATCTTAGCAGCAAGACAAACTGCACGACTTTTTAATGCGGCCGATTTAGCCTCTCCTTTTTCGATTAGCCGCCCAACGATTCGAGAATATTTAACCTTGCTAGAACAAATATTTTTAATCGAACAACTACAACCCTGGCACAGCAATCGTCTTAGCCGATTAATAAAAACGCCTAAAATGCACTTAGCTGATACCGGGCTGGCCTGCTCCCTAATGGGCGTCAATAGCCAAGCTCTTTGGCAAGATAAAGCACTATTAGGCCAATTATTGGAAACCTTTATCTACCTGGAGATACGGAAATATGCCGACTGGCACGATGAAGAACTAAAGTTCTACCACTTCCGTAATAAAGATAAGGTAGAAGTAGATATTATTATCGAACAGGGTCAACAAATGGCGGGGATAGAAATTAAAGCCGCCGCCTCCGTGACACAAAGCGACTTTAAAGGTTTAAACAAATTAAAAGATGCCTGCGGTAAACAATTTTCTGCTGGCGTGGTGTTTTACGATGGCGAAACCATTTTGCCTTTTGGTGACAAATTGTTTGCCGTACCAATTAGCCTGCTCTGCCCAACACAGTAAACACTAAACAAAAATAATCATCCTTGAAAACTGAACAATCAGACATTTTAGAAAACACCTACGCACCCGCTGCTTAAACACCAGTAGAGTGCCATCTGACTGGAGCCGTGCTTATGCGTCCAGCGCTTCATCTGCCTAAAGCCTCAAAATCCTAAGACCTTAAAATCTAAGGTAGCGGCGAAGCATTCAGGTGTCATAACTCATAAGATCGCGATGACCCACGTCTGGGGGTGACTCGCTAAAACCTAAACCAGAATCGCCATTTCACATGCCCTGCCGGCCGGGCAGTGAGAGGTTAAATATAATAGACCGAACTAAGTATGTAGAACCGATAGCAGCGGACTGACGGACGCGGGTTCAATTCCTGCCGCCCCACCACCTTATAAAATGGGTCTTTACCCACCGTAATCTAAGTAAGGATATATCGGGGCATACTAAAATTAAGAACCTAAAATACCCTAAGTCAACCGTTCTAATCTGCCTAATAGCCACAAGCAACTGTTACAATCCCTCGCCCCAAATTTCCAACCAGGCTTACCTTGTCGACACTCAACCCCCAGCAACAAAAAGCGGTGCACTATATCGACGGGCCTTTGCTGGTGCTCGCCGGTGCGGGCAGTGGTAAGACGAGTGTGATTACCCGCAAAATCGCCTATTTGATTGATAAGTGCGGGGTGGCGGGCCGCCATATTGCGGCGGTGACTTTTACTAACAAAGCGGCGCGGGAGATGAAGGCGCGGGTCGGTACGTTGGTTAAGGGACGGGCGGCGCGAGGTTTGACGATTTCGACCTTTCACAACCTGGGACTAAATATTATTCGTCGCGAGCTGGGCCACCTGGGCTATAAAAGTGGTTTTTCGATTTTTGATGCCGAAGACAGTCGCACGCTCATTAAAGAGTTGATGATAACCAAAACCGAGATCGACCCCGATCTGGTCAACATCGCCCAGCAACAAATCTCGACTTGGAAGAACGAACTACAGGCACCCCAGCACGCCCTCTCCCACGCCGAGAGCGATGGCGAACAGGCGCTGGCCCTGCTCTACGACCGCTACCAGCAAGCCTTGAAAGCCTACAACGCAGTGGATTTTGACGACCTCATTCTGTTGCCAGTGCAGTTGTTTCGCGACTATCCCGAGGTCTTGGGCAAGTGGCAGAAACGTATTCAGTATCTGCTGGTGGACGAGTACCAAGACACCAATATGTCCCAGTACGAATTGGTTAAAATGCTGGCGGGCGAGCGCCAGGCGCTAACCGTGGTCGGTGATGATGATCAGTCAATTTATGCCTGGCGGGGTGCGCGGCCCGAAAATCTCGAGCAATTGCAGGTCGACTTCCCCCACCTTGAAGTGGTCAAGCTGGAGCAAAATTACCGCTCCACCGGCCGCATTTTGCGCGCCGCCAACACCCTTATCGCCAACAATCCCCATGCCTTTGAAAAAGCCCTGTGGAGCGACCTGGGCTTTGGCGATGCCATCCGCGTGATTCGCTGCGGTGATGAAGAAGCCGAGCTGGAACGCGTGGTCAACGATATTATTGCCACCCATGCCCGTCGCTCTTGTTTTTACCGAGATTTCGCCGTGCTCTATCGAGGTAATTATCAGGCCCGCCTGCTCGAGATAAAGCTACAGAGCCAGACCATTCCCTATCATCTCAGCGGTGGCACTTCGTTCTATGCCCGGGCCGAGATTAAAGACATCATGGCCTATCTGCGCCTGCTGGCGAATCCGGACGACAACAACGCGCTGCTGCGGGTGATCAATACGCCACGCCGCCAAATTGGCCCCACAACACTGGGAAAGCTTGGCACCTACGCCAACCGCCGCGAAATCTCGCTGTTTGCGGCAATTGATGAAATCGGCCTACAGTCAGAACTCAATGGCCAGCACCTTGAAAAGCTTCAACGCTTTAAGCACTGGATGGAAAAAATTGGCGAGCACTGTGAGCGCGACGACCCGATTAAAGCGGTGCGCGAAATGATCGACGATATCGATTACGAGAGCTGGCTCCACCAAAACGCCAGCAGTGGCGCAGTGGCCGAAAAACGCATGAAGAATGTGCAGTTTCTAGTCACCCAGTTAGAGCGTGCCATTGCCAGTGAAATGGAAGACCCCGACTGTGAAAACCCCGTGCAAAATGCCATTTCGCGGCTC
This sequence comes from Porticoccaceae bacterium, assembly GCA_029212965.1. Lineage (GTDB taxonomy): Bacteria > Pseudomonadota > Gammaproteobacteria > Pseudomonadales > Porticoccaceae > Reddybacter. The sequence goes on from JARGOV010000051.1 coordinate 3,396, forward strand.
ATTTTGCGCGACCAGCTCGACCGCCAGGAAGAGGAGTCGGCGGACGATAAAGTACAGCTAATGACCCTGCACGCTGCCAAGGGTTTGGAGTTTCCCCACGTTTATCTCATCGGTATGGAAGAGGAGATACTGCCCCACCGTTCGAGCATCGAGCAAGACACAGTAGAAGAAGAGCGCCGCCTCGCCTATGTGGGCATTACCCGTGCCCGCGAAACCCTAACGATGACTTTGGCTTCTAGGCGCAAACAATTTGGCGAGGTGCATAAAACTGAGCCCAGCCGCTTTCTCGATGAACTGCCTGGCGAAGATATTGAGCGCGAGGGCTTTGGCGATGAGTTACCCCCCGAAGTGAAAAAACAAAAGGGTCAGCAGTCTATCGATGCCTTAAAAAACATGCTGGCGTTGTAACACCTCGTTATACCCTTAGCGCAGAGGCCAAGTATTGAGGTTTACTCTGCCGACATCTCAGCCGAGCACCTAAGTCCAGCACCTAAGACATCCAACCAACACATAAAAATTGCGGACCTGAATCGCCCCTGATTCACTATTCAAGCACTTTTCCAAGTATTTTTTGCAAGCACACTTTCTCAGCACCACCCCTTATCATGCGCCAAGCGACAAAACCTTGATGACATAGATCAAATGCTCTCCAAGCCTTTCACGTATTATTCACACCATTGCTTGTCGGGCCACAGCGTCATTAGCGCCAACTACAGCACCTATTTTACGCGTTGTTCTGGCCTTAATTGATTGGCTACAATGCAAACCAACGTTAAAACCGGCACGAACTAACTATGACAACACATCACATTGCCATCCTAACTGGCGACGGTATTGGCCCCGAAATTATGGCCGAGGCTTTAAAGGTACTGACCCTGGTAGAACAACGCAGCGGCGTGCACTTTGAACTCACCGAAAGCCCCTTTGGGGCTGCCGCTTATTTTGACTATGGCCACCCCTTTCCCGAGCAAACACAGGCGGTTTGCGATGCCGCCGATGCAATATTAAAAGGCCCGGTGGGCCTGGCCCACGCTGAGGCAATGAAGATTCCCGTCGACATGCAACCCGAGCGCGGCGCTGTGTTACCCCTGCGGGCACGCTATAACACCTACGCCAACTTTCGTCCGGTATCGCTACCCAAAGCGCTGGCCCCTCTTTCACCCTTAAAGGCCGAAGTGATTGGCGAGGGCATCGACATACTGATGATTCGCGAGCTACTTGGCGGTCTCTATTTTGGAAAAAAGGTCATCGGTATTGACGACAATATTCGCTTCGCCGAAGAAACCCTGCGCTACGACGAAATACAAATTCGCCAGGTGGTTAAAACTGGCTTTGAACAAGCCATGAAGCGCAAAAAACTGCTGCACAATATTCACAAGAGCAATATTCTTAAATCGAGCGTGTTGTGGAACGAAGTGCTCGACGAGGTCGCCGCCGACTACCCGGAGGTTGAGGTGGTGAATATGCTGGTCGATGCCGCCGCCACCCACTTGTGCCTGAACCCCGGCCAGTTTGATGTCATGGTGATGGAAAATATGTTTGGCGATATTCTCAGCGACCAGGGCGGCGGGCTAATTGGCTCGTTGGGCTTAATGCCCTCTGCCTGTATTGGCGATGGCAAGGCTTACTACGAACCCTCACACGGTTCTGCCCCCGACATCGCCGGGCAAAATATTGCCAACCCCTATTCGATGATAGGCTCAGTGGCGATGATGCTGGAATACAGCTTTGGCATGGTCGACGAGGCCAATCAAATATGGGCCGCCATGCAGGGTGTGTTTGCCGATGGCTACACCACCCCCGATTTAGCGCGGAGCAATAGTGACGAGAAAGTTATTGGCACCGATGCCTTTGGTCAGCGAGTGGTCGATAAATTAGCTGCGATATAAATAACAATAATTGCCAAGCCGCCATTGATGGCATTGGGAGAAGTCGATGAACACACATTTTGATACTGAACCGTTAACACCTTTTATTGGCAGTAAAATAACCGGGCTTGACCTCTCCCAACCCATACCCCCCAACACCCTCGCCGATCTGCGTAAGGTTTGGCTAGAGCGCAAAATGATTTATTTTCTCGACCAAAAGCTCACCCCCGATGGGCAACTGGCGTTTACCCGTCAGTTTGGCGAAGTCAATAAATACCCCTTTTTGAACGGCATTGAGGGCAACCCACTGGTCGCCCCCGTGCTGAAATTACCTGACGAAACCATCAACTTTGGCGGTGTATGGCACTCTGACACCACTTATTTGGAAACACCCGCAGCGGGGGCTAGCCTCTATGCGCTGGAGTTGCCTCCAGTCGGCGGCGATACGATTTTCTGCAATATGCAAACAGCCTATGAAAACCTTTCACAAGAGATAAAAGACCAGATTGATGGGCGTAAAGCGTATTTCACCTCGGGTAAAGCAGCGGTGTCCAAAACCCGCATGCCCCGTATTTCCGACTCCGGCGACTCGTCAGCCCCTGAAGTGTTTACCGCTATTCATCCGGTAGTACGCACTCACCCCGAGAGCGGTGAAAAAACACTTTTTGTCCACGAGGCACATACCGTGCGTTTTGAAGACTGCACCGAAGAGCAAAGTGAGCCCCTGTTAAACCAGCTTTATTTACACGCACGCAAACCTGAATTTCAGTGTCGTCTGCGTTGGAGCGAGGGCATGGTGGTATTGTGGGACAACCGCTCAACCCACCACTATCCCATCAACGACTACAATGGTTTTCGGCGCTTGCTGCACCGAGTTTCATTGAAGGGTGACCGCCCGATTTAATGGGTGCTATCGCTAAACATTCACCACTTTAGCGCCAGACTTGCCAGCACCGGAAGAAGCGGCATTTATAGCTTCTTAATGTTGGTTCGCATCAGGCCCTGGGCTCTCTTCTTCAATGTCAAAAACGAGCTGGCCACGCTTATTCTGCGTTTCTACGCGCGCAGCAACTGCGGGGCTAAGCGTCAACGAACGTTCCTTTGGGAAGCGCCCTTCTAACAGTGCGGGGCGTAAATAAAACTCTTCTGGCGAATTAACTAACGCCTGACTTTTCTGCGGGTATTTCAACCAGCCTCGGCGCATAAAGTCGGGGGTAAACGCAGCTAAATCATCTGCTGTCCAATCCCGCGTCAAATGTGCATCGTGCAAACTGTAACTAATCACATCTAATTCGGCATCAAAATAAACCACCAGATGACTCGCAAAACCCTGCCCGTTAGGCAGCGATTTATTTTCCTGCTGGGCAATCCGCACCTCTATCATTTTTAGTTTGCCCTCTTCGTCGTAGCGCTCAACACGTAAAGGGTAAAAATAGTATTGATCAAGCCAGTAAATTATTTTCGATACTTTATAGTCTGGCAACCACTCGCGCCTCGGTGTAGCGACCACGACAAAGCAGTCCACACCGCCATCTTTACGATAAAAGGGGTAGTGCTCGCGCATCAACTTAATAGAGTCTGTCGCCTCGTCATAAAAACGGCCGTTAGACTCAGCCAAGGTAATCGTTTTTCTGTTACTCGGAAAACGTACTGTTTCATGTAGCACATCTGCGCCTAACAAGTGCCAGTCAAACTCCCAGGCCTCAACACCAAGAATGTCATCAAAAGATTGGGCTACTCCGGGAAAAGGTGTTTCGCGCCGTGGCGGTGGCTGTCGCCGAACCCTGCGCAAAGAAGGGGTATAAGCGTAATAATCTAATTTAGCTGACGACTCTAAACCACTACGGCGTAAAATCCACATTTCCTGTACACCATCATTTTTCGGTGGATAGGTGTAGTAGTACATGTGTCGAGAATAGGCTTCGCCGGGCGCAACTGCTATTTGACTCTGAGTATTGGGTGAAGCCATTTGATCAACCATGACCACGGTAATACCCTGCGTTAAATAGCCCTCTTTGGTAATAGTACCGAAAGCATCAGCCATTACATGAGACCAGCGTGCTGTATGGGGGAAATCCATAAGACGAAAGCCCATTTCCTCAGCAGTGTAAGGTGCCCTAAAGGGGTATTGTTCTGCAGGCAGAGCCGGGTTTACCCCATCTCTTGGTGTATTGCGACGTAAATCTACACGCTCGCGCTCCCAGCTTGTTAATTCGTCGAGGCCACGCCAGGTAGGTTTGTCATCGGCAACTGTATAAAGCACCCCAGTAGATAAGCCCACCAAACCCAATAACAGACAACACAGATACACGCGAAAAACCGAGTGATTCTTTTTTGAAGATACTATCGTTTGCCCCATCGTGTGTAATACCTTTTAAAATTCGTATTGCAGCTCTATGCCGATATTGTCGTACTGGCGATATTGGCCAAAGAGGTCATCGTCGTCACCGTCGCTGTAGCCTGTGTAAATAAAGCTACCACTGATATAGGGCGAAAATTCATAGCTAGCCACTAACCGGACTTTACCCCCCTGGTAATCGCGATTCGGTCCACTAAAGTAGGGGGTTAATGTCGCGCTGAGCATCAAGCGGTCACGAGTGCTTTGCACCGGGCGCGAGACAAAAACGACCGGCGCAAAATTCCATTCATCGCCTACTGCTCCACCAAAACCCACACCCAGGCCTTCGTGCCAATCGGCGGTGTAATAAAAAGAGGGCTGAAAAATCACCGTGACTTTTGAAGGAAAGGCAAACTCAAAAGCCAGAGCTGCGCGCAGCGTGTCATGCTCGCTAATACCATTGCCATCGCCCCCGGCGCGTATCGCGGCTTGCTTCGTGTAGTCTACGAAGTGGGCGTCTTTGGTGTACAGGGCCTCGGCACGAAACACCATCGGTAAATTACCGACAAAGGGCACACCAGTGACTACCCATGCATAGTCAGAGGTCACACCAAAATGGTGGATGCGCTCGTGGCGGGGTGTAAAAATCAAATGGTCACCGCCAGCGTCAGTAAATCGACCGGTAATATTGGGCGTGGCATCGCGCTCCCAGGCATAGTAATAAACAAGCCCCCAACTCAATGCACCACTGCTGACATCGACTCGCATTGCAAACTGATGATCGCTAAGGCGGGTCCAGTCGGGACGCTCTGTTTGCAATACCCGGTCACCGACAACATTAGTGCGATTATCCAGCAGCGACTGATTGCTACTGGCTTGCCGATCACCCGGTGGCAACAGGGGTGATGACCATGGGGCACCGTAGCCAGGATTTAAATTGGCTTCGAAATCGGGTATTCACAGCACATTAAGGGATACATCTTCAAAGTAATAAGTCAGATTGGCCATCCATAACGGTAGGCGTCGCAGCTCGTAATCGCTCGGTTCTAGCTGGACGGATTCACGAAAATCCATAGCATTAATAACGTCAATAAACTGCCCGTCCATTTTACCCCAGGCCATTTGCTGCTTCCCCAACACCACATCAAGCTTGGGCATACGGTACGAGAGATAAAGCTCACGGGCGATACGGTCGAATGTATTGTATTCCCGGTAGCGGTCATCCACACGGTCGGCATAGAGGCCATCAGCACTGTCAACATCGTAAACAGCGTCGTACATCAAATGGTTGATGCTGGTGAGCTCAAGGTTGGGCGAAAAACGGTAGGACGCCGCCACTTCAAACAGCGTTTGCATTTGCAGCCCGCGATAATCTCGGTCACGAAAGCCGATGTCTTCTTCATCCGACAGGAGGTAATCCGACCAGTGGATCAACGTACCATTGAGGCTTAAACCTGGCAGAGAGCGTTCAATAGGCTTGGTTAAATATTGACCCCCGGGATCAAAGGTGGCCATGGCGCGTTCGAAAGCGGCAAAATTATTTTGCGCAAAAACGGCGGCGGGAAGTATGTAGGAAAACCCTATTGCCAACGCGCCAACCACTCTCACTGGTTTTTGAAACACCTTAGTCATCGCGGAAGGCACAACACGGCTCACAGGCTTAGCAACCAGGCCAAGCCAATTCTGACAAACAACACGCATTTGATTCATCTCATTAATCCCCCTTACGAGCCGAGTTATTTCGCAGTGCAGCTACAAAGGATCTACCGCGAAAATGGAAACAGAAATAATGGGGGAATGTAAAAATCTTATAGTTATCGGGAATTTTATGGCTTAGCCAGCCATTAAGCAACAGAACGACGTCTGCCAGAGTTATTTACGGTTTACATTTACAGTGAAGGCTGCGAATCTATGGGGCCCTTATAAAATGGTCACACAAAAAAACTTTCTAATAAAAGGAGTCGAGAGCATGTCTGACAGCAAATACGAAGGCCTACAAATTGCGAACCCACTCACCCTCGAGCTCGAGTGGTTAGCCAAAGTTCAGGAAGATATTTTTGATCCCGAGCGCGTCATTATCGACACCCACCACCACCTGTGGTCAGAAGCGGGGTTAATCCCCTATTCACTGGATGATTTTTTAGCTGACACCGGCAGCGGTCACAATGTGGTTAAAAGCGTATTTATGGAGTGCCACTCCAACTATTACACCGACGGTCCCGAGCACCTGCGCTCACTGGGTGAAGTAGCCTACGTCACCGAGCTCGCTGACCGCACTGCCGCCGACACCACTGGTCAGGCCGAAATCGCTGCGTTAGTTACTGCCTTTGACCTGCGTCAGGGCGATGGCGTTGAAGACCTTGTCAACCGCCACCGCGAAGTGAGTAAAGGCCGTTTTCGCGGTATCCGTCAGGCACTCGCCAACGCTCGACCCGGCGAAGGTCTGTTACTAGAAGCCGCCAGCCCGAAAGATATTCACAAAGACCCCGATTTTATTAAAGGCATGCGCGTACTCGGAAAAATGGGCCACAGCTACGAGTCATGGCACTACCACTACCAGAACCCTGAATTTGCCGAACTGGCTCGCACCGTGCCCGAAACCACCATGGTACTCGACCATATCGGCACTCCTGTCGGCACTGGTATTTACGCCAACAAACGCGACGAAGTTTTTGAAGAGTGGAAAAAAGGCATCGCAGAAATTGCCGCCTGCCCCAACACCATCGCCAAGCTCGGCGGTTTCTCCATGCCCGACAACGGTATGGGCTGGGCCGGGCGTGACATGCCACCAAGCTCCGATGAAGTGGTTGCCGCCCAGGCCAAGTACTACTTGCATGTGATCGAATGCTTCACGCCCGAGCGCTGCATGTTTGAAAGCAACTTCCCGGTCGACAAGCTAGAGCTGTCCTACCAGGTATATTGGAATGCGATGAAGAAAATCGTTAAAGATTTTTCTGAAGATGAAAAGAACGCTATGTTTTCTGGCACTGCGACTCGCGTCTACGAACTGTAAAAACATCGAGTAACGTGCACACCATTGTAGAGGGAGAGCCCATGGCTCTCCCTCTTTTTTTGCCCCGCATTAAACAAAGCCCCCTTGCTTAGTCGTTTAAAAATACTCTTTAAACGTACTTTTCAAAGCCCCGCATAAAGTGAGCTTCAACAAATAGCCCCAGGCTGTACATACGATGTTGAGATCACACCCACGGCCACACCAATTACTCCAGCGCCAAAATCGCTCTCGTCGGTTTATAAATGCCCTAAAACAGGCAGGTGCACTGCCCTACCCAGGCTCCGGTGATTTAATTCGCACCGTGTTTGGTAAATTGAAAGTGGCAAGATTAGCCCTTATCAGCACGAAAAAAGACGGCCCCAGAGTCGCCTTTTTCCTAGCTAATTGCAGGATAGGGGTTAAAACTAAAAATAAACTGAACGACAAACTTCGGCTCCCAATTTGCCCACTGCAAAGGCATCGCGCATACTCCGGCAGATAAATTATTCAATTGAAGTCCTTATCAATACGACAAAAAGTGGAGACAATAATAATGGCCAAACACGCCTTCATCACCAAGCCTGAAGATAACGTCAGGATGGAACCCAAAGACGAATATACCCACGAGCCTGAAGCGGTTATCAACTTTAACGAAAGCGCCTATTACAATATTTACGATAGCGATCAAAAAGTCGGCGGCTGGTTTCGCATCGGCAACCGCGTTAACGAAGGCTATGCCGAAGTTTCTAT
>JARGOV010000008.1:0-81950 GCA_029212965.1 Porticoccaceae bacterium
TGCGCTTTGCGATCCGCGAAGGTGGCCGTACTGTTGGTGCAGGGGTTGTCGCAAAGATCTTTGAGTAAGCTTTGGTTGCTAGCCCATTAAAAAAGGCCGCTAAATTAGCGGCCTTTTTTAATGGGAGCTAATTGTAAATCGCGGCACTTTGGCCTGCTCTGGTGAAGATTGAGGGGTAATAAAAAACCCCGCAAGTTAAACCGGCGGGGTTTTTGTTAAAGAGAAGAGGCGATTATTTTGCCGCTTTTCTTTCTCTAGCTTCTTCAATGACCTGCTCAGAGACATTCTTCGGGCAAGGCAAATAGTGAGAGAACTCCATGGAGAATTGTCCACGTCCGGAGGTCATGGTGCGCAGGGTGCCGATATAGCCAAACATTTCCGCAAGTGGAACATCGGCTTTAACACGGACGCCAGTAACGCCTTTTTCCTGATCTTTGATCATGCCGCGACGGCGATTGAGGTCACCAATAACGTCACCAATATGATCGTCAGGTGTGAAAACGTCAACCTTCATAATAGGCTCAATAAGCTGAGGTCCTGCTTTTGGCATGGACTGTCGGTAGGCGCCTTTAGCTGCAATTTCGAAGGCAACCGCCGATGAATCGACGGCGTGAAAGCCACCATCGTAGAGCTCGATCTCGACATCGAGAACGGGGAATTCGGCAAGGGGGCCCGTGGCCATCATGCCCTGAAAGCCTTTTTCGATGGCAGGGAAGAATTCTTTTGGTACGTTACCGCCGACAACAACAGAATTGAAGACGAAGCCAGTACCGGGTTCGCCGGGCTTGATACGGTAGTCGATTTTACCGAACTGCCCAGAGCCACCAGATTGCTTTTTGTGGGTGTAGCTGTCTTCGATCTCTTGTGTAATGGTTTCGCGATAGGCGACCTGAGGTTGGCCGACTTCAAGTTCAACGTCATAAGTTCGCTTGAGGATGTCGACTTTAATATCGAGGTGGAGTTCACCCATGCCTTTAAGAATGGTTTCGCCGGAATCTTGGTCCGTCTCAACCCGGAATGAGGGGTCCTCAGCAATCATCTTGCCAATTGCAATGCCCATTTTTTCAGAACCGCCTTTATCTTTTGGCTTGACCGCAATAGAAATTACGGGATCGGGGAAGATCATAGGCTCTAGAGTCACAGGGTCTTTGGGGTCGCAAAGGGTGTGACCCGTCTGTACGTTTTTCATACCAACAATAGCGATAATGTCTCCCGCCTGCGCGCGGTCGATTTCGTTGCGGTCATCTGCGTGCATTTCCACCATGCGACCAATGCGCTCAGTTTTGCCAGTGAAGGAATTAAGGATAGTATCGCCCTTGTTCAATACGCCAGAGTAAATGCGAACGAAGGTCAGTGCGCCAAAACGATCTTCCATGATTTTAAAAGCGAGCGCCTTAAGTGTGGCGTCAGTGGTGACGGTGGCAACTTCGCCCGTTTCTTCGCCGTCCTCATTGGTCAGAGGCTGTGCTTTCACTTCTGTTGGGCTTGGGAGGTAGTCGACAACGGCGTCTAAAACAACTTGAACACCTTTGTTCTTGAACGCTGATCCGCAGTAGGTTGGGAAAAAGTCGAGGGCGATAGTGCCCTTGCGAATACAGCGCTTGATGTCCTCCATAGCAGGCTCTTCACCTTCCATGTACATCATCATCACTTCATCGTCTTGCTCGACAGCCATTTCTATAAGCTTTTCACGATACTCTTCGACAAGATCGACCATGTCTTCAGGAACATCGGTGGTTTCAAAGTTTTCGGGTAGGCCGGTGTCATCCCAAATAAAGGCTTGGCGTGTCAGTAAGTCAACAACGCCGACAAAATTTTCTTCGGTGCCGATGGGTAAAACCATCACAAGTGGGTTGGCGCCCAAGACATTTTCAACCTGTCCGACGACGCGTAAAAAGTCAGCACCCATGCGATCGAGCTTGTTGACAAAGATGATCCGGGCAACCTCTGACTCGTTTGCATAGCGCCAGTTGGTTTCAGACTGGGGTTCAACACCGCCGGAACCACAAAAGACGCCAACACCGCCATCGAGTACTTTAAGGGAGCGATAGACTTCAACCGTAAAGTCGACGTGGCCAGGTGTGTCGATAATATTGAAGCGATGATCCCTCCAGAAGCAGGTCGTGGCAGCGGATTGGATAGTAATTCCGCGCTCCTGTTCCTGCTCCATAAAATCAGTTGTTGCAGCACCGTCGTGAACTTCGCCAGTTTTGTGGATTTTGCCCGTCAACTTCAAAATACGTTCCGTGGTCGTCGTTTTGCCAGCGTCGACGTGGGCGAAAATACCGATGTTTCTGTAGAGGCTTAAATCAGTCATTGTTTTGCTCGAGTTGATGGGACGAAAAATAGCGCGGGATTATAGCGAAAATAAGTAAGCTATTGAACAATAAAGGTGATATATATACCTTTTTGTAGCAATAAAGATTGATAAACCCCTTCATGGCTTCGTGGCAGGGGTGAAATGAACAATGGAGTACCTCATTGTTGCCCTTCATCCATGGTTCGTGCTGGGCGAAGCGAAAGATGAGTGCTGAGCGCCAGCTATAAAATATTTTCTATTCGCCTTGATTTTATCTTGACACCTCTTGGCATCGCCTATAACATTCCGCCTCCGTTTTTCGAGCTGCCAGCAAATATTTGATGGCGCTAAGCGACTAGATCTGGAGATCTGATTCAATGCAGGATCAATCGATTAGAATATGTCTTAAGGCTTTTGATCACAAGTTGATTGATGCTTCGGCTGAGGAGATTGTGGCGACCGTGCGACGCACGGGTGCGCAGATTCGCGGGCCAATCCCTTTGCCCACGCGCAAAGAAAGATTCACTATATTGACATCGCCGCATGTTAATAAAGACGCGCGGGATCAGTATGAGATACGAACTCATAAGCGATTATTGGATATTGTGGAGCCGACAGAAAAAACTGTTGATGCTTTAATGAAGCTAGATCTCGCCGCTGGTGTGGATGTGCAAATTAGCTTAGGTTGATAAATCGCCGGGCTCGCCCGGAAGTGTAACGCTTTGAAAAGGGCGGCCATAGCGGGTAATAGCCCCGTACACGTAGAGGTAGCAAATGAAAATTGGAATGATAGGTCGTAAGTGCGGCATGAGTCGTATCTTTACCGATGAGGGTGCATCCGTGCCCGTCACTGTGATTGAGGTTGAGCCCAATCGCGTTGTTCAAATGAAATCCGAAGAAACTGAAGGCTATGCTTCTGTGCAGGTAACGACGGGGAAGCGACGTGTTTCGCGTGTTACTAAGGCGCAGGCAGGTCATTATGCAAAAGCTGATTCAGAAGCTGGTCGTGGGTTGTGGGAATTTCGGCTAAAGGCTGGTCAAGAGTCGCCAGAGGTCGGTAGTGCTCTAACAGTTGAGCAGTTTGAGGCAGGTGAAAACGTCGATATTTCAGGTGTCTCCAAAGGTAAAGGCTTTGCTGGCGTTATCAAGCGCTGGAACTTCCAAATGCAAGACGCAACTCATGGTAACTCGCTTGCTCATAGGGCGCCGGGTTCTATTGGTCAAAACCAAACGCCAGGGCGAGTCTTTAAAGGCAAAAAAATGGCTGGTCATATGGGTTCGCGCAACGTGACTACGCAGAACCTGGAAGTTATTCGTGTCGATGTTGAGCGTAATTTGTTGTTGGTTAAAGGTGCTGTGCCAGGCGCAACCGGCGGAACAGTCATCGTTAAGCCAGCGATAAAGGTCTGAGGGGTTAGCTATGGAGTTGAATATTGCGACACCGACAGGCGTGAATGGCACGATTGATGTGTCTGATGAGGCCTTCGGTAAAGAGTATAATGGTGATCTGGTTCACCAGGCTGTGGTTGCCTATATGGCTGGTGCCCGCCAGGGTACGCGCTCACAAAAAACTCGATCAGACGTTGCGGGTGGTGGTAAGAAGCCTTGGCGTCAAAAAGGAACGGGTCGTGCGCGCTCTGGGACAATAAGAAGTCCGATCTGGCGCTCTGGTGGTGTGACGTTTGCTGCTCGCCCACAAGCTCATTCGCAAAAGCTGAACCGTAAAATGTATCGGGCTGCTATGCGCTCGATACTGTCTGAGCTGGCACGTCAGGAAAGGCTGGTGGTGGTTGAGTCCTTCGATCTCGAAGAGCCCAAGACCAAAGCACTGGTTGCCCGCCTCGGTGAGTTTAACCTGAGCGATGTGCTGATTGTTACTGAAGAGCTTAGCGAGAATCTTTATCTCTCCGCTCGTAATTTGCATAAGGTAGAGGTGCGTGACGCTGTGGGTGTAGACCCTGTTACGTTGATACGCTGTGAAAAAGTGCTGGTGACTGTGCCAGCGCTTAAAAAGATTGAGGAGATGCTGGGATGAATAAAGAACAGATCTTCAGGGTCTTGCTTGCCCCTCATGTCACTGAAAAGGCAAGTTTGGTTGGCGATACGGGAAACCAGGTGGTTTTCAAGGTCGCTAGCGGAGCTACTAAGCGCGAAGTGAAAGCTGCGGTTGAAACTTTGTTTGAAGTGCAAGTTAAAGATGTTCGTGTGATGAATGTCAAAGGCAAGACCAAGCGTAATAAAAATGGTCTTGGCAAGTGTTCTGACTGGAAAAAAGCCTACGTCAATCTGGCCGCCGGTCAGGATATCGATTTTATGGCGATTGGGTAAGGAGCGTTTACTGTGGCTGTAGTTAAAAGAAAACCAACCTCTCCCGGTCGTCGGCATGTTGTCAGTGTAGTACATGGCGATCTGCATAAGGGGGCTCCATATGCGCCTTTGCTCGAAAAGAAGAGTAAGAGCGGTGGTCGTAATAACGCAGGGCGCATCAGTGTTCGCCATATCGGCGGTGGGCACAAGCAGCACTACCGAGTTATAGATTTTAAGAGAAATAAAGATGGTATTCCGGCGACAGTTGAGCGTCTCGAGTACGATCCGAATCGCACGGCTAATATTGCTCTGCTCTGCTATAAAGATGGCGAGCGGCGCTACATTGTCGCGCCAAAAGGTTTGAAGGCCGGTGACGTCCTGGAGTCTGGTCCTGCAGCTTCTATCCGAGTGGGTAATACACTGCCACTGCGTAATATACCGGTGGGTAGCGTTCTCCATTGCGCCGAAATGAAGCCTGGCAAAGGCGCACAAATTGCACGCAGTGCTGGTACGTCATTGCAGCTGGTGGCTCGGGAGGGTCGCCATGCAACTCTTCGCTTGCGCAGTGGTGAGATGCGCAAGGTGTTGTCCGACTGTCGTGCGACGATTGGCGAAGTTTCCAATAGTGAGCATAGCCTTCGTTCACTAGGTAAAGCAGGCGCGTCTCGCTGGCGTGGTGTTCGGCCTACAGTTCGCGGTGTGGTGATGAACCCGGTTGATCACCCCCATGGTGGTGGTGAGGGGCGTACCTCTGGCGGTCGTCACCCTGTGAGTCCTTGGGGTATGCCGACTAAAGGGTATAAGACCCGAAAAAATAAGCGAACTGACAATATGATTGTTCGTCGACGCGGCAAATAACGCGCTTTAAATACGAGGATATAACTGTGTCACGTTCGTTAAAAAAAGGCCCATTCATTGATCTTCATCTCATCAAAAAGGTGGAGGTGGCTGCAGAAGCCAATGATCGTCGCCCTATAAAAACTTGGTCGCGTCGGTCGATGATTTTGCCGCAAATGGTAGGTTTAACTATCGCCATTCACAATGGCCGACTCCATGTGCCGGTGACGATTACCGAAGAAATGGTTGGTCACAAGTTGGGTGAGTTTGCGCCAACCCGCACCTATCGTGGACACGTTGCTGATAAAAAGGCACGGCGCTAGTCGCTGGCTTGAGGGGTAATTATTGTGGAAGTAGCTGCAAAATTAAAAGGCGCTCAGTTGTCAGCGCAAAAAGCACGCTTGATCGCAGATCAGGTGCGGGGTAAACCGGTAGAGCATGCGCTTGACATTCTTTCCTTTAGCAACCGTAAAGGTGCCGCTATTGTGAAAAAAGTGCTTGAGTCGGCAATTGCTAATGCCGAGCACAATGAAGGTGCAGACGTTGATGAGTTGAAGGTTTCAACCATCTTCGTCGATGAGGGTGTAACCATGAAACGTCTTATGCCAAGAGCAAAAGGACGCGCTGATAGAATATTGAAGCGTTCATGTCATATCACCGTAAAAGTTGCTGGATAATTAGGCTTAGGAGCTGACATGGGTCAGAAAGTACATCCAATTGGTATAAGACTTGGTATTGTTAAAAAACATACCTCCGTCTGGTACGCCGACAAGGCAGACTACGCAGTAAAGCTAAATAGCGACCTCCGTGTCCGTGACTTGATACAAAAACGCTTGGCTCATGCCTCAGTTAGTCGCGTCGAAATTGAGCGTCCTTCGGCTTCTGCCAGAATTACAATTCACACTGCCCGTCCCGGTATTGTTATCGGTAAGCGTGGTGAAGACGTTGATAAGCTGCGAGCAGCTGTATCAGCGGAAATGGGTGTGCCGGTTCATATTAATATTGAAGAAATCCGCAAGCCTGACCTTGATGCCACTTTGGTGGCTCAGAATGTATGTCAGCAATTAGAACGGCGGGTTATGTTTCGTCGCGCTATGAAACGCGCTGTGCAAAATGCCATTCGCCAGGGTGCCAAGGGTGTCAAGATTCAGATTGGTGGTCGCCTGGGTGGTGCTGAAATTGCACGTTCTGAGTGGTATCGCGAAGGGCGTGTGCCCTTGCACACCTTTCGTGCTGATATCGACTATGCCCACGAAGAGGCAGCGACAACCTATGGCATTATCGGTGTCAAGGTTTGGATATTTAAAGGCGAAGTACTGGGTAATGACGAAGCAGAGCCTGCCCAGGCTAAAAAGAAGTAATTTTCGAATAAGGGTCGAGCGAGATGCTGCAACCGAAACGAACAAAATACCGCAAGATGCACAAAGGTCGAAATCGAGGCCTAGCGCAACGCGGCAGTAAAATTAGCTTTGGGGAATACGGGCTGAAAGCCGTTGGGCGTGGTCGCTTGACAGCGCGTCAAATTGAGGCCGCACGTCGGGCTATGACGCGACACGTTAAACGTGGTGGAAAAATTTGGATTCGTGTTTTTCCTGACAAGCCTATTACACAAAAACCACTCGAAGTGCGAATGGGTAAAGGTAAAGGCAACGTCGAGTACTGGGTTGCACCGATTCAACCTGGCCGCGTGCTATATGAAATGGAAGGTGTTTCAGAAGAAATAGCACGAGAGGCTTTTGAATTGGCAGCGGCAAAACTGCCTATCCAGACAACTTTTGTTAAGCGGACGGTGATGTAATGAAGGCGAGTGAACTTCGCGGGAAGAGCCCAGAAGAATTGAATACTGCGCTCCTCGGTGAGCTAGAAACACAGTTCAAACTGAGAATGCAGCGTTCAACTGGTCAGCTTAACGAAACTCATGGGATGAAGATAGCAAGACGTAATGTCGCACGCATCAAAACCATACTCAGTGAGAAAGCAAACGAAGCAACAGGTGGTCAGTAATGTCAGCAAGCAATACGGCGCGGACAATTTCCGGCAGAGTTATCAGTGATAAAATGGACAAAACTGTCACGGTTTTGGTTGAGCGACGCGTTAAGCACGCGCTCTACGGCAAGTTCATTAGCCGGTCAACAAAATTGAAGGCACACGATGAGGCCAATGAGTGCCGCGCTGGTGATCTGGTCACTATCGCTGAAACTCGGCCTCTGTCAAAAACCAAGTCCTGGGCTTTGGTTAACATCGACGAGCGCGCTGCTGAAGTTTAACTCGCCGCGTGGCACAGGTTTGGAGTAGAGAATGATACAAACACAAAGTTATCTCGAAGTCGCGGACAATAGCGGCGCACGCAGAGTAATGTGTATTAAGGTGTTGGGCGGGTCGCATCGCCGATATGCTTCAGTCGGTGATATCATAAAAGTCACTGTGAAGGAAGCCATCCCACGGGGCAAGGTTAAAAAAGGTCAGGTAATGAACGCTGTCGTTGTTCGTACACGCAAAGGTGTTCGTCGTTCTGATGGAAGTTTGATTAAATTTGGTGATAACGCTGCAGTTCTTTTGAACGCACAAAATGCACCTATCGGCACTCGGATATTCGGGCCAGTGACACGTGAGTTGCGTAGTGAGCGCTTTATGAAAATTATCTCACTGGCACCCGAAGTACTTTAAAGTTTAGCAGGCAAATATTATGGCGATGAAAAAACTCAGGCGCGATGATGACGTAATTGTTATTGCCGGTCGTGATAAAGGTAAGCGAGGAAAGGTCCTGCGCGTGATGTCTGATGGGCGTTTTCTAGTATCTGGACTTCAGATGATAAAGAAACACCAGAAGCCAAATCCTCAGCTTGGTGTGCAAGGCGGCATTATTGAAAAAGAAGCGCCAATCGATGCCTCTAATCTGGCAATCTTTAACCCAGAGACCAGCAAGGCTGATCGTATTGGTTTTAAAGTGTCGGATGACGGTAAAAAATCTCGAGTATTCAAATCCAACGGCCAGGCCGTGGACGCCAAGTAGGGTGATGTAGATGCCAAGGCTCAAAGAATTATACAAGACAGAAATTGCGGCCAAGCTCAAAGAAGAGCTAGGTCTTAAAAATGTGATGGAAGTTCCTCGCATTAGCAAAATCACCCTCAACATGGGTGTTGGTGAAGCTTTAGCGGATAAAAAAGCCCTGGAGAATGCGGTACGTGACCTCGAGACAATTGCCGGTCAAAAGGTCGTGGTCAATCTAGCGCGAAAGTCTATTGCTGGATTTAAAGTTCGAGAAGGTTGGCCTATTGGTTGTAAAGTTACTCTTCGTAGCGATCGTATGTACGAATTCCTAGAGCGACTGGTTGACATCGCTATACCTCGGATTCGAGATTTTCGCGGCATTAGCCCTAAATCCTTCGACGGGCGTGGCAATTTTGCGATGGGTGTTACCGAGCAGATTATTTTCCCAGAAATTGACTACGATAAAATTGACAAACTACGTGGACTCGATGTCACCATCACCACGACGGCGCGTAATAATGATGAAGGCCGTGCATTACTTAGAGCGTTCAACTTTCCTCTTAAAGGTGATAAATAGAGATGGCTAAAACTTCGATGGTTCAGCGTGAGAAAAAGCGTACCAAGCTGGTTGCCAAGTACGCAGAAAAAAGGGCTTCATTCAAAGCTGTTATCGCTAATACAGAATCCTCGGCAGAAGAGCGCTGGGAAGCACAATTGCAACTCCAAAAACTGCCGCGCGATTCTAGCCCTTCACGTCAACGCCGTCGTTGTCAGGTAACTGGTCGTCCACATGGCGTTTACAGAAAGTTTGGCCTTTGTCGTAATAAGCTTCGTGAAGCAGCGATGCGTGGTGACGTCCCAGGTCTTGTCAAGGCTAGTTGGTAGAGCCTGGAAGAGGAATTACATATGAGCATGCAAGATCCATTATCAGATATGTTAACTCGAATTCGCAATGCGCACTCGCGAGCCAAAGTTAGCGTTAAAATGCCTTCGTCAAAGCTGAAGATAGCTGTAGCCAATGTTCTTAAAACTGAAGGCTATATTGCTGGTTACAGTGTCGCCGAAGGCAGCAAAGCTGAATTGAGCATAGAATTGAAATATTTCGAAGGACGTCCAGTTATTGAAGAAATTGATCGTTTCAGTCGTCCAGGTTTACGCCGCTATGCCAGTGCTACTGACCTGCCAAATGTTCGAGCTGGTCTAGGTATTGCCATTATATCCACCAGTAAAGGTGTTATGACCGACCGCGCAGCACGTGAATCAGGCGTTGGCGGCGAAGTTCTTTGCACCGTCTTTTAACGGGAACTAACTAAGATGTCTAGAGTAGCAAACAACCCAGTGTCAATACCTAAGGGTGTTGAGGTTAAGCTTAACGCTGGAGAAATCTCCGTGAAGGGCTCGGGCGGTCAGTTAGAATTGGCTTATAACAACGCAGTTGAAGTGACTGCGTCAGACAATGTTCTGACATTTGCCTCAAAGGATGGTAGCCGGAAAGGCTTGAGCCATGCTGGCACTGTACGAGCCTTGGTAAATAACATGGTCACAGGTGTGACGACTGGTTTTGAAAAAAAGCTGCAGTTAATTGGCGTTGGTTATCGGGTTGCCGTGCAAGGCAACAAGCTTAACCTTACACTTGGTTTTTCTCATCCCGTGAATTATGAACTACCTAAGGGCGTTACTGCTGAAGCAACGAGTCAAACAGACCTAGTGCTGAAATCTGCAGATAAACAATTATTAGGCCAGATAGCTTCCGAAATACGTGCTTACCGTCCACCCGAGCCCTACAAGGGCAAAGGAGTTCGATACGCAGACGAGCACGTTGTTCGTAAAGAAGCTAAGAAGAAATAGGTTTAAGTCATGAGTGATAAAAAGCAAACAAGATTACGCCGTGCGCGACGTGGACGAGCAAAAATTCGTGAGCTTGGTATGTCTCGGCTGTGTGTCAATCGCACCCCGCAACATATTTATGCCCAGGTTATCGTCGCCAGTGAAAAGGGTGACAATGTTGTGGCAACCGCCTCGACACTGGATAAGGCAATCACTCCAGAAGGGAGTAGCGGCAACGCTGACGCCGCAACGTTGGTTGGTAGTCTTATCGCAGAACGAGCAAAAGCTGCAGGCATTACGAAAGTGGCCTTTGATCGTAGCGGTTTTAAATATCATGGTCGAGTAAAGGCTCTGGCTGATGCCGCTCGTGCTGGCGGATTGGAATTTTAAAGGTATACACATGGCAAAGAATAACCAGAGAAACGTCGACCCTAACGAAGGGATGATGGAGAAGTTAGTCGAGGTCAACCGCGTTGCTAAGACAGTTAAAGGCGGACGTATTTTTGGCTTTACTGCCTTAACTGTTGTTGGTGATGGGAATGGCCGTGTGGGCTTCGGACGTGGTAAGGCCCGTGAAGTCCCTCTGGCTATCCAAAAAGCTATGGAGGCTGCGCGGCGAAACATGATCACCGTTGGGCTCGATGGTAATACTATCCAGTATCCTATCAAAGCCAATCATGGCGCCTCAAAAGTCTACCTGCAACCTGCTTCTGAAGGTACTGGCATCATCGCCGGTGGTGCTATGCGAGCAGTGCTAGAGCTTGCCGGTGTGCAAAATGTGTTGGCCAAATGTTATGGGTCGACAAACCCAGTTAACGTCGTGAGGGCCACATTCAAGGGCCTTAAAACGATGCGTTCCCCCGAGGATGTTGCTGCAAAGCGGGGTAAGACTGTAGAGCAAGTTGGGGAATAACAGATTACCTGTACAAATATTTGGGAAATGCCATGTCTAAAATTAAAGTAACACAAACGCGCAGTACAATTGGGCGCTTACCGAGCCATAAAAACTGTATCAAAGGCCTCGGTTTACGCCGTATCGGTCATACTGTAGAGGTAGAAGACACACCTTCAGTGCGCGGGATGGCATCTAAGGTTTTCTACATGGTTAAACTCGAGGAAGTATAAGATGCGCCTTAATACATTAAGTCCTGCGCCTGGTCGTATACATGCTGCCAAGCGTGTTGGTCGCGGCATCGGCAGTGGCCTTGGGAAGACATGCGGACGCGGCCATAAAGGCCAGAAGTCTCGCTCCGGCGGCAGCGTAAAGCCTGGTTTTGAAGGTGGGCAAATGCCCTTACAGAAGCGGTTGCCTAAATATGGCTTCAGTTCACGCATATCTCGTGTCAGTGCACAGATCCGGCTTTCTGAATTAAATTTAGTTGGTGGTGATGTTGCGAACCTTGAATCACTCCGTGCAGCGGGTTTGATCAATAAAGGCATTACTCGCGCTAAAATATTCTTGTCCGGTGAGTTAAGTAAACCCATTGTTGTTCAGGGGCTAAGTATTACTCAAGGTGCAAAAGCTGCCCTTGAAGCTGCTGGCGGTAAGGTAGACAACTAAATATACGCGAGCTGATCGAATGGCTAAGGGTCTAAATTTGCCGCAAGGCAACCAGAAAGGATTGGGCGAGCTTTGGGCTCGCCTTCGCTTTTTGTTGCTTGCGATAGTTATCTATCGCATTGGTACGCACATACCTGTACCGGGTATTAACCCAGATCGTATGGCTGAGTTATTTAGTCAAAGTCAGGGCACAATCCTTGGCATGTTTAATATGTTTTCCGGTGGTGCCCTCGAGCGTATGAGTATCCTCGCGCTGGGTATTATGCCTTATATATCCGCTTCTATTATTATGCAGTTATTGACAGCGGTCACCCCGTCACTTGAGCAGTTAAAAAAAGAAGGGGATGCTGGCCGTCGCAAGATTACACAGCTCACACGGTACGCTACGGTAGTTCTCGCCCTAGTACAAGGTAC
Organism: Porticoccaceae bacterium; assembly: GCA_029212965.1. GTDB lineage: Bacteria > Pseudomonadota > Gammaproteobacteria > Pseudomonadales > Porticoccaceae > Reddybacter. Next base: position 12,238 of record JARGOV010000008.1, read on the forward strand.
TGGCATGGCCTACGGGCTAGCTGGTCAAGGGTTGGCCTACTACCCCGGTGCTAGTTTCTTCGTTATCGCAATCACGTCATTAGTAACGGGTGCTGTTTTCATGATGTGGCTTGGCGAGCAGATTACTGAGCGAGGAATTGGCAATGGCATCTCAATGCTAATCTTCGCGGGAATTGTGGCAGGCCTACCGCGTGCCCTAGGCCAGGCTTTTGAATCGGCGCGAACAGGGGACTTAAACATTATTGTTTTGCTCGTTGTTGGGCTATTGGCAGTAGCTGTTGTCTATTTTGTCGTGTTTATTGAGCGTGGCCAACGACGAATTACCGTTAACTATGCGCAGCGTCAACAGGGCCGAGGTAAAGCCTATGGGCAACAAAGCACACATTTACCTTTGAAGGTAAATATGGCCGGCGTTATCCCGGCTATCTTCGCGAGTAGTATTTTGCTGTTTCCATCAACACTAGCGGCAATGTTCGGTCAAGGTGCAGGCGCTCCAGATTGGCTGCAGGATGTATCGTTATTTCTTGGCCCTGGACAACCGCTACATATTATTTTGTTTGCAGCGCTTATTGTTTTCTTTTGCTTTTTCTACACAGCGCTGACATTTAACCCCAAAGAAGTAGCGGACAATTTAAAGAAAGGTGGTGCCTACCTTCCTGGTATTCGCCCGGGCCAGCAAACCGCGAAATACATTGATGGCGTCGTTACTCGGCTCACCATGGTTGGTGGTGCTTATATTGCAGGTGTTTGTTTGTTACCTCAGTTTCTAAATGTGTACTTTAATGTGCCGTTCTACCTTGGCGGTACTTCATTGCTGATTGCTGTGGTAGTGACAATGGATTTCATGGCGCAGGTTCAATCTCACCTCATGTCGAACCAATATGACTCGGTGATGAAGAAGGCCAATATGAAAGGTCAGGGCGATAAAGGTCGCTAAATTTTACGATAGGGTTTAATCATGAAAGTACGAGCATCGGTAAAAAAGATTTGCCGCAACTGTAAAGTTGTAAAACGTAAAGGCGTCGTGCGTGTGATCTGTGTGAGTGATCCGCGTCATAAGCAGCGCCAAGGTTAATTTTTCAAAAGAGATTGATTTTCGTCGTCGAAAGGGATATTGTTTCGCGCCCGTTTTTACTGAGCACGTATTTATGTTGTTCAGTATTCTTTAGACGTTATCAGTTAATACATAAGATTTACTGGGAGTAAAGTAGATGGCCCGAATTGCCGGAGTCAATATACCCGATCATAAACATGCGGTGATATCACTCACTTACGTTTTTGGTATTGGAAGAACCAGTGCAAAGAAAATTTGTTCAAAAGCTGGTATCGAAGAGACAGTGAAAATATCTGAGCTGTCAGAGGCACAACTAGACGCGGTACGCGCAGGTGTTGCCGAAAGCGTTGTTGAAGGTGATCTGCGACGTGAAGTTAGTATGAACATCAAGCGTTTAATGGATCTCGGTTGTTTCCGTGGTATTCGCCACCGTCGCAATTTGCCGCTGCGTGGACAGCGTACGAAAACCAACGCCCGTACACGTAAAGGTCCTCGCAAGCCAATTAAGCGCTAAGCGACAGTTAATCCAGGAATATTAGGTTATGGCAAAAAGTCCCGCTAAAGCAACGCGAAAGAAAGTGACACGCACCGTTATTGACGGTATTGCACACATACACGCTTCGTTTAATAACACAATTGTCACCATTACAGATCGTCAAGGTAATGCACTGAGCTGGGCAACTTCTGGTGGCTCTGGCTTTCGTGGCTCTAGAAAGAGTACGCCATTTGCCGCTCAGGTCGCTGCCGAACGCGCTGCTGTAGCTGCGCAGGAATATGGCTTGCAAAACCTTGATGTGGAAGTCAAGGGGCCGGGTCCCGGTAGAGAGTCTGCTGTTCGAGCACTAAATAACGCAGGGCTTAAAATTACTAATATTACGGATGTAACGCCGATTCCACATAATGGGTGTCGGCCTCCAAAGAAACGACGCGTCTAATTTAGAGGATTATCATCGATGGCAAGATATCTAGGCCCAACCTGTAAACTTTCGCGTCGCGAAGGCACTGATTTATTTCTTAAGAGTGGTATTCGCCCTCTTGAGTCTAAATGTCGTGCGGAGAGCATTCCAGGACAACACGGCGCTCGCCGCAGCCGTCTTTCTGACTATGGTGTTCAGCTGCGTGAAAAACAAAAAGTGCGACGTACATACGGCGTGCTAGAAAAACAATTCCGCAACTATTATAAAGAGTCGGCACGAACCCCGGGTGCAACAGGCGAAAACTTGCTTAACCTGTTAGAGCGTCGCCTTGATAATGTAGTCTACCGAATGGGTTTTGGGTCTACACGTGCAGAAGCTCGGCAATTAGTTGCACACAACGCAGTGCTGGTAAATGGCCGTAAAGCTAACATTGCATCTTTCCGCGTTAGCACAGGTGATGTTGTTAGTATTCGTGAAAGAGCAAAAAATCAACTACGTATACAATCTTCTTTGCAACTTGCTGCACAGCGTAGCGAAATTGAATGGGTTGATGTTGATGCTAATAAAATGGAAGGTACCTTCAAGCGAGACCCCGATCGAAGCGATCTGCCAGCAGATATCAACGAAAATCTCATCGTAGAGCTTTATTCTAAGTAAAGTTTTCCCCTGAATCCAAGACGTTATTACGCGGGATAAGAGACGAGTATGCAAAACACATTAACAGAACTTCTGACACCTCGAACTATTGACGTTACAGAATATGACCCGACCCATGCCAAGATTATTCTTGAGCCTCTCGAGCGTGGATTTGGACATACCTTGGGTAATGCTTTACGTCGTATACTTCTGTCATCTATGCCTGGTTGCGCCATTGTGGAAGCTGAGATTGATGGCGTACTGCACGAATACTCTGCCATCGAGGGGGTGCAGGAAGATGTTATTGAAATACTTCTGAACCTTAAAGACGTTGCAATTGTCATGACTGGCAAAAATGAGGTTGAGGTGACGCTCTCGAAAAAGGGCCCAGGTTATCTCACTGCCGGCGATATTCAGGCGGATGCAAGTGTTGAAATTATGAACCCTGATTATGTCATAGCGAATATTTCAGGTGATGTTTCACTCAATATGCGGCTACGCATTGCGCGCGGACGCGGTTATCAACCTGCTGACGCTCGGGAAACCGATGAAGAAGAAACACGCGCCATTGGTCGCTTACAGCTAGATGCTTCTTATAGCCCTGTCCGACGTGTCTCTTATGTTGTCGAAAGCGCTCGGGTTGAACAGCGTACAGACTTGGATAAACTCATTCTAGATCTTGAGACTAACGGCACGATTGACCCTGAAGAAGCAATTCGTCGTGCAGCAACTATTTTGCAGCAGCAGTTGGCTGTTTTTGTTGATCTTGAGCGAGAAAAGCAAGTAGAGCCTGAGCCGCATGAAGATGAAATTGATCCTATCTTATTGCGTCCGGTCGATGATTTGGAGTTAACGGTTCGCTCTGCGAATTGTTTGAAGGCTGAAACTATTTATTATATCGGTGACTTGATTCAACGTACTGAAGTCGAACTTCTTAAAACGCCGAATCTTGGTAAAAAGTCGCTCACTGAAATTAAAGATGTTCTTGCATCTCGCGGCTTATCTTTGGGTATGCGTCTTGAAAACTGGCCGCCCGCCAGTTTGAAGCAAGAAAGCGAAAGTATTTAATTAACTTGAGCTGATACCTTGTCAGCTCGCGTCAGGATAGGAAGCAAGTCTTATGCGTCATCGTCATAGTGGCCGTCAACTCAATCGCAATAGTTCACACCGTAAAGCCATGTTTCGCAATATGACTGCCTCGTTGCTTGAGCATGAAGTTATCAAAACTACCTTGCCTAAAGCTAAAGAGTTGCGCCGAGTTGCGGAACCGCTTATTACATTAGCTAAAACAGATAGTGTCGCCAATCGCCGTTTAGCCTTTGATCGTTTGCGATCGAAATCTGCCGTAGGTAAATTATTCGTTGATATCGGCCCACGTTTTCAAGAGCGCCCAGGCGGTTATACACGTATTTTAAAATGTGGTTTTCGTGCAGGGGATAAAGCGCCAATGGCTTACATTGAACTTGTCGATCGCCAGGTTGAGACAGAAGAAGAGTTTGAAGCGGTAGAAGGATAAGTTTTTCTCGCGCCATAACAAAACCGGACTTGTTCCGGTTTTTTTGTGTCTAGAGATTATGTCTTGTGTGAATATTTCCTGGCTCCGGCGTATTCTTTCAACATTTGCAGTGTGTGTACTGCAACGTGTTTAAGTTCATAAGTCGTAGCCGTTGACCCCAGACGCAGCCAGTATCAAGAGCGTATAAATTATTTTCGTTGACTTCACCATTGAGTGCAGCCCAATGACCAAAAATAATTTTTTCATTTGCGGTCTTCCGTAGTGGGTTTTTATACCAAGGTAAAAAACCTGGTGGAGCGTTTTTTGGTGCTGTTTTTACGCTCAATTCAAGCTCACCTCTAGGGTTACAAAACCGCATGCGAGTGAAGTAGTTAGTGATGCTCCGTAATTGCTCTGCCTCGCTTTGCAATTCAGACCAGCTAGTGGGGGTGTTGCCGTACATGTTTTCAAAGAAAAGATTAGCATTCTTCGTTCGCAATGCTGTTTCTACTTTTCCGGCCATTATGCATGCTGTCGCAAGGTCCCAGTGTGGGGGGATTCCAGCGTGAACCATAACGAAACCGTGTTCGCTAATAAGTAAGGGCTGTTGTTGCAACCAGTCCAGTAGCTCGTTACTGTCGTGGGCGTCAAGAATTTCCTGCAAGGTATCTTTTGGGTTGAGTTGCGTAATGCCTCGAGCTACTGCTAGTAAATGGAGGTCGTGATTCCCCAGTACCATCCTGAAGGCTGGTCCTAGTCCTTTAAGATAGCGTAAAGTCTCTAGTGATTGTGGCCCTCGATTAACGACATCGCCTGCGGCCCATAGTTGATCTTTTTCGGGTTTGAAGCTGACCTTTTCTAGCAGACAAAGTAAAGGCTCTAGGCAGCCCTGCAAGTCACCAACCGCATAAATAGTCATGTTGTCGTTCAGTTTACTGCGTTGGGTACTGCCAGGCTGAATACGGGGATTTCAACTTCGAAGCCTTGGCCGTTCTCGGCTTGCATATGGTAGCTGCCTTGCATTGTTCCAACCATCGTTTCAAGTACGGCGCCGCTGCTGTACTGATATTTTTCACCGGGTGATATAAGTGGCTGTTCACCAACAACCCCCATGCCCTTAACCTCACGACGAACACCGTTACCGTTAATAATTATCCAGTGGCGACTTATTAGCTGTACATCAATATGGCCAGCGTTGCTAAGTGTAATGTGGTAAGCGAAGGCATACTGTTCCTTTTCAGGATTCGACTGATGGGGGAGGTATTCTGTTTCTACTGTTACCTCGATGTTTGGCTTATTCATAGTGAGTTGCTCTTGACTGGGGGTTTAACGCGATGCGCTTAATTGGTTGGCAAGATCTATAAACTCATCCACCGAAAATGTCTCCGGACGCCGGCCTAAATCAATATTAGTGACGCAGTTAGCGGGTAATTCTTTGAGAATGAGCTTTAGTCCGTTACGTATGGTTTTGCGCCGTTGTTGGAAACAGGCGTTGACGACTCGGGCGAAAAATACGGGATCCGTAACTGATACTTCTCTATGTCTGGGGCGTAGTCGAACGATAGCAGATTCAACCTTGGGTGCTGGTTTGAAAGCGGTGGACGGGACGACAAATAAAGGTTCCACGTGACAGTGATACTGCACCATGATACTCAAGCGTCCATAAGTTTTGTGGCCCTCTGGTGAGGCGAGTCGATCGACGACCTCCCTTTGTAGCATAAAGTGCATATCCTGGATGCAGGGTTTATACGCGAGTAAATGAAAGAGAAGTGGCGTCGAAATGTTATAGGGTAAATTACCGATGACGCGTAGCGACTGCGTTGGCTTTGCAAAGGCGCCAAAGTCAGCTTTTAGTGCGTCGATCAGGTGCAGCCTAAAATTTGGCATGTTAGTGTATCGCTGCTGTAGCTTCTCAGCGAGGTCTCGGTCAATTTCTACCACGTCGAGCTGACAATCATTATTGACGAGGTGCTCGGTGAGCGCACCCAAGCCTGGACCAATTTCCACTAGATGTTCCCCGGTCTTTGGGCTCACTGCGCGAATAATTCGATTGATAATATTGTCGTCGACTAAAAAATTCTGGCCAAAACGCTTTTTAGCCTGATGGGTGTTATCGCTCATGGTAGCGTTTGTCATTGTCTGGTTTGTCATTGTGAGCTTTGTGGCTATTGGCAAGCGCGGCTGCACAGTCGATGGCATAGGCGAGACTTCCAGTACTGGCTTTGCCACTGCCGGCGAGTTCCAGTGCTGTGCCATGGTCGACCGAAGTGCGAATAAAGGGCAGCCCCAGGGTGATATTCACAGCTTTGCCAAAACCTTGGTATTTCAGAACTGGCAGTCCTTGGTCATGGTACATGGCCAGTACGGCATCAGTATTATTCAGGTGTTTTGGCGTGAACAGGCTGTCTGCCGGTAGTGGTCCAATTAAGTTATAACCTTCTGCATTGAGCTTCTTGAGCAAAGGCGTAATGATCTCGATTTCTTCCCTGCCCAGATGGCCATTTTCGCCTGCGTGCGGGTTGAGGCCGCAAACCAGTATGCGAGGTTGTGCAATGGCAAATTTATTGATCAGCTCACTTTGTAAAATACGCAAACAAGTTTCAAGCAAGTCGCTAGTGATGGCTGCTGGCACATCTCTCAACGGCAGGTGAGTGGTGGCCAGCGCAACTCGTAAGCCTTCCGTTGCCAGCATCATTACTACCCGCTTGGTATTACTGTGTTCGGCCAAATACTCGGTGTGGCCGCTGAATGGGATACCAGCATCGTTGATTACTGCTTTATTGATAGGGCCGGTGATGAGTGCGCTGTAGGTTTTATCCAAGCAGCCAGCTATAGCCTTGTCGAGAGATTGAATGGTAGCGGAGGCATTGTGCCTGTTGGCCTGCCCGGGCTGGGCGATAACAGCCAGGGGGCAGGGTTCGATGGCGAGTTCAGCTGGAGCCAACGGGCGAGGTGAACCCTCGATCGGGCGCAGCGATAGTTCTAGCCCTAGTTGTCGCGCACGATCTTGCAGCATCTGTGGGTCGGCGATGGCGACCAGTTCGTGGGGACAGCCCTCTTGAATTAGTTGAATTAGCAGGTCTGGGCCAATGCCAGCGGGCTCTCCTGGGGTAACGGCCAGGCGTAGCGTCATAGTTTTATTTCAACGAAAGCCTCACTGCGAATCTCCTGCAGCCAAATGGGCAACTCCTCGGCGTACTTGCGTTGCCCCAAAGCATTTCTAGCCTGGTTGGTGATTAGCGTTTCGCTAAAGTCTTGGCTACGTCGTCCGGTAACCTGAATAATATGCCAGCCAAATTGGCTGAATACAGGTTCGCTCATTTCGTTGACTTCTAGGCCGGCAGCAGTACTTTCGAAGATAGGCACGAACTGGCCCGCTGTTGACCAACCAAGTTCGCCGCCCTTTAGCGCGGTGCCAGGGTCTTCAGAATATTCTCGGGCGATATCGCCAAACGTTTCACCGGCAACAATGCGTGCACGCAATTGACTAATTTTCGCCAGCGCATCCTCTTTAGTGAGAATTTCATTGGGCTTAACGAGGATGTGGCGGATCTTCGTTTGCTGTATCAGCTGTTCGCCGCCACCGCGTCGTTCGTAAAGTTTCAACAGATGAATGCCAGCATCGCTTCGCAGGGGTGTCGAAACTTCACCGGGTTCAAGCTTGGCCAAAGCCTCACTGAACAGAGGGGGTAGCTGTATGGCTTTGCGCCAGCCTAAATCCCCACCTTTGAGGGCGTTAGGCCCTCGTGAATGAACAATTGCTACATTGCGAAAGTCACCGCTATCGATGGCTTGTTGGCGCAATTTGTCGGCCTGTTGAAGGGCAGTATCAAGCTCCGTAGGACTTGCAGATGCAGATAGGGCGAGTAGTAAATGCCCGACTTTGAGGTCGGGGGAGGTCATTAGTTGCCCCTCTTCGGAGTTGAGGAAGTTGTGGACTTCCTGATCGCTGATTTCAATGCGCCGCTTGACCATGCCCTGCTGTACACGGCCAATGAGCATATCCTGGCGAAATTGAGTGCGTAGCTGGGTCAAGCTCAGACCGTCGCTGTGGGCCATCGCAACAAATTCGTCAAAGCTCAAATTTTGTTGTTCAGCTGATCGCTGTAGGGCGTCATTGAGTTCTTCATCACTAATCTTGATCCCTGCCCGCTCTGCCATGGCAAGTTGAATACGGTCGAGTATTAGCTTATCGAGGACCTGGGAAACGAGAGCTTCTTTGGGGGGTGTTTGTTGGCGCTGCTGTTGTTGAGCTGCCTGGCGTTGTATTTGCTGATAATACTGATCAGTGTGGGCGATTAGCTCACTTTTCATGACTACGTCTTCGTTGACAATAGCGGCAATGCCATCGAGGGGTATCAACTCAGCCCAGCAAGTAGAGATGCCGCACAGGAGGCCCAGACCCAGTGCGCGCCAAGCCTTGGGTCGTGGTGGAAATTTGTGGGATACCTGGGGGCTTGCTTTATCTTGGTTCATAGCCATAAATGCCGTCGCTTAGAATGCTATCAAGGGTTCCACCGGTGCCGGCAAGGCCCTTTAATTGAATTTGGAAGAAAATACCGTCGTCGTATTCAAGGTCTTCTTCGGGGATGAGTAAATCGTCATCTCGATCTAGCCAGTGGCGAGCGACTATCGCAGCACGCCAGCAGCAACTGTTGTATTCGATACCGGCAAAAACTTCGAGTTCCCTGCTGTTAGTTAAATCCTGGTTCCAGCGGCCGATCAGGCTCCAGCGGCGGCTAATTGGTAGGTAGGCCGATAAGTCTGCCTGCTCAATATCGGCGTCGAATTCCTGGCTGCCAATAATACGGGGGTCTTCTCGAGTGTAGCGATAGCTGGCATTAAACAGCGCCTTTTCCTCGCCGTGATAACGTAGACTGAAGCTGCCCTTGTTGACGAGTTCGCTGTCATCGTTGTAGAGAATGTCGGATTGAAAGCGCCAGTGTTTGTTGAGCTGTGCGCCAAGTTCAGCAGCTAGGTCAGAATCGCTACGGCGTAGCTCTTTGTTGGCCTCGGAATAATTGAGAGCGACCTCTCTATCGTCCAGATAAAACACTTGTCCGATACTGGCGTGGAAGCGCTCTATGCCGCTATTGTTGTTGATCATGCGGGTGGTCAGAGCAATGGTGATCTGCTCAGCATCGCTGATACGGTCGCTGCCGGAAAAGCGCTCATCACGAAACAGCTGTTGGTAGCTAAAGGTAAGCTCGTCGGTATCAAAATCAGGGTTGTCACTCTGGTCTTCAGTTTTGGCATTGAGATAATAAAGGCGAGGCTCCAAGGTTTGAGTATGGTCGCCGAACAGGCTTGAGAGGCGTTCGAAGAAAAGACCTGTGTCGATAATGCCTACGGGCACTGTTGTTGAAGGGCCGTCATCACCACCCGGTGTTAGCGGGTCGTCTAGGTCATAGCTTAGATGTTTGAGTTTTAAGGTTGGGCGAAAGTAACCCCACAACCATTGTTTGTCGAGGGTGACTGAAAAATCAGAGCGCAGACGGTCGCCAGTGACCCGCGTGTTGTCATCGTGATCGAATACGGTGAACTGGTTTTTCAGGTTGAATAGAATGTCCTGCGCGCCCATTTTAATGCGGTACTCACCGTTGGCGTGGACACGGGGTAACTGTTGGTATTGTTCGTCAGTATTGTTGATCAAAGTTTGATATTCGGTGCCGCTAATGCCAAAACGCCAGTGCGCGGTACTGTAGTCGATACCAGCAAACTGTTTGAGGTGGGTTTGGCTGCGGGCCTCGAGTGTGGCGTTGCCAATATCGCGGAAATATTCTTCGTCACTGACTTTAGTGTAATCGATGGTGCTACCCCAGCGTTCGCCAATGCCGCCACGATGACCGAGACTCGTAACCCAGCGATCTTCTCCCTGCAAAGGTTTCATTTGGGTGGTGGGGTCAATTTCAACATCGCCGCCGTCATCATCACTGAGCCATGCTCCACCGAGAGTCGTTTCTGTCAACCTCGAGAGGTGGCGCAGTTCCAGCTCCAGCATTTCGCCGCGCTCCTGTATATAGCGCGGAGTAATCGTGGCGTCGTAGTTCGGTGCCAGGTTGAGATAAATGGGCTGAGAGTAATCCAGGCCATTGTCATCGCTAAAGCTGATTTCCGGGTAAAGTAGCCCGCTGGCACGACGGTCATCGACCGGATAGCGTATCCAGGGTAGATAAATGATGGGTACATCTTTTACTTTAATACGCACATGTTTGGCGGTGGCGATGCCTGTTTGCGGATCGATAGCAATGTTGCTGGAGGCCATTGTCCAGGTGTTATTGCCCGGTTCACAAGTGGTATAAGTGGCATTATCAATATGAATCATGCCGTCTTTTTGACGCGCAATGGTTTCTGCTGTGCCACGTATGGCCGTTTCATGGAAAACCCAGGTAGCACCATCTACGGCGAGTTCGCCGGAGTCGAGATTAAAATGAGCTTCCTTTCCAAGCATTAACAAGCCTGGCTCGCGAAGCTGTACATTACCAGCGAGGGTGGCGGTGCGCGCATCTTGATTGAGGGTGGCTGTATCGCTACGCACCTGGCGGTATCCCTGAGATATTTGCACGTCGCCCCTCATGGTGGCGACATTGTCTTTCGCTTCAGTACTGGTAGAGCTGGCGCGTAGAGGGGCGTCGTCAGGGTTCAGCTCAGCGTCTGGGTAGTCACGGGGTGGTTCAACATAGCGACCGCAGCAGTCATCAGTCAGCCTTTGTTTTTGTGCTTCGTTAAGTTCCTTCTCGTCGACCCAGTCCAGGTTGCGCGGCGTGTTAAGTACGGGTTCTTTAGTTGTTGTCGTTTTTGCCACGCTTGTACGGCGTTTCAAGTGCCTGTGGAGCGGCTTAGGGTAGGCCGGGCCGGGTACACTGTATTCGGCGCACGACCAGTCGCCGGTGGGCGTTGTGTTACAGCGCCATTCACTGTGACTGCTATTCGCGGCGGGTTGGGAGTTGTTCGCGTTCTCTTGACCCAGCGCTGGGGTGGTGCCCAGTACTCCACAGCAAATGCCAAGTAAAGGCAGTGTCGTGATTCGAAAGGGTGAGGCATATCGATGGTAGAACCTGGCAAAAAAGGTCGATGGCATTCTTGTTATCCGGTTGCAGCCTCGAGGGCGTCAGTGCTTAAAACTGTAATCGGACATTTTACCTAAAGTAAGCGAGGGTGCGAGTACCGTAAGAGGCTTTAGGCTAAAATAAGTGCTTTCTTGCCCTTGGTTCTGGATTTTTATGGCTGATTTACTGGCTTTGCAAACTTGGTTTGACGAATTTCAGACAGGGCACTTGCCCGATGCCGACTTGCAGTTAACGCCGATAACTGGCGATGCAGGCTTTCGATCTTATTACAGAAGTAATACTCAGCCACCCTTTATCGCTGCATTAGCGCCGCCCGAGCACGAAAACAACCTGGCTTTTGTCAATATCGCCATCGCCATGGCCCGGGGCGGTGTGCATGTGCCAAAAATTATTGCCGTGAACTACGAACAGGGGTTTTTGTTACAGGAGGACTTGGGTGCGACGCTGTATCTTGATGCGCTCAATAATGAAAGTCAGGATCGGCTCTATGACAGCGCCGAGGCGACATTGCTGCAGATACAGAAACTGCCGTCTGATAGTGCGCTATTTCCACGCTACGATGAAACGCTACTGCGTTGCGAACTTGAACTCTTTCCTGAGTGGTTTGTGAGTGGTCTTCTCGATGTGCAGTTTGGTACTCAGGCTCGCAGTTTGCTCGATGATGTGTTTACCGTATTGCTCAATAACGCTGCCCAACAGCCACAAGTGGTGGTGCACCGGGATTTTCACTCGCGCAATTTACTGGTGCTGGAGGATGGTGGCGTCGGTGTTATCGACTTTCAGGATGCTGTGTTCGGCCCACTGAGCTATGACCTGGTGTCATTATTGCGCGATTGTTATATCCGCTGGCCCACGGCTTTAGTTGAGCAGCGAGTGGAGGGGTTTCGCTGTAAATTGCTCGCCCAAGCAGAAGAGCAGGGGCAGACTATAACTCTGCCCAATAGTGCGACTTTTCTACGCTGGTTTGATCTGATGGGCTTGCAGCGGCATTTAAAAGTACTGGGTATTTTTGCTCGCTTGGCGTTGCGTGATGATAAAACGCGTTATTTAGATGACTTGCCATTGGTACTGCGCTACGTGCTTGAGGTTGCAAAGAAATATCCTGAAACCGAGGGGTTTTACCGCTGGTTTATCCAATGCCTCGAGCCGAAAATTATTGATCAAGCTTGGTATCAGCCCTGGCAGTCAGCCGGTGAGCCTTTATGAAGGCGATGATATTGGCAGCGGGCTTTGGTAAACGTTTGCGTCCCCTGACCGAACATACCCCGAAGCCGTTACTCGAGGTTCGCGGTAAGCCATTGATCGACTATCATCTCGAAGCTCTGGCGCGGGCAGGTGTAAAAGAGGTGGTGATTAACTCCTCCTGGCTGGGTGAAAAACTCGAAGCTTATTTGCGCGATGGCAGTCAATATGGGCTCGATATTGCCTGGTCGCGAGAAGCGGAACCATTGGAGACCGGCGGTGGAATTTGTCAGGCGTTAGCCCTGCTCGGCAACGAGCCCTTTCTGCTGGTCAACGGGGATGTATGGACGAATTACCCATTCGAACAGCTGCTGCGGAAGTCGTTTGAGGCAAACCATCTCGCCCATCTAGTGCTGGTACCTAACCCCGAGCATAATCTGTCAGGCGATTACTGTTTTATCGGTCAACACATCTGGCATGACGGTGAGGTATTAAACGGTGTTTTAGAGGGTCCGGTGTCTATTGAGCAGAGAGAGGGACGTCAATCTTACACTTTCAGCGGCATTAGTATTATGGACCCACAATTGTTTACAGGTTCGATCAGCGGAGACGCTTTTCCGCTGCGCGATGTGCTTGCCCCTGCTTTCCGCTCAGGCTATATCAGTGGCGAACTTTACCAAGGCGATTGGTGTGATGTGGGCACGGTGGAACGCCTCGATGCGTTAAACAGATAAAAGCTGCCAAATGGCTTATTTTCTAGGGCAGCAGAGAGTAAAACCTTCTCAGTCAAGTGACTTTCTCGCTACAATAGGGTGACCCGGCTTAGCTTCCGCTAGCCACTTTTTTATTCATGAATATTTTCTGAGGCCGCTATGTTCTCAACGCTTAACGCACTTGCTCCTGACCCCATTCTTGGTTTGATTGCCCTGGCAAATAAAGACCCGAACCCTAATAAAGTTGATCTTGGCGTAGGCGTTTATAAGGACGAATCAGGTCTTACACCGATAATGTCGGCCGTTAAAACGGCCGAACTAAGCTGTATTGAAAAAGAGATAAGCAAGGCCTATATCGGCCCTGCCGGCCCGGAAGAATTTAATAGCGGTATCCGTGAGCTGATTTTCGGCGGGCAGCATTCGGCACTTGAGTCGGACCGCGTGCGCACGGTGCTTACTCCCGGAGGATGTGGTGCGCTGCGCGTCGGTGCCGAATTCCTCAAACGGTGTGCTGGTGACGCCACGATTTGGGTCAGTGATCCCACTTGGGCTAACCACTTGCCTCTGTTAGGTAACGCTGGTTTGAAACTCGCCGAGTACCCTTATTACGAGGCCGGAAGTGCAGACATTAAGTTCGATGAAATGATGTCTGCTTTGGCCGATGTAGGTCGCGGTGATATTGTCTTGTTACACGGCTGTTGTCACAACCCGTGTGGTGCAGACCTCAGTGAAACACAGTGGCGAGAGCTGACATCATTGGCGGCAAAGAATGGTTTTTTACCTTTCATTGACTTGGCCTATCAGGGTTTTGGTCGCGGTCTCGATGAAGATGCTTACGGGGTTCGGTATATGGCCGAACACCTCCCAGAGTTGTTGGTAGCGAGTTCTTGCTCGAAAAACTTTGGCCTTTATCGCGAGCGTGTCGGTAGTCTGTCGGTTGTTGGTGAAAAGGCTGCTCAATCTGATGCCTTGTTGACCCATATTAATAATGTGGTGCGCGGTAATTATTCCATGCCACCCTCCCACGGGGGTGCTATCGTTGGTGAAATTTTGGCTGATCAAGCATTGCGCCAAAGTTGGGAGACGGAGCTGGCAGCCATGCGCGACCGCATTAATCGGTTGCGTGTATTGTTGGTTGATAAGCTCACTGCTCAGGGTGCGACTAGGGACTTCTCCTTCATCGCTCAGCAGCGCGGTATGTTTTCATTCCTCGGTCTTAGTGTTGAACAGGTTGAGCAGTTGCGTGAACAGTTCAGTATTTATATGGTTGGCTCGAGTCGTATCAATATCGCGGGTATTAGTCAGGCGAATATCGATTATTTGGCTCACTCGGTGGCAGCGGTACTGGCAAGTTAAATTTTTTGAAGCTTAAACGTTGTATTTCTAGAAAGGCTATTCGTTGACGGGGTTTGCGGCCCCTGTCTAATCCTTTAAATGAAAGGGTAGAGATATGGAAAGAATATGTCGCTATATAACAAGCCTGTGATTTAGGCCCTAATTTAAGCCGATTTCCATATATTGGTGTGCAAGACATAATATCAAGCGGAGTTTGTTTTGCAGATAGCTTGCGTCTGAAAGAGGTGTAACGGGGATTTCAAAAAAGAGAACTTACTTATCCACTGTGCGCTTTTGGAGTTTGCTCGTTAAAGAAATAGCCTTTTAGCTAATACCGGGGTAGGGCTGGGTTGTGTAAATGCTAACAGTATAAAAGCCTCGTAACTACGGGGCTTTTATACTGTTTTGTCTGCTAAAACTTTATTTGGCTGCGACGGTGATTCCGCCAAACATTTTCCGCAGTTCGGTTTTTAGTATCTTGCCGGCGCCAGACTTAGGAAGTTCATCGATGAAGTAAGCTGTTTTAGGTACTTTGAAGCGGGCAAGTCTTTCGTTACAGAAGCTGATCAGTTCGTCTTCTGTCATGCTCGCGCCTTCTTTCAAAACGATGCAGGCTGCGGGTACTTCCTGCCATTTCTCGTGAGGAATGCCAATCACTGCAACTTCTGCGACAGCTTCATGTAGGTAAATAGCTTGTTCGAGCTCGGCTGGGTAGACGTTCTCGCCGCCACTGATAATCATGTCTTTTTTGCGATCGACAACATAAAGGTAACCCTCGTCATCGAGATAACCTAGATCTCCACTGTGGTACCAACCGCCAGATAGTGCTTCCGCTGTTGCTTCAGGTTTGTTCCAGTAGCCTTTGAGCATATTGGGGCCCCGGCAAACAATTTCTCCTACTTGTGTGGCGGGCATGTCATTGCCATTTTCGTCAATAATGCGAATGTCGACGTGGAAGGCTGGGTAGCCGACAGAGCCATTTTTGCGTTCACAATCCCACTTGTCGAGAATGGCTACTAAAGGTGCCATTTCGGTCATGCCGAAACCTTCATAAATTGATAGGTCGCGGTCCTGGAAGAACTTGAGGATATTCAAAGGCGTTGGGGCAGCGCCTGTCATTAAGAATTCAACTGAGCTTAAGTCGTATTCCTTTTTACCTAGCTCCTCGACAATCATCTGCCACATAGAAGGCACACAGAAGAGGCTAGTGAGTTTTTCTTTTTCTGTTAATTCAAGGACTTGAACCGCATCGAATGCGGGCAGCGTTACTACGCAGCCACCCTGGTACAGGGTGGGCAACACAGTTACGCTAGTGCCACCAATATGGAACATAGGTGCTACACCAAGAGCAATGGTGTCAGCGTGAATAGGTAGTCGTTGAGTGGTATGGTGAACATTGGCCATGTGGTTAGCGTGGGTCAGCATCGCGCCTTTGGGGCGACCCGTAGTACCTGATGTGTACATTAGCAGAGCGACATCGTCGGCATCGACGCTGGCGTTGATTTCTTCGTCAGAAGCGGCGTCGAGAAAGGCTTCGTACTCGGCCTCATCGTCACAGCTAGTGCTGCGGCCACAATAGACAGTTTTGTTGAAGCGGACAACTTTTTCCAGGCCTTCAGCCAGGTGGGCAAACTCGTCGTGGTAGAAGAAGGTGCTAGAACCCGAGTCTTGAACAATATATTCAATTTCTGGCACGGTGAGACGGAAGTTGATGGGCAGATAGATAGCGCCGAGCTTGGCAACGGCGAAAATCAGTTCCAGTTGTTCGTGTCCGTTTTGAAGTAGTGAGCAAACGCGGTCGCCGGGTCGTACACCGCTGTCGCGTAATGCATTAGCTAATCGGTTGCAGCGGCGGTTGAGCTCTTTGTAGGTAAAACGCTTATGGCGGTCGACTAAAGCCAAACGTTGGCCCGAAATCATTTCACGCTTGGTGAGCCAATATCCCAAACCTTGATCCATAACAACCTCTCTATTTTTTAGTTTTAATGTAATGATTTAAATAAATTTGCGGGTGTATTGCTTTTAGATGACTGATCGGTCATCTAAACGGCGGCAAAGGCTAACAAGAGTCCGCCTTTTTAGCAAGTTATGACAATGTCTTTACAGTTGTTGGCGAGCAAGCTTGGTCCAGCTCAGTCTATTCCTCATTTTGTTGGCCGTTGTATACTGTCTCTACACCCATCTTGAGGCAGAGAATAACAAGTGGAGCACATATTTGAAAAGCCGCTTTATAAAATAGCGCGCGTAGGATTGGTCGTGTTATTGATTTTAGTGGCCTGGGGTTGTTTGCAGGTCCCCGGGCTTGATGATAAACCGTGGTTTTGGGGTGCCGACAAAATCATTCATCTCAGCACTTATGCTCTACTTTATATCTGTGCCTGGCTGGCTTTCCCCGGTGCTCTGCTGAGCTGGAAGTTACACAGTAGCTTGCTCGTTTACGGTTTGTTGATTGAAACGCTGCAATCTTTCACCGCTTACCGCTCTGCCGAGCTGGGCGATATGCTGGCTAACGCCACGGGTCTGGGGTTGGGTTGTTTATTACTCTCGCTATTGGCGGGCCGTCTGGGTTTTATTCATCAGTATCGTGCAGCTTATGCCAGGCAGATATCATGACTATCAATTGGGATTCAATCCATGCAGCTATTTGGCGCCCTGCTAACGGCCAGTTGCGAGCCGTAAAAAGACTCGATAGTGTCTGTTTCGATGATCTGCTCGGTATTGAACACCAATGTGCCGCCTTTAAAGACAATATTGAAAGCTTTTTACACGGCGAGTTGGCTAATAATATGCTCCTTTGGGGGAGTCGCGGCACCGGTAAATCCTCCTTGATTAAAGCAGCCCTTAATTATTACGGTTGTGAAGGTTTAAGGGTGATTGAAATTGATAAAGATGACCTCGCTAACCTCTGTGAAGTGGTGGATGAACTTCATGGTTTGCCACAGCGTTTTATTATTTTTTGCGATGACCTGTCTTTTGATGAAGGCGAAACGTCCTATAAACATCTAAAAAGTGTGCTGGAGGGTTCGATTGAACTGCCCCCGGAAAACGTCTTGGTCTGTGCGACCTCCAATCGTCGCCATATTATTACGGAGCAAAAAAGCGATAATAGTGCGGTCGATTTGATCAATGGTGAACTGCATTACGGCGATACGGTGGAGGAGAAGTTGTCACTGGCCGATAGATTTGGTCTTTGGTTGTCGTTTTACCCTAACAATACAGCGCAATACCTAGCTATTGTTGATCGTTTGTTTGCCGACTTTGGCGGTGACAGGAGCGCTCTACATCTTGCGGCCAAGCAGTTTGCCATGACTCGGGCTTCAAAAAGTGGCCGTACCGCCCGACAGTTTTATCTGCAGTGGCGGCAGTAGATAGGTTAATGGCGGCTTTATTAATTGAGTCTAATAGAAGACTTACTTAATAAATTCTCTTTTCGCCCTCGGGTCGTGTCTTAAAGCGCTTGTGCAGCCAAAAATAATCCTCTGGCTGTTGTTGAACACTTTGTTCTAGCCAATCACTCCAACGCTGGGTGTCGGCCACATCATCGCCCGAGGGATAGTTCTCTAATACAGGGTCGATTTCAACGCGGTAGCGACCGTTATGTTCGCGAAAAGTGTTCATGGTGAGGACGTTGGCTCCCGCGGTTTTGGCGTATTGGGGGATTGCTGTAATCGTTGCCGCCTGAATGCCAAAAAAGGGAATAAAAATACTGCGTTTTTTACCGAAATCCTGGTCCGGAACAATTACCACCACCCCCTTATCTTTCAGTTGGCTCAGCATGTGGGTGATTTCTTTACGGTGAATAGTGGTAATGGGGTACTTGCGTGCTGCTCGCTGATAAAGCTGCGCTTCCAGTACGGGGTTGTCCATGCGTCGATAAACCACGTCGTAAGGCAATAGCTGGGACAGTCGGGCAAAGCCTAGAACAAAGCCATTGAAGTGCCCGGCGAGGATAATTAAAGGTTTGCCGGTGTTAATGGCCTTTGTTAAATGCTCTTCTCCGTGCAGTTCTCCGCGTTGTTTGATTGTCGTTGGTGAGCCCCATATTAAGTCCAATAAATCAAACAGCAACAAAAGGGTAGAGGCGAGGTTTTTTTCGGCCAGCTTAAGCTGTTGATGTGTGGGTAAGTTGGGGAAACACAGCTCAATATTGCGACAAATGGTTTTGGTACGTGATGAGCGAGTTTTGATCAGCAGACGTGCCAGCCCCCGAGATAAACTGCGTTGCAGGGTTCCGGGTATTTTAGCCAGGAGCCATGAAAACCCGACAACGAGCCAGGAAAGCCAATAGCGCGGCGCGTAGTGTGAGTCATTTACTCGACTGCTGAGATTGCGCTTACCCATAAAAACTCAGATCCTGTATTTTGTGTTGCCGATAATATAGAGAGGTTGGTGTGGGGTTTTAGTTATCGGCCAGCTTAACCAACATTTTGCCTAAATTGGCACCGCTGAAGAGCCCGAGAAAAGCCTCGGGTGCCTGCTCTATCCCTTCGAAGACGGTCTCCTGCCAAACAATTTTTCCCTCACTGCGCCACTGGGCCATATCGTCCATAAAGGCCTGATGGTACTCGGCCATATAATCGAGTACCACAAAGCCCTTAACGGTGAGGCCGAGAGTAACGACTTTAAACATATTACTGATGCCATGGCGTTTTTCTGGTGCCTCGTTGTAATCTTCGATGGTACCGCAAAGGATAGCCCGACCATTCTTACGCATGTTTAATAGAGCTCCGTCGAGTTGTGATCCGCCGACATTGTCAAAAAACAGGTGGATCCCCTTGGGGCAGTGTTCGGTGAGTTTGCCGGCAAAATCGTCGGTCTTTTTGTAATTAAAAGCGGCATCGATTTTTGCTGTGTTTAACAGCCAGTCGACTTTTTCATCGGACCCGGCGCTACCAACGACCGTGCAACCCAGAGCTTTGGCAATTTGGCAAACCAGTGAACCCACTGCACCGCCCGCACCAGAGACATAAACGGTTTCACCCGCCTTCGCCTCACCGAGAACTTTGGTACCGACATAGGCGGTGATACCCGGCATGCCGAGAATGCCGATATAGTCTTGGGGCGCAGCATGTGATGTGTCGCGAATAGCCAGGCCCTTACCCTCAGAGATGAAGTGTTCACGCCAGCCATTCATACTCTCGACATGGGTGCCGACGGGCAGTTTAGGGTTTCTCGATTGCACGACGACGCCAATAGCGCCGCCTTCAAGCACATGGTCGAGTTGAAAGGGTGGAATATAGCTTTTGACATCATTCATGCGCGGTCGCATATAGGGGTCGACCGACATCCACAAATTCTTAACTAACACCTGCCCCTCATTGAGCTCTTCATTGAGCTGACTTTCGACCAGTTGGAAACAGTCGCGATTGGGCTGTGGCGATGGGCGTTGGGCGAAATGGATTTCTCGGTTGATCATGGCAAGATCTCGCTTTTATGAGTGATTGAGTATTAAGTGGGTGAGATTCATGGTGATTTCGATGCCAATTCGGGCTCTAGTGTTCATGGGTAGCGGGTTATAAATGGCGACTACTCGCGTAGAGCCAGGCGCAGGTTACTGGGATGCACCGGGTTGGCACCGCTCATGCTTAATACCATGCTGGTGAGTTCGTCCCAGGGTGAGGCGTCGCGCATACCTTTGGCCGCGCGATCAACACCACCAGCCTGACGTAGCAGCATAGTGAGCTGGGCGGGCCGAGTGCGGCGCAGGGCTTTACGTACGAGGGGTTGGTGCTTGTCCCAGACTCGCAGTGAGCGCAACGCGCTGGCGATAGACTCGCCGTTGGCGGCCTGTTCACTGGCTTTAATGAGGGTGCGCAATTCACGGATGAGAGCCCAAAGAATGGTAAGGGGCTCTGCACCTTCGTCGCGCAGGCCGCGCAAGGTGCGTGTTGCGCCGACGCTGTCGCCATCGAGGATGCGGTCAATCATGGTGAAGACATTGAAGCGAGCGCTATCGGTAACCACTGATGACATTGTCTCGCTATCGATCTCGCCCTTTGGGGCGAGCAACTTCAGTTTCTCGATTTCCTGTATTGCAGCGAGCAGGTTGCCTTCGACACGCTCGGCCAGTACCTCTATGGCTTGATGGTTCGCGCTGATGCCTGCGTGTTTGAGGCGGTGTTGAATCCACTGGGGCATTTGTGCAACGTCAACGGGCCACACCTGTACGATGGCGCCGTGTTGATCGAGGGCTTTGAACCATTTGCTGTTTTGCGTGGATTTATCGATTTTGGGCAGGATGATCAGCAATAAATTGTCGGCGTTGATATTGGCGCAATAGTCCTGAAAAAATAATCCGCCTTCGCGGCCTGGTTTTCCGGAGGGAATGCGCAGTTCGAGTATTTTTTTATCGGCAAACAGAGACAGGCTATTGGCTTCGGTCAGTATCTGCTGCCAGTCGAAGCGGGCCTCAGCGTTAAACAATTCTCGTTCGGTAAAGCCGTTTTTGCGGGCCTGGCCGCGTATCGCGTCAGCCACCTCTTGAGCCAGCAGGGGCTCGTCCCCGGTGATGACATAGATTGGCCCGAGCCCTTTTCTCAGATGCGTGGAGAGCTTGTCGGGGTGCAGGCGCATGACTACTTAAGGGGCGCTTGTGGGAGCTATGTTGCCGGCTATTGGCCTTTTTACGTGTCGCAGGCGGTTAGCAATTTGACGGGCCAGGTCGTTGTACATTTCATTTTTCAGTAATCGGGCTTCGTCTTCTGTCGCCAGTACATTGTCCTCATTGTATTCATAGATGCGCTCGACAGAGGCGGTGCTACGTTCAATGGCAACGCTACCATCGGGCCGGGTGAGCAGATATTCGACTTGTTCTTCCAGTAAGCGCTCGGAAATACGGGCGCTGGCACTGACAGTTGCCGTGCGACGTTTTGAATTTTGCTCAATGATTTTGAGGCTGTATTCGGCTTTGCCAGCATTATCAACCAACTCGATACCACTGCCTCGCAAATAGCGTTCCAAGGTTTGCGTAAAACCACTGCCGGGTGCAGTGCTGTGGAGATGCAGGCGGTCAATGTTGGGTTCGCCCCCGGTACCGCGTAGTTGCCAGCCGCAGGCGGACACGGTTAGTAGAAGTGCGATGAGGCTCAGTCTTAATGGCTTGTTCATGAAGTCGAGTGATTCCGTGATTAATGTTAATTAATTGGCGACGATATTAACCAGTCTACCCGGTACCACGATGACTTTACGAATAGTTTTACCCTCCGTAAAGCGTTGGGCATTGGGTTCGGCCAGTGCGGCGCGCTCGATACTTTCTTTGTCGGCATCGGCGGGCAGGACAATCTCTCCACGCACTTTGCCATTGACCTGCACCATTAATTTAATGCTGCTTTCGACCAGGGCGTTTTCGTCAACCTCGGGCCAATTTGCATCGAGTATTGCGACATCGTGACCCAGTTCATGCCAAAGAGTGTGGCAAATGTGGGGAGCGATGGGGGCTAGTAATAGTACGGCAGTCTCCAGGGCCTCTCTTTCAATAGCGATCAGTTGCGGTGCATCGTCAGGTAGGCGGCTCAGCTCGTTGAGCAGCTCCATTACTGCCGCAATGGCTGTGTTGAATGTCTGGCGACGTCCGTAATCGTCGCTGACCTTGGCGATGGTTTGATGGGTCTTGCGCCGCACTGCGGCTTCGTCGTCAGTGAGTTTGCCAGTGTCAAGGGCGGGTGCGCCCCTTTTAGCGAGGTGGGCATGAGCCAATTTCCATAGGCGGCGTAAAAAACGGTTGGCGCCGGCTACACCCTCGTCAGACCACTCCAGAGATTGCTCGGGTGGTGCGGCAAACATGGTGAACAGGCGCACGGTATCGGCACCGTATTGCTCGATCAGGTGCTGGGGGTCGACAGTATTGCCCTTGGACTTGGACATTTTGCTGCCATCTTTTAACACCATCCCCTGGCAAAGCAGCTTGGTAAAGGGCTCGTCGCACTCGACCAGGCCTTCATCGCGTAGTAGCTTGTGGTAAAAGCGGGCGTACAGCAAATGGAGAATGGCGTGTTCAATGCCGCCGACATATTGGTCAACCGGCAGCCAATAATTCGCCTGCTCGGGGTTGAGCATGCCCTCACTGTAGTCGGGGCAAGTAAAGCGGGCGTAATACCAGGAAGACTCCATAAAGGTGTCGAAGGTGTCGGTCTCTTTTTCAAGGGCCTGGCCATCAAGGCTGGTTTTCTTCCATTCTAGGTCGGCTTTAATGGGCGAGTGTACGCCGTCCATTTCGACATCTTCCGGCAGCAGTACGGGTAGTTTGTCGAGGGGCACGGGTATTTCAATGCCGTCGGCATTGTAGGCCATGGGAATCGGCGAACCCCAGTAGCGCTGGCGTGAGACACCCCAATCGCGCAGCCGGTAGTTGGTGGTGACGCGCCCGCTGTTGCGCTCGACCAGGGCCTGGGCGATGGCGGTGAAGGCCTGGTCAAAGTCTAAGCCATCAAGCTTTATGCCATCAACGGTGCCCGAGTTGACGAGCTGGCCTTTGGCAACAAAGGCTTCTTTGCCGATGTCGCAAGGGCTGTCATCAGTCGGTGCAATGACTTGCTGAATCGGAAGTTGGTATTTGGTGGCGAATTCCCAGTCTCGCTGGTCGTGGGCGGGTACGGCCATCACCGCGCCGGAGCCGTAATCCATTAAGACGTAATTGCCGATCCACACGGGCAGTCGTTCGCCGCTGAGGGGGTGGATGGCTTTAATACCGATGTCGATGCCGGCCTTTTCCATAGTGGCCATATCGGCTTCGGCCATAGATTGGCGCTTACACTCGGCGATAAAGTCGGCAACTTTGGTATTGTTTTCACCAATGGCGAGGGCGATGGGATGCTCGGCGGCGACACTGAGATAGGTTGCCCCCATTAACGTGTCGGGGCGCGTGGTGTAAACATCGACGCTGTTGATGCCGTTGACATCGCTTTCAAGTGCAAAGCTCATTTCTATGCCCTGGCTCTTACCAATCCAGTTGCGCTGCATGGTGCGCACTTGCTCAGGCCAGGCTTCGAGTTGATCGAGCCCGTCGAGCAACTCTTCAGCGTAGTCGGTGATTTTAATAAACCACTGGGGAATCTCTTTGCGCTCAACGGCAGTATCACAGCGCCAGCAGCAGCCGTCGATGACCTGTTCGTTGGCCAGTACGGTTTGGTCGACGGGACACCAGTTAACGGCGCTGGTTTTTTTGTAGACCAGTTTCTTCTCATAGAGACGGGTAAAAAACCACTGTTCCCACTTGTAATAGTCAGGCTTACAGGTAGTGAGCTCGCGCTGCCAGTCGTAGGCATAACCCAGTGAGTTGAGCTGGGTTTTCATGTAGTCGATATTTTCATAGGTCCAGGGTGCTGGCGCAGTGTTGTTTTTTATCGCCGCATTTTCGGCGGGTAAGCCGAAGGCATCCCAACCCATAGGTTGAAGTACATTTTTACCGAGCATGCGCTGGTAGCGGCTAATCACATCACTAATGGTGTAATTGCGAACGTGGCCCATATGCAGCTTACCGCTGGGGTAGGGGAACATTGCCAGACAATAGTATTTTTCCTGCCCCGGCTTTTCGCTAACCTGAAAGGACTGCTGGTCGCGCCAGAAGGCCTGCGTTGATTGCTCGATGGCTTTGGGGTGGTAGTGTTCTTCCATTGTGCGGGTCCAGAGTTGCCGATGCTTAGTGATAATGGGGGTGAAAGCGGGTAGTAAATTTGTGAGGGCGAAATTATAGGGGAAAGAGAGTCAGAAAGGCAGCTGGCAACTGTCGTCGCCGACGTTTTCTTATGGCTTAATAGTGGTCGAAATCGGTCGAGCTGTAGCAGGTCTTGGGGCAGTGAGCCTTTATTGGTATATGAAAGCTACAACTTGAAAGTTTAAATGCGGCAAAAGCGTGGAAAGAAACACTATGAAATTGACAAAAGTTATTGTGCTCAATCTGCTTTTAGCGCTGTTGTTAAGTGCCTGTAGTGAGAGCGAGCAAAGCGTTACACCAGGGCAAGTCGCTGCAGATTTTTGGCAGGCGATGGAGATGGGTGATCACGCTCGAGCCGAGCAATTAGCCGTACCCGGTAGTTTAGATGGCAGTACCATGGATTTCGAGGCCGAGAGTAATCGTATCGAGAGTATTGTTTTGGGCGAAGCTATGGCTTCGGCAGATATGGCTGCGGTACCGACCACCATAAAAGGTGTATTTAACAATAGGTCGGTGAAGTTTAGTTTCGATACGCGTCTTGTGCCAGTTGAGGGTGACTGGAAGGTTGATTTCAATACCACGAACACAGGCATGATGGGCGCAATGTTGAAGGAGGCAATGAATGCCTTTGGTGAAGTCATGGCGGAGGGTGTAGGGCAAGCCGTTACAGATATTAGTGTTGCTCTGTCGGATAGCGTTGAAGTATTGTCCGAGAGCCTGAGGCAGGGGTTCGAGCAAAGTGCCGCAGGCCTCTCTCAGGGGCTGGGCTCAGCATCCGATGCTATGCGCTCTCGTAATGAAAATACACCCCCTATCAGGCTTGTTGCTCGCGTCAGTGGCGAGCTTAATGGTATGCCAGTAGAGCTGGTTAGCTCTGAATGGAACAATACTCTGGCCATCTATCAGGGTGAAAGGTGGGATTCTAATCCGAGCCTTTTACTGTTTCTGTTTTTGCCTGAAGGTGAATTGCCGGTTGATCGAGTTATCACGGTGGCCAGCGACAATAAATCTCGCAGTTACCCTCATGTACATTATCGCTGGCGCGATGAGGCGGGTGATATTCAAACCACCGTGCTAACTGAGGGCTATAATTTACAATTACATTTTGACAAGGCAATTGACGGCCAGGTTGCGGGAAAACTTCGTTTTGATGTGCCGGGTGAAGATACTCGCTTACAGGGCGAATTTAGTCTTCGTGTTGATGAGGCGCGTCTTTGAAAGGCGCCTCGCGGAAGCTGAAAGAGGCTTAACGAAAGCGCCGAAACATGCGCAGCACGATAAGAGTGGCAAAGCAGAGGCCAACAATAGGCAGGGAGCCGTATTGGCTGAAAGGGGTTGAACCCTGATAGGGGGCAATCTCCGATTTTAATAGGCCAGCTTTGAAGCGTGGCAAACGTTCGAGCACTTTGCCTCGAGGGCTGATGATGGCGGTAACTCCGTCGTTGGTGACGCGCAGTAGGGGCTTGGCGTTTTCCACTGCGCGCATACGGGCGATTTGCAAATGTTGGTGAGGGCCGATGGATTTACCGAACCAGGTGTCATTACTGACGGTGAGTAATATATTAGCATCTTGGGCATCCTTTGCGAGCACGTCGCCATATGCTATTTCATAGCATATGGCGGTAGCAATTTTCATGGTGCCGAGGTGGATGGGGGATTGCAGAGCCTCACCAGCACTGAAGGCCGACATCGGCAAATCAAAAAAATCAATGGTACCGCGCAGCCAGCGTTCCAACGGCACATATTCACCGAAGGGGACTAGCCTGCGTTTCTGATAAAGGCCGTTTGCTCTGCCGAGGCCAAGCACTGAATTATAATAGTGATTAGCGTCACTATTAGTGGGAATGCCGACTAATAATCCGACATGGTGGCGTTTTAATTCGGCATCAATGTCGTCGAGATAGCCGCTGATATTACTTTGCAGAGTGGGCAAAGCCGACTCCGGCCAGATAATCAAATCCTGGTCGAGAAGCGATTCGTTGCTTTGTTTAAAGTTAACTAAAATTTGCTTTAATGCTTCGTCGTTCCACTTTTCCAGCAAAGGCAAGTTGGCTTGGACCAACGCCACGTCTAGCCTTTTTCCCGAGGGAAAGGTCCAGAGTTTCATTTTCAGGTAGGCGCCACCGGCGCAGAGTAATATCAGGATTATCAGGCCGTTGCTAATCATGCTTTTGTGCTGTTTGCGCTCGCCGATAAGGCTTAGCAAGGTGCCGCTAAACGCAGCAATACCACTGATTGCCAGTGCGCCAAAAAGGGGTGCCCAGCCGACTAGCCATGTATCGAGAAAACCGTAACCGACATTGAGCCAGGGGAATCCGGTGAGAAACCATCCCCTAAACCATTCGCCAAGAACCCACAATGCTGGAAAGGCGAGGAGAATGGCTGGTGGTGTCGCGTTGCGAAACAGACCAAAAAGAGAGAGGGGAAGTGCAAAAACGAAGGCCATTCCTAGGGCGAAAAGCCCCGTGAGCGCCCCGGCCAAGGCAATAGAGGCGTGGCCATAGTCGTGAATACTGACATACACCCAGCTGGCACCGACGCCGTAGAGGCCAAAACCGAAAACGAAGGAAAGTGCAAAAACGCCCCTGATACCTTGCCCGCGGCACAAAAAGCACAGAGAGCAGATGCTGAATACCGCTGTTGGCCACCACGAAAAAGGCGCTAGCGTCAACGGCAATAGCGCGCCACTGAGCAGTGCTAGCAAGAACGACGAAAAGCTGGATTTGTGTGTGGGCATGGTGGGATCGCTTACTTCTTGTGATTTTTATAATTCGCTAGCTTCAGCCTCACGGCATTTTAAGGCGAGTTGATGAATTTGTCGTTCATCACCGCTAATGACTGTAAAGATGTACTCGTCCAGGGTGACTTCCTCACCTACTTTTGGCAGGTGCCCGAAAGCCTGAGTGACTAGACCTCCAATGGTGTTAAATTCATCTTCATTAAAGCCACTATTGAAAAACTCATTGAAGTCTTCAATAGTGGTGAGGGCGGGGAGACTGTGACTGCCGTCTTTCTGTCGTTGTATTGGGTTTTGTTCTTCGAGGTCGGTTTCGTCTTCGATCTCGCCAACAATTTCTTCTAGAATATCTTCAATAGTCACTAGGCCGGCAACGCTGGCGTATTCATCCATAACAATGGCCATGTGATAACGTTGCTCGCGGAATTCTTTGAGCAATACATTCAGGCGCTTGCTTTCGGGGATGATGTTAGCTGGGCGGATGACGTCGGCAATTACAAATTCTTTTTTGTCTTCAAGTAGCAGTGGTAATAACTCTTTGGCGAGCAGTATGCCTTTTATGTCGTCGATAGAGTCGCCAATCACTGGGAAACGCGAATGCTTGGAGTCGGTAACTAAGGTCAGAATTTCTTCGATATCGGCAGACTCGGGGATTACCGTCATACGTGAGCGCGGGACCATGATTTCTCGCACCTGCTGATCGGCAACGCTCAGTGCGCCCTCCATGATTTCCAACGCCTCGTTGTCAATGACCTTGTCGTCATAGGCGCTGCGTAGAATTTCAGTAATATCGTCCCGGGTGGCCGGTGTCGATGAAAAAATTCGGGCAAGTCGTCCTAACCAGGAGCGGCCTTGCCCGTTGGTACTGTCTTCGGTCATGGCTGTAAAGTCTCTATCACGGGGGCTAAATAAGGGGGTGGGAAGTTGAGCTTGCCCAATATGGTGGTTTCGAGAGCTTCCATTACGTTGGCTTCGCTTTCTTCTATATGGTCGTAACCGAGTAAATGCAAGGTGCCATGTATCAGCATATGGGCCCAGTGGGCCTCGAGTGTTTTGTGCTGCTCGTTAGCTTCTTGGCGAACGATAGTTGCGCAAATGACGATGTCGCCAAGTAGCGGAGATTTGACAAAATCGGGGATGTCGGCCGGAAAAGAAAGGACATTAGTGGGACCTTTTTTACCTCTATAGTGTTGGTTTAACTCGGCGCTTTCAGCGGCACTGACTATGCGCACGCTGATTTCGGCATCAGGTCGTTGTTCGCCCAGGGCTGCACATATCCAGTGGCGTATCGACGGAGGCTCGGGTGCCTCTTCACCGCTGGCATTGTCGACGTCAATCGTGATGCTATAGTGCATCACTCGTCGCCTGTTGTTTTTTCGAAATCGTCGTAGGCATCAACAATTTTTTGTACCAAAGGATGGCGCACAACATCTTTCGATTGAAAGTGAGTGAAGGTAATACCTTCAACGCCGTGAAGTACCTTACATGCGTGTACCAGGCCAGAGCGAGTGCCTCGGGGCAGGTCGATCTGTGTCGTGTCCCCAGTAATGACGGCCGTGGCGCCAAAGCCGATGCGGGTGAGAAACATTTTCATCTGTTCACGGGTGGTGTTTTGGCTCTCATCGAGAATAATAAAAGCGCCGTTTAGGGTGCGCCCACGCATATAGGCCAGAGGCGCCACTTCAATAACATTTTTTTCAATGAGCTTATCAACTTTTTCAACGCCGAACATTTCGTATAGGGCGTCGTACAAGGGGCGTAAGTAGGGGTCGACTTTTTGAGATAGATCACCCGGTAGAAAGCCGAGTTTTTCGCCCGCCTCAACCGCGGGTCTCACCAGTAGAATACGCTCGATATCATTGCGTAAATAGGCCTCTACCGCACAGGCGACGGCGAGATAGGTTTTGCCGGTACCTGCGGGGCCAACACCAAAATTAATGTCGTGGGTTTGTATGGCGCGCACATAGTTTTGCTGATTGAGTCCGCGGGGGATGATTTTGCCCTTTTTGGTCTGAATTTCGCTGAAATTTTTAATATTATTTGTAGCTCGACTCTCGGTACTTTCTTCCATTGTCGTTTCCAAATTCGATTGTTGCAGATAAAGATGGACCATTTGCGGTGTCAGGCTTTGTTGTTCGTGGGTTTCCGTGTACAGCACATGCAGCAAGTCGGCGGCTATGTGCGCTCGCTCAGGGTCGCCGTAAATGGCGAACACATTGCCCCGGTTGCGGATTTCGATAGCGAGGCGGCGCTCTATTTGATGCAGGTGTTCATCAAGTTGGCCGCAAAGGTTGGCCAGACGGCGATGATCGTTGGGTTCGAGAGTAATAGTGCTGGCGGCGGGTAGGGTATTCAAAGGCTGTGGTTGAACGCCTGTTCATTGGATTTGGGTTAAGCATAGCGATTTTATGACGAGATGAAAACCGCCCGTCGGGAGACATGCAGAGATCGACAGTCTCGCCAGCGAAGGGAGTGGGGGTGCATTGTCCCTTTGCAGATTATCTAAATCGATCTGCGTGTCTCTCCTTAATCGTTCAGTGTGCCACGCAGGGAATTGGGCAGGGCTTCACAAATTTTGACGTCGACAAATTGACCGATCAACTGGTGATCGCTGCACGTAAAATTGACGACGCGGTTATTCTCAGTGCGGCCTTGTAATTGGCCCGGATCTTTGCGCGAAATCCCCGAGACCAATACGCGTTGTGTGCTACCCACCATACGGCGACTGATCGCCATCGCCTGTTGAATAATGCGGTCTTGTAAAATTTTCAGGCGTTGCTTTTTCGTCTCTGCGCTGGTCGTGTCGACAAAGTCGGCGGCGGGTGTGCCAGGGCGGGCGCTATAGACGAAACTGAATGAATGGTCGAAACCAATGCTTTCGATCAACCTCATGGTGTCGGCAAAGTCTGCCTCGGTCTCGCCGGGAAAGCCAATAATAAAATCGGATGACAGGCTGATATCGGGGCGAATAGCGCGAAGTTTTCGGATGATCGATTTATATTCCAGCCATGTGTGGCCACGTTTCATGGCGCTGAGAATGCGGTCAGAACCGCTTTGCACTGGCAGATGAAGGTGGTTGACCAGCTCTGGCACCTCGGCATAGACGTCGATTAAGGATTGCGAAAACTCCATGGGGTGGGAGGTAGTAAAGCGAATGCGGTCAATGCCATCGATTTGTGCGACATAGGTGATCAGTTCGGGGAGATCACAGAGACTGTCGCGGCCAGGCATTTCCCCACGATAGGCGTTGACGTTCTGCCCGAGCAAGTTGACTTCACGCACGCCTTGGCTAGCGAGATGGGCAACTTCGGCGAGAATATCGGCGCAACCGCGACTGACCTCTTCACCACGGGTATAGGGCACCACGCAGAAGGTGCAATACTTTGAGCAGCCCTCCATGATGGACACATAGGCCGAGACGCCATCGGCTTCGGGCATGGGTAGTTCGTCGAACTTTTCAATTTCTGGAAAGCTGACATCAACCACCGCACTGTTGCCCGCCTGGCGCTGTTGCATCATTTCGGGCAAGCGATGCAATGTTTGGGGGCCAAATATCAGGTCAACGTGGGGGGCGCGACGGGCAATGGTCTCGCCTTCCTGGCTGGCCACACAGCCGCCAACGCCGATAATGAGCGCAGGGTTTTTGTCTTTCAGTTTTTTCCAGCGGCCCAGTTGGTGGAAAACTTTATCCTCGGCTTTTTCACGGATGGAGCAGGTGTTGAGTAGTAGTACGTCCGCCTCATTCGGGTCATCGGTTTTTACCATTTGATGACTATCACCGAGCAGGTCGCCCATGCGAGAGGAATCGTACTCATTCATTTGGCAGCCGTGAGTCACGATATGAAGTTTTTTGACCGGTGTTTGTGTCATGTGGGCTCCGCCGTTGTTGGCAAGGGCGGCGATTATAGGACTTCTCCGCTGCTTAGCCTAGATGCTTGATTAGCGGTGACAAAGTGGGGGCAGGTAATGTGGTAGAATCCCGCGCCTTTTCCAGCCATAAGCAGTAAAATATTATGCCCAGTGAGCCAATCTACAAAGTCATTTTTTTCAATCAGGGCCAAGTCTACGAACTCTATGTGCGTTCTGTTTACCAGAGTGAGCTGATGGGTTTTTTGGAAGTCGAAGAGTTTGTGTTTGACGAGCGCTCGAAGATGATCGTCGATCCAGGCGAAGAAAAGCTCAAAAATGAATTTGCCAGTGTCAAACGCAGTTATCTGCCTTTACATTCGGTGGTGCGCATTGATGAAGTTGAAAAAGAAGGTGTTTGCAAGGTTACTGACGTTAAGGGTGGTAATGTGACGCCACTGCCCTTTCCATCCATGGTGCCAGGCTCTAAAAAAACAGATTAGAAGGCGGTAGCCAGCTAGTCGTGACTCACCCATAGGCCTGATAAACCGAGTTGTGTTTGCAGTGCTAACGCCGCTTTTTCTGCACCCTCTCTTGAGCTATAGCCCACGGCTCTGATCCGGTGCAAGGTTTTGCCGTTGACCGTAATGGGCTGTATAGAAGGCGTGTCAGCTAGTTTTTGTACCCTTTCATAGATACTATTCGCGGTAATAGGATCGGAAAAGCTGGCGATATTAATGTTCCAGTTTTTTACTTTGGCGTTATCAGCCGCTTTGGTACTTATAGAGTCAGGGCTTTTCGATCCCCTCTGCTTTTCGCTCGGTGCCTTTTGTTTGGTGTCTTCAGTACTGCTCTTACTGTCAATAGATTGTGTTAAAAAAGATTTTTTTTCGTTTCGGCTTTGAGGCGTTTCCTGATGAAAGCCGTCCGCTTTGGCTTGGCTCGCTATACTTTCAAACTTGCCTTCTAGTGCTACCAGGCGTGAATTCATTTGTTTAGTAGCTGTCGTGAGATTTTCTTTCAAGGTGCTGATTGTACTAGCCTGTTGGCCTTGGGCTTGCTTGAGATTGAGTAGTGCCTGTTCGGTTTTAACAGCCTTGTCATTGTTTTCCTGTGGCTCGGTGGGTGGAGACGGGATTTTAGGTGCTTCAAGCTGCTCAAGACGCAGATTTAATGTTTCGACTTGCTTGTGGGTTTGCCAAGCGTAATTGCCGCTAAACAATGCCAAGGTTAGGGTAATACTAGCAATTATCCAGGCTGCTATTGGTGCGGAGGCAGAGACCGGTGTCTGATATTTGGCTTCCGGCAGAGGAGGGAAGGTATTTTGGGCCTTACTAGCTGGTCCAGCAGACAAACCCTGAGCCCCATCAGCTTTGGCCGTCGTAGGCTTAGGCTTGGGAGTCGGGGGTATATTGTCTTTCTTATCCCTGGTTATTTCGTTGTGCGGTGGCACCACTTTAGAAGAATGCAGGTTCTGGATTTGGGCCAGGGAAGGGCTCAGGTTTCGGTTGACCTTGCTTGATTGCCTAGCAGCAGTTTGTTGGGGGTTTATGGACTTGTTCATAACGAATGTTTTAACAGTTTGGTCAGTGGGTATGGGTTCTTTGAATGCAGTAACTATGCCGGTGGAATGTTCTTCAATAAATGGACGTTTGTTCACGGAAATTTTGTTAAACTTCGCGATTATTGGCTTTTATACCTAAATGCCGTCGTTTTTTTGACGTTTGCGTCATTGGGCCGGCACTCTGATTTGTAATTATTTATGAGCGGAACGCTTTTTTGCGCTGTGGGTGAGACGACGGTTACGACATACCCGCTTCCAAATAATCGAGGACGAAATGTAGAATAATGCATAATAAAGAAGGGACTTCTGTTGCGAAAAACGGCAACGGCAAAACGGCATTGCTAGCCCGCCTAGCGGTTGAATTGACTCGACTTGCCCAGGGGCGAGACCCGAAACTAGATTACTTGCTTGAGCAATTAAGGCATTCTCTCCATGAAAGTGCTTCATCCTCAGACTTTAAAAACAGCGCTGCCCGGTTTTTAAAATATATTGTTTCTGGG
This sequence comes from Porticoccaceae bacterium, assembly GCA_029212965.1. Lineage (GTDB taxonomy): Bacteria > Pseudomonadota > Gammaproteobacteria > Pseudomonadales > Porticoccaceae > Reddybacter. The sequence goes on from JARGOV010000008.1 coordinate 44,939, forward strand.
CATGTTGAGTTTGCGAGTGGCTTTGAGCTGTCTATTCAAAAGACTGCCGTCGATTTATTCACGGCGATAGAAGCTTGCTTCCCCGGTGTGAAGCAGGTTTCAACATTAAAAGAAGAATTACTGTTGGCCTCTTCGTTGCAGGAAACTATCGAGCAGGTTGAAAAGGTCATCCCTGTGCTTCTTGATATCAGGGTGATTGCATCTGGGTCTACTTCTGATGCAGAGACGGGGCTTTCCTCTGGCTTTGCTACATCAACTCAAGGTGAGTCTTCTTTGGCTCAGATACTGGATATTATCTCCCCAGCCCTGAGTCAGTTACTCGACCAGCTCAATTTATTAGAGCCTGATGATGACCGAGTTAATAGTGTTAGGAATGACCTTGTTCGTATCGCCAGTATGGATGAGCTGGAGACAGTGCTTGGTGAAGCATTGGGTTTGGTCGTTGATGTGACGCGACAGATTGACCAGGAAAGGGAATACACAGAACAGTTTCTGACACAGCTGAGGTTACACCTCAAAAGCCTCGAAGAGGGTATAGGTGAGTCCATTGATTTTGAGGCTTCGCTGCAAAATGTCAATAAAATCCAGACCGAGGTGGGCAGCGAGGTAGAGGGTATTGAGTCAGCTGTTAATGAAAATGTTGATCTTGATTTACTCAAGCAAATTGTGCGTACTCGAGTCGAGCGCTTATCCACTAAGGTGGCGGATTACGTTGCGAGCGAAAAACAACAGCTGGAGGCGGCGAAGGATAAAATTGGAGAGCTAACCCTCCAAACACAGGCCATGAATAACGAAGTGGAAAGCCTGCGTCACCAGCTTATCGAGAAGCAGCAAGTACTGGCGATGGATACGCTCACCGGCGTGGCTAATCGCGGTGGTTTTGATAGACGTATCGAGGAAGAACTAGCTCGCAGCCAGCGTATCGGTTTTCCGTTATCGCTACTGCTGATTGATGTTGATAAGTTCAAGTTTGTCAATGATACCTTTGGACATAAAGCCGGTGACAAAGTGCTTCAAACTGTCGCCAAGCTGATGTCCGCCAGGTTGCGTGAAACGGATTTTATTGCCCGCTATGGGGGTGATGAGTTTGTGATTTTATTGCCTGGTACATCTGCTGACGATAGCCAAGCGGTGGCTCAGGGCTTTTGTGATGCGGTGAAGCGCTGTGGTTTTCACAGCCAGGGACAGTCAGTGGATGTCTCCCTTTCTATTGGCATTGCCCAGATGCAGGAGGGGGATACCAGTGAAGCCTTATTCGAAAGGGCTGATGCAGCTATGTATAAGGTCAAAGATAAGGGGCGAGATGGCTATGCTATCGCTTCGCCAGCGTAGCTATAGTCTCCATTGAGCCTCAATTAATTTAAATATCCTTGCAGCAAATTATTGCGGGCATGGATTAGCGGCGTCTCGCGTTGAGTCTCTCGACGGCTGCCGCGTAGCGTTGAATTTCCTGTGTTGTCTTTAAATCGACATTGGTAAAACGACAGCCGAGCCGCCTTCGCGAGCTCTGCTTGTTTTCAAACTCTCGTTTTACCTCAGCTTCGACAATGATTAGTTTATTGCGAAGTGTTTTAAAAATACACTGCGTAATCTTGTCCCCAGCGCCGAGAGGGCAATCGGCGGGGACTGTCAATAATGCACCACTAGTCGATATATCGCTAATTTGGGCGTTGATTACTTGGTTGTCACTGAGGATGAGGTGAACCTCAGGTGAGGACATCATGCTTACGGGAGTGCGATAGTTGGCACGGCGCTGATGCTGGTAAATAATATCAGGCAGGCTTGAGCGATAGCGAATCAAGCCGGCGCTTTGTTGTTGACCAATAATATTTGCCATAAACTCGATATTAATGCCGTTTAGCCAGCCGCTAGCGCGATAGTTTTTATGTTCAAGTAATGCTGTGTGACCTTCACTAGCGGCGAGTTCATCCAGTTCAAGCCAGTTATTTGTGGTATCAGTTGCCAGAATAATACTCACAAAGTTGCCATCAATACCCTCAATTGACAGGCTTAGTTGACAGCGCTTTTCTTGTAGGGCTTTGAGAATTATAAGTTTGTGGGTTTTTAATTTGATGCCGTTATCATGTTCTATGGGGCTGGCGTTGTTGGTCTTCTCTGAGGCAGTTTCTTCTCTTTGCATGGTTTCGTGTGGGCAGAGTGACGATGTGCCTATTCTAGTGTGTTATTTGCAGCTCTGCAGTCTGTATTAAACTCAGGTGATGGCAGGTTGTGTTCTGGGCTTAGTTTTAGGCTTTACCCAAGGGGGCCGATTGGGGTCGCAGCGCGGTTGTGCCTTTTGCGCTATAGGTTTGCTCGGTTTCTATACTGCCGTGACGTAAGACCTGAAGCGCTTGGTCGGTTACCAGCTGGTTTTTCCTGATCATGGTGCCAGCTAGCAGGTTGTTTTCCTTACAGCGCCGGTTAACATCGCAAAGAGCCTGCCAAGTGTCATTGAGTTGCTGTTGTGGATGAGCCGCGAGTAGAGCTTCCATGCCTGCCAGGCCTGGTGCGAATCCGAGCTTCACAAGGGCATTGTCGCGCAGGCTGTCCATCTCTTGCAGGGCTTTAGCGATACCCAGCTTTTTTTCAATAATAGTTTCTAGGGTGGAAATATTCTCTCGAGACAGCGCAGCCCTTTCCTCGTCTAGCACGTTGAGTAGTTCGAAGCTGAGGGTTTTGGCTTGGTCGAGCAGAGCAATAATGTTTTTCAAGGGACTGTACCAGTTTGATAAAGCGAGTCAGGCAGGTTTTGTGTCCAAAATTAATCTTGATCTAGATTAGGTCTTGTTCAAAATTGATTAATTTCTCTGCAATGCGATCAGTGTTGATTGTGTAGGAGCCGTCATTGAGTGCTCGCTTAATGCTCTCTACCTTTTCTGCATCAAAGCTTGGTATTTCTGTGAGAGTTTTTTCGATTTGCTGTAGTTTGAGAGCCGAGTCGGTAACGGTAACGGAGCTCGATTCTTCTGTATTTTGTGTTGATTTGGCTTTGTCGGGGGTGACATTGTGCGCAGCATCAGCTTTTTTCTCAGTACTGGTACTGAGGCCTGCGTTGCTGTTGGCTGGTTGTCTAATTTCCATAGTGCTATTCCTTCCCGTTTTGTCGTGTCGTAACACTGACAATTAGCTTATCGGCATGTTTATGAAAAACTTTAGTGGTTACTGACAAAATAAAATTTGTTGACAGCTTTCATCAGTCAGCGTGAACTGCGCCGGAGCCGAGGATAGTGCCCTCGACTATTTTACTGGATGACAGGTTTTTCACTCGAATTTTTTCTCCGATTGCTCCGCCACTTAACGCAATGCCTGTGACACTGACCTGTAGGCCACGGCCGCCGGCTTGCAGGTCAACCTGCTGACCTTTGCTGATGATATGAGGCTCGGCCAATATCGTATTACTGAGCAGGGCATTACGAGCCAAATTTCTTTTCAATACTTTACCTATAGCGTCTTCGGGGCTGCTCAAATAGGCACGGTTTAATGAGCTGGAATCCCTCGTTTCCAGAGACACATCCTCTGCGGAGATAATATGTCCACGTCTCAATGGGGCGTTAGTCGCCAACACCTGGCTGAAAGAGGTGACTTTGGCTGGCACGTAAAGCGTCCAAGGGCGGGGGGTCTGGCAGCGCACACCAATCGTTGTCTTGCCTATAATGTTGGCACCCGGGGGTAAAAAAGCGTCGAGAGAATTGTCACAGGCGGGTAGCGTTAAGCGAGTGTCGATACTGCCAATACTTACCGTCGCCGCAGGTTGCTCCTGGACCTCACTATGATTTGACAAGAAAGTGCGAGCTGTTGCTTTGATATTGTCAATGGGCTCGAATTGCCCTTTTTCTGCAAAGGCAGGTGATACGCCGTTTAGTAAAGCGCTCAGCAAGGCGAGAGTTGCGGCAAGTATTGCTAGCGATGAACCTGCTCTGGAGCGGTGAGACCTGATAGGCAGAGTAGTCAATTTTTTGGCGGCTTTTGCTCTCATAGTCGTTCTATTTGAAGGATTATTAATAACTAAGCAATATTTGGGCCTTTTCGATTTTTCCAATTTATTCGTTGTCACCAGTTGAGCATTTTGAACCTGACGCTTGGGTTGCCGTTGAGCGGCAGCCCATTGCCGCTAAATGGTGTGGATATAGCTGTGATTTATATAAATAATTGAAAAATATAGATAAATTGTTTTGGCATAGGGGTTGCTATGTCTATGGCATAGCAGTTTTAGATCATGAATAGGAAAAAGACTATGTCCGCTCAATCGGGTTCCATTCTTGGTAAGCACGCACAGGCCCTGTACTTTCATGCTCAAAGGGCCGAGTTGCTGGCGGCTAATATTGCCAATGCTGAGACTCCTGGCTACAGGGCGCGGGATGTTGACTTTCGTTCTGCGCTTCGCACCGCAAGCGCAGAACGCTTAGTGCAGAGCCACGATCAACATATGTCATCCGATAGCCGTTTTAACACCAGTGAGTACTATCGTGAGCCGGCTCAGGCGTCGATTAACATCAATACAGTTGATATGGCAAAAGAGCAGACAGCTTATGCTGAAAACGCTGTGCGCTACCAAGTTAATCTGCGGTTTCTCGATGGCAAGATTAAAGGCCTGATGCTGGCCCTGAGAGGAGATTAAAAGGATGAGTTTAGAAGGTGTTATGCGCGTTTCAGGTTCAGCGCTAGCAGCACATACCACGTGGCTTGATACCGTCGCTAGTAACTTGGCGAACTCAGAGGTGGTGAGTGGCAGTGCTGGTGATGTGTATCGCTCGCGACAGCCCGTCTTTGCCACCGTGGCAAAACCCTTCGCAGATCCTAGGGGTGCTGTCGGTGTCGCTGTTAAGAGTGTGGTTGAAACCGGGCCGCCGGGCAGGAAAGAGTACGCGCCAAATCATACTCTGGCTGACAGCGATGGCTATATTTACCACAGTAACGTCAATACCGTAGAGGAAATGGCGAACATGATTGCCGCATCGCGAGCCTATCAAAACAGCGTTGAAGCTATGAATACCGCAAAGCAGTTATTGGTACAGACCTTGAGTCTGGGTCGTTAAGGGGACGAGAGATGGCAACGGATATAGCGAATATTTTGGGAGTTGAGCAAAGCGGCGGGCTGGGTTCTGTCCCAAAAAAGAAAGAAGAGTTGGGGCAGGAGGAGTTTATGCGTCTTCTGGTGGCGCAGTTGAATAATCAGGACCCTACCAAACCAATGGATAATGCTGAGTTTTTGACGCAAATTGCTCAATTTAGCACGGTAGATGGTATTCAGGGTATGGAAACCTCTTTGTCTGACTTGGGGGCGTCAATGATGTCGACGCGCGCTATTCAGGCCTCCTCTTTGGTGGGTCGTGATGTGATTAGTGCATCTAACCAGGCTGCCTATGTGCCAGGGAATGAAATTTCAGGCGTGGTGGCTATGCCGGTCAGTGCATCGGCTGTTCAGATACAAGTGTCGGATAGTCGTGGACAACTGGTTAAGGTCCTTGATATAGGCAGTGTCGGTGCGGGTATTCACAAATTTGCGTGGGACGGTTTGCTCGATGATGGGTCCTCCATCCCTCAGGGCAGCTACCAAGTGACGGCCAGCGGCTTGATCGACGGGTCGGCAGAGGCTTTGCCCGCCTTTGCCTCAGCACGCGTCGCTAGTGTGTCGATTGGTGCCGCTGGAGCAGAAATTAGTTTAAATCTGGATGGCGGAGATTCGGTGTCCTACGCCGATGTCCTCCAGTACTTATAACAGCAAGGGGAATTAACCATGGGTTTTGAAACGGCAGTATCAGGTATTCGAGCGGCGTCTTCGCAGCTTGGCATCATTGGCAATAACATTGCCAACAGCTCCACTTCGGGGTTTAAGCAATCACGGGGGGAGTTTGCCGATGTTTTTGCTTCAAGCGCATTGGGTGTGTCCTCCAATTCCGTTGGTCGCGGTGTCGAGTTAGCCTCGGTTTCCCAACAGTTTACCCAGGGCAATATCAGCTTTACTGATAACTCTCTCGATCTGGCCATTAGCGGCACTGGCTTTTTTATGCTCGATGACGGCGGTACTACCCGTTTTACCCGGTCGGGTGCTTTTGCTGTCGACTCTGAGGGTTTTGTTACTAATAACGAAGGTCTGCGTCTACAGGCGTTTACGGCCGATACCCAAGGGCAAATTACAGGCTTAGTCGATGATGTGCAGTTGACGACTTCGCAAATTGAACCGATTCCCACTGCCGAGGTGAATATCACTGCGAATCTCGACTCCCGAGAGGAAGTGCCCCTGTTGGCTTTTAGTGCTCCCTTCGATGCTTTTGCCTCCCCGCCGACGGCTCCTAGCTCCGATATGTTTAACGGCTCTACTTCTTTAACCATTTACGACAGCCTCGGTAATCCCCACGACTTGACCACTTATTTTGTCAAAACAACGACCCCTAATGAATGGGAAGCTCATGTCACCGTTGATGGCGTGACCCCTGGTGGTGTCGCGGCACCACAGACCTTGACTTTTGATGGCACGGGGCAGTTTCCTGCAGCATCTCTACCAGTAGAAGTCACGGTGGCCAACTGGGACCCGGTCGATGCTAGTGGTAATCCAACGGGTGCTCTTACCCCCCAGTCTTTTGCCGTTGATCTTTCAACTACCACTCAGTTTGGTAGCGACTTCGGTGTCAGTTTTATTTCACAAAATGGTTTTTCTTCGGGCCAGTTGCGCGGGGTTGAGATCTCCGATTCTGGAGTGATTTTTGCCCGTTACACGAATGGTCAGTCTTTTGCTTTGGGGCAGGTAGCGTTGGCCAACTTTGCTAACCAGCAGGGTCTGCAGCCTCTGGGCGGCACAGCCTGGGCAGAGACATTTGCCTCCGGTGTGGCCACGGTAAGTGCGCCGGGCACAGCAGGCCAGGGTTTGATTCAGTCTGGTGCCCTGGAGGACTCTAATGTCGATATCACTCAACAGTTGGTGAATATGATTACCGCTCAGCGCAACTTCCAGGCTAATGCCCAGATGATTCAGACCGAAGATACCGTCACTCAAACCGTGATCAACCTACGTTAAGTGCTGAAAGGCTAAATAATTATGGGCAATTATCTCTACACATCGATGGTTAGCGCCAGCCAAATTATGCGTGGCATGGCTGATGTTACTCACAATCTGGCCAATGCCAGTACTACGGGTTTTCGTGCCGATTTGTCGATGTTTAAGTCGTTGGCAGTGCCTGGCGCGGTTAACGGCGGTGATCTGCCACTGTTTGAACGCACGGGTGTCGATACGAGTTTTGGTGCTCTGCAAAACACCGGGGTCGATCTCGATGTCGCTGTGAGTGGCGAGGGCTGGATAGCCGTAGTGGCGGAGGGCGGTGAAGCCTATACCCGCCGCGGTGACCTGCGCCTTGATGCTCTTGGTCAGCTCACTAATGGCGCGGGTCAGGCAATTGTGGGCGATGGTGGGCCGCTAGCGATTCCTCCCCATGCGAAGATGGAGATTGCCGCCGATGGCACTATCTCCATTCAGCCTCTCGGGCAGGGCCCCGATACCGTTGCCGTGGTGGGGCGCATCAAACTGGTTAGCCTCGATGCTGAGAATCTATATAAGAGTCAGGATGGCCTGCTGCGTCTCAAAGAGGGGGCTACTGCTCAAGAAGATGCCAATGTTTCATTGATCTCGGGTGCCCTGGAGGCCAGCAACGTCAACACCATTTCTACCATGGTGAAGATGATAGAACTACAGAGAAGCTATGAAACTCAGATCAAAATGATGAAAACCGCCGCCGATAATGATCGTGCTTCGGCGGCATTAATGAAAATGAATTGATGATTCACCAGACGATTGACGATTCAATGAATACGCCATTGGGGAAATAGAATGCAAGAATCACTGTGGATAGCAAAGACCGGGTTAGACGCACAGCAAACCCGTATGGCGACTATTTCAAATAATCTCGCCAATGTCAGTACGGCAGGTTATAAGCGGGGCCGAGCAGTTTTTGAAGACCTGCTTTATCAAAATTTACGGCAGGTCGGGGCTCAGTCATCGCAAGACACTGAACTGCCCTCGGGTTTAATGCAGGGCACGGGCGTGCGGGTGGTCGCTACCGAAAAACTGTTTACACAGGGTAATTTAGAGACCACCGAAAACCCCCTTGATGTGGCGATTGATGGCAAGGGGTTTATACAGATCCTGCTGCCAGACGGGACTATCTCTTATACCCGTGATGGTTCATTTGCACTGGATTCGGACGGACAACTGGTCAGCTCTAATGGTTATCCGGTCGAGCCATCAATCACGGTCCCTCAGGATGCCCAATCAGTCTCCATTGGTTCCGACGGTATCGTCTCTGTATTGGCCCAGGGCGATACGACGCCCTCTCAGGTTGGCACTTTGCAGCTGGCCGATTTTGTCAACCCGGCCGGCCTGCAGGCCATCGGCAAGAACCTTTTTCTGGAGTCTGGCTCTAGCGGTAATCCGCAAACCGGCAATCCTGGACTCAATGGCTTGGGTTCTATTATGCAAGGTTATATCGAGAGCTCGAATGTCAATGTGGTAGAGGAGCTCGTGTCGATGATTGAAACCCAGCGTGCCTACGAGATGAACTCCAAAGCGATTTCTACCACTGACCAAATGCTGCAATACATCAGTAACAACCTCTAACGCTGATTAAAGCGGGGCGGATTTGAATGATGAAAACATTATTGCTAAAGCACCGAAAGCCTCTTTGTGTGCTAGCTATCGTAATTGGGCTTAACGCTTGTACGGTAATGCCGCAACAGAGCGAGCCGGGCTACGAGAGTGTTGCGCCCATAGCCATGGTGCCCCCAGTGCAGAATACCGGCAGTCTCTACCAGGCTGGGTATGACATGGTTTTATTCGAAGACCAGCGCGCGAGTCGAGTGGGGGACATTATTCAGGTTTTACTGGTTGAGCAAACTGATGCCGCGAAAACCAGTAAAACGGAAATCGACAAAGACAGTAAAACCTCAATGGCGGCCCCGACTTTGTTTGGTGAGGTACTTGATGATCTCGGTCTTGGCATCGATTCAAGTTCTGAGTTTGAAGGTGAGGGCAAAAGTAATCAGAGCAACCACCTCAGCGGTAGTATTGCGGTTACTGTTGCGCAGGTGTTGCCCAATAGTAACCTGGTGGTGCAGGGCGAAAAGTGGATACAAATCAATCAGGGCGGTGAGTTTATTCGCATCAAAGGTATTGTTCGACCCTCAGACGTCAGCTCAAACAACACCGTGCTGTCCACTCATGTCGCCAATGCAAAGATTTCTTACGGGGGTAAAGGTGCTCTCAGTGAGTCGAATGTCACTGGCTGGATGGTGCGTTTCTTTATGAGCCCACTTTGGCCCTTTTAAGCGATACCTCTTTTGAACGACACCTTTTGATAGTCGCCGTGGTAAGCAGGAGAAAATAATGGTTATGTTGCAGCGATTCGAATGTATGCCAAGTATTAAGCGGTTGGGTACAACTTGCTTTATGGCTGTGCTCTTGCTCTGTATGGCGCTGCCCGTTGCTGCAGACCGTATCAAAGATATTACTTCCATTGCCGGTGTGCGCTCTAACCATCTGGTGGGGTATGGGTTGGTCATTGGTCTCGATGGTAGCGGTGATTCGACCAACTCAGCACCTTTTACCGTGCAGAGCTTAAAAAGCATGCTGTCCAAATTTGGTGTTGTTGTGCCGCCAGGTGTTAACCCTTCACTGAAAAATGTTGCGGCTGTGATGATACATGCTGAGTTGCCCCCCTTTGCCAAGCCGGGTCAGACTATTGACATCACCGTGTCCTCCATTGCCAATGCCAAAAGTCTGCGTGGTGGCAGTTTATTGATGGCGCCCTTGAAAGGTGCCGATGGTCAAACTTACGCCATTGCGCAGGGTAATATGGTCGTTGGAGGCCTTGGTGCTGAAGGTGGTGATGGCACCAGTGTTACCGTCAATATACCCAGTGTTGGGCGTATTCCCAATGGCGCAACCGTTGAGCGAGAGGTGCCGACTCCTTTTTCCCAGGGTGGACCGATTGTGCTTAATTTAAATACCCCCGACTTCACCACGGCGATGCGTGTCGCTGAGAAAATTAATGCCGTTGTTGGCGCTGGCAGTGCGTTGCCGGTCGATAGTTCATCTGTTCAAGTACAGGCGCCAGTGAATCAGGGTCAAAAAGTTGCTTTCCTTGCCATGCTACAGAGCATTGAGGTTGAACCAGGCGAGGGCGCTGCGCGGGTCATCGTCAACGCTCGCACTGGCACCATTGTTATTGGTAGTCATGTGCGAGTAACCCCCGTTGCAGTGGCCCACGGCAGTCTTACCGTTTCGGTGTCAGAATCCTTCGATGTTAGCCAACCAGAAGCTTTTGCCCGCCGTGGCGATACGGTGGTAACGCCGAATTCCGGAGTGGCTATCACTCAGGAGAATAACCCTATGTTTGTGCTTAGCTCGGGTGTTTCGTTACAAGATCTGGTTAGAGCCGTCAATAACGTTGGCGCAGCTCCCGGTGACATGGTGTCGATTCTTGAAGCGCTCAAACAAGCAGGTGCCCTGCGCGCCGACTTGATCGTGATCTAGGGGCAAGTCATGGCCATGCAATCACTAACTAATTCACCCGTTGCCGCTCAGCAGGTTTATCACAGCTTTCAGGGCTTTGAGCAAATGCGTGCCCAGGCCCGCAGTGGTGATAGCGAAGCTCTGTCAGGTGCTGCTAAACAGTTTGAATCGGTCTTTGTACAGATGATGCTTAAGGCCATGCGTGACACTGTACCTGAAGGAGGACTGTTTGACAGCGAGACCTCTGACTTTTACGAGGGCATGTTCGACCAGCAAATATCCCTCAATATCGCCAACGGCAAAGGCATTGGCCTCGCTCATGTCATTGAGCGTCAAATGAGTGGAATGCAAAGGGGTGTGCCGGCGGACCATGCTACGGAACGTTCTCCCTTTGTTGCCCTGTCCTCGGCTAATCGTCCCCTCGCTATCGAGCCACATCACATAAATTCACAGCTGCTCAATCCTGCAAATGAAAAACCAGTTAGCTCGTTGGGGGCTGAAGACTGGGCGCCTGTGAGCCCCGAAGCCTTTGCCGATGAGCTACGCCCTTACGCCCAGCGTGCCGCAAAAAAACTTGGTGTGAGTGAAAACTTGCTCATCGCCCAAGCGGCTCTGGAAACCGGTTGGGGGCAGAAAGTAATGCCGCGCAATGAAGGGGGGAGTAGTTTCAATCTTTTTGGTATCAAAGTGAATGCGAACTGGGAGGGAGATAAAGCCAGTACCGCAACCCTCGAATATCGCGATGGCATAGCACAACGTGAGCGAGCTGATTTTCGTGCTTACGCCTCGCTACAGCAGTCTTTTGATGATTATGTCAGTTTTATCAGTGAACAGCCTCGTTACAGCGAGGCCTTGAACGCGAGTGATGACAAAGGTTATGTCGAGGCTCTTCAACACAGTGGTTATGCCACGGACCCTGCTTATGCGGAAAAAATTCTCGCGGTGAAGCAGCGGCTCGATCGCAATGAAACCAATATATTGGCGAAGGGTTTAACAAACCACGGAGACAGGAGTTAAGCCATGGCCGACTTATTAGGTATCGCATCATCGGGTTTAGAGGCCATTCAACAGGCCCTGAGAACCACTGGGCACAATATTGCGAATGTGAATACCGAAGGCTATAGCCGCCAGGTCACCGATTTCGCGACGTTGCCCTCCCAGCGGGCCGGGGACTTCTTTTCTGGCAGTGGTGTTGAAATTGGTGCAGTGCGTCGCGCCTATGACAGTTTTGTTGTCGACGAACTGCGTACTCGGGGCAGTAAACTTGGCATGGCAAGTACGTTTGAATCATTGGCCTCGGGGCTTGATAGTTTGGTGGGTGACAGTAATAACGGCCTTGCCTCAGCCCTCGAAGGTTTCTTTAACTCAGTGCAGGATGTTGCCAATGACCCGAGCAGTATATCCGCACGACAAGTTTTGTTATCGGATGCGAAGATTCTTACCGATCGCTTTACCCAACTCAATGAAAGCATGCAAGGCTTTGAGCGTGATGCAAACAACCGAATTAGTTCGTCGGTGAGTGAAATTAACGACCTGACAACTAATATTGCCGACCTTAATGCTGATATTGTTTTTGCTTTAAGTACTGGTGGCGAGCCCAACGATTTACTCGATCAGCGCGATGCCCTACTGATGCAGTTGTCTAGTAAGGTCGGCATTATCAGCATCGAGCAGAACGACGGTGCGGTCAATGTGTTTGTCGGTAAAGGGCAGCCGTTGGTGGTAGGTGGTAAAGCGCAGCAACTACAGGTTGTCGGCAACCCTGTCTATCCTAACCGTCTTGAAATCGGCGTTTTGCAACCGGGCGGGTTTCAGCAAATCATTTCGCCGCAAATTAGCGGTGGCGAATTACAGGGAGTGCTCGATTTCCGATCACGAGTCTTCGATCCAGCTGTATCTGAATTGGGCCGTGTCGCTGTCGCTATGACAGATCTTTTCAATACTCAGCATCACCTGGGTATGGATTTAAACGGCCAGCTTGGTGGTGACTTTTTTAGCACCCTTTCGCCAGCTGTTATCGCCTCGGCTGGCAATAGCACGACAGTACCAGCGGCGACCGCCAGCCTGACTATCGACAATACCTCCGATCTTGAAGCCACTGATTATCTGTTGGTGTACGACGGTACCGAGTGGGGGCTAACGCGAACTTCTGACGGCGCCTTCTTCAGTGATGCTGCGGGCAACTTTGCCCTCGATGGTCTGACGGTGAGCGTTGGCGGTACACCGGCAGCGGGAGATAGTTTTTTATTGCGCCCAGTGCACGGTGCTGCCGGGCAATTTGGCCTCCAGCTGTCGGCGCCTGAACAGTTTGCTGCTGCTGCTCCGGTGGTTTCTTCTCAGGCTTTAAGTAATAGTGGTTCGGCTTCCATGAGCGCACTTAGCCTCAGCTCAACCGGGGGACTGCCTTTGGCTGGGGATATAACACTTAGCTTCAACCCGGATGCGCTGGGTGCAGGTGTGCCGGGATTTGATGTGGTAGGTGGGCCGGGTGGCACCCTTGCTTTTGACCCGGCTACCGAAAGCGGTGGTAAAACCTTTACCTTTGCTGGTTCCGGCGGTTTGAGCTTTACACTTAGTGGTATTCCCAATAATGGCGATGCTTTTACCCTGTCGGCTAGCTCAGGGGCGCCTGGCGACAACCGCAATGCTTTGTTGTTGGGGGCGATGCAAAGTCAGCGACTAGTCGAAGGCAGTACGATAACTTTCGGTGAGGCCTACAGTGGCATGGTTGGTGGTGTCGGTGTTGTTACACGCCAGGCCCAGGCCAACTTGCAGGCCGAAGACAGTTTAATGAATAACGCCGTTACCGCCCGTGACCGGGTGTCGGGTGTTAACCTCGAGGAGGAAGCGGCGGAGCTGGTGCGACTGCAACAAGCCTATCAAGCCGCAGCTCAGCTAGTGGCCATTGCCGATACGCTATTTCAAACCCTTATTGGGGCTACGCGGCGTTAAGCCCCCAAGTGAGCGCGGTGTGAGTAAGCTATGACAATTTCAACGATGCAAATTTTCCGTCAGGGTGTTAACGCTATTCTCAGTCAGCAGGAAGGGCTGTTGCGTACTCAGGCTGAAATCGCCAGCGGCAAGCGTATACAAACTCCCTCCGATGACCCCTCGGGGGCGGTAAAAGTTCTCGACATTGAAGAGAAAATTGCCACCGCCGAGCAGCACCTGCGCAACGCCCTGGTTGGCCGCACTGAACTATCACTCGAAGAAAATGCGATGATCGGAGCGCAAAATGTCCTGCAACGGATACGTGAGTTAATGATTCAGGCCAATAATGACACCCAGTCGGAAAGCAGCCGCCAAAGTATTGCCATCGAGGTGCGCACTCAGCGTGATGAGCTGCTTGCTCTAGCCAATACGCGCAATGCCAGTGGTGATTATCTTTTTGCTGGCTTTCAAACTGATATCCGGCCTTTTAGCATGAGCGGTGGTAACGTGGTGTATAACGGTGACCAGGGCCAGCGGCGCATTCAAGTGGGCTCCTCGTCACAAGTACCTATCAACGATTCCGGGGTTGATGTTTTTCAGTTAATTAAAAACGGCAATGGCACGTTAAGTGTGGACAATGCCAGCTCTAACACTGGCACAGGAATAGTCCAATCACTGAGCCAAAACGGCAGTTTGGTGAGTGATACCTACTCCCTCAATTTCATTCAGCTCACCCCTACTGACCCCATCACCTATGAAGTGCGCGACTCGTCCGCTGCGCTGGTGACCTCTGGTAACTATGTCAGCGGTGAGTCCATTAGCTTTAATGGAGCTGTTACTGTGCTTGACGGCACACCTGCCAATGGTGACAGCTTCACGGTTGGCCCCGCAGTGAATCAGGATGTATTTACTACCCTCAATAAAATTCTTGCCGCTTTAGAAGCGCCTTCCACGGAGCCTGCCGATACGGCCCGTTTTCATAACGACATGGGCGAAGGGTTGAATGATATTGACCAGGCGCTGGATAATTTTTTACGCATTCGCGCCAACATTGGCTCGCGTTTGAATAACCTCGATACCCAGGCCGAGGTTAATGAAGACTTTTTGCTGCGTATGAAAGATGCCGTTTCACAAGTGCAGGACCTCGACTTGGCTGAAGCGATTAGTCGTCTCAGCGCTCAGTCGACGTCGTTGGAGGCCGCGCAAAAAGTGTTTATCGAAGTACAGGGACTTTCGTTGTTTGACTTCCTGTGATTTTATACTCCTTGGCGCCTGCTAGCTGAGGTGCTAAAACGTTAGTTTCCTGTATTTGTTAGAGTTCAGAAGTTGTTGCCGATTTTTCTAGGTTTTAACGCGCCTTAAACCTGAACTACGTCACAAAACCCCTCGTCTTGCGATATTTCTCCAAAAAGTCCTAAAGATTCTCCCGCCGCTGTCGATAACTATTGCGGAGGCAGCATTTACTCAGGTTTTGGCAACAAGCCATTCACACAAAGTGAGAGTAAGTGTTAAACCGGGAAGGTGCTGCCGTATTTGGCAAAATACATAAGTCAACAAGACAAGCAAGCATAAGCTTGCGCAGGAGTTAAAAAATGCCTCAGTTTATTAATAGTAATATTCCATCGCTCACCGCTCAGCGAAATCTCAATACATCACAGAATGACTTGAGCATATCCCTGCAACGTTTGTCTTCAGGCTTGCGTATTAACAGTGCGAAAGATGATGCGGCTGGTTTGGCGATTTCCGAGCGCTTTACTACTCAAATTCGTGGTCTCAATCAGGCTGCTCGAAACGCCAACGATGCTATCTCTTTGGCGCAAACCGCAGAGGGTGACCTTTCTGCTATTACTAATAACCTGCAACGTATTCGCGAATTGTCGGTACAGTCGGCCAACGCCACTAACTCAGCGTCTGACCGGGTAGCACTGCAGGCCGAAGTTTCAGAATTGATTTCTGAAATTGACCGCGTTTCATCAACCAGTGCTTTTAACGGCGTTAAGTTACTCGATGGCTCTTTCTCGGCTCAGCAGTTTCAGGTGGGAGCCAACGCAGGTGAAACGGTGACCATCTCTTCCATTGCCAATGCGCGTACCACAGCATTGGGCCAGGCCCTTACGGTGACGCAAACAGGTGGTACTTTGACGGGGGCTTTAACTGCAGGCGACCTTACCATCAATGGCACTGATGTTGGTGCCGTAGCACAAGATGCCGCAGCTATCGCAACAGCTATTGGTGCTACAAGCTCCAGTGTTTCTGCTACCGCTACCAATGAGCAAACTGCTATTACGTTTGCTAATGTGGTGGGTACGGCGAGTGCGCCTGCAGTGACATCATCGGTTGCTTTAGGTGCTTTCACCGTTGGTGTGGATGACGATGCCACGAATACCTTTAGTATTACCTTTGACAATAGTGGGGATGGCGGCTCGGATTCACTGGCTATAACGTCTACACCTGATGATGCAAATGACGGTAGTGATTCCGCCGCTAATCTGGCGGCGGGTTTTGTGGCAGCAGGTTTTGCTGCTGACGGCACGGGTACAGTGAGTGGGTATAGCCTTGATTTAGGTGCGTCAGGGACAATTACTGCTGCAATTACTGCAGGCAACTTAACCGTGCAGCGCGTCGATGGTATCGAATTCAGTACCACTGAGGCAGCAGTCGGGTACGCGACTACTGATCCAGGTTTTGCTAACACAGTAACGACAACCAACGGTACACAAGCGGTAACCGCTGTGGCACCAACATATACTTTGTCCATAGATGGTACAGCTTTAGATTTCACTACTGATGGTGCAGATGGCACCATTACGGCAGCCGAGGTTGGTGCGCTGATCAATGCCCTTGACGGTTACACAGCTTCGGGAACAGGTACTACTTTGTCCATCACTAAAGCGGATGGTAGTAATATTGCGCTACTTGAAGGGGGGGCTGATTCTGACGCTACCGAAGGTCTAGTGGTTGATGGAAGCGCTACTGCAGCTACCGAAACCTACCGTGGAACCGTTGCGATAACCTCTGCTGGAGCTGATTTAGTAATTGCCGGTAATGCGCCTGGCAATGCGGGATTGTCAGCAGGTACGTTTGCCGCAGCATTAGCAGGTACCACCATTGCGGCAACCGATATTTCTACTGTAGCCGGCGCCAACGCAGCCCTTGCCTCGGTGGATGCTGCGCTGACCTCGGTTAACGGCAGCCGCGCTCAACTGGGTGCGATTCAAAACCGCTTTGACTCGGTGGTATCAAGTATTCAAACTGCCAGTGAAAACCTGACTGCGTCGCGCAGCCGGATTCGCGACGCTGACTTTGCCGCTGAAACTGCTCAGCTCACGCGAGCGCAAATTTTGCAACAGGCCGGTGTGTCGATATTGGCCCAGGCCAATTCTTTGCCACAAAACGCACTCGCCTTACTGCAATAAGAAAAAGAGAGTGATATGAGCTTCAAGGCTTATCGCCATTAGGCAAGTAACCGACACTGTTTTTGGCAGTGTCGGTTTTTGTGGTGGCGTGTTCTGTTTTGAACAAGGTGAATATTATGGATACAAGTAACCTAACATCAGCAGCTTCGTCGGGTCATAAACCCCGACAGGGTTCAAATGTTGCCGTAGTGGCTGAAAGTGCCAGCCAAGGTCCAAAGTCTGCAGCCGCTAATCTACTTGCAAAGGCTGAGCAAGAGACCTCTGTTGAAGCAGATATGCTATCGCCAGGGCAAACTGCCGTTCCAGCTGACGACACTGGGAACAACCAAAGTCGGATTGAGGATACCCTGCGCAAGTTGAATGGTTTATCTCAAACCTCGATTGCGTTTTCCTTACATGAGGAAACCGGCCGTACCGTGATTACAGTCAGTAACAAGGAATCAGGAGAGAAAATACGAGCTATTCCCAGTGAGGATTTTTTGGCTATAGCAGCACGTCTGGAAGAAACTCTGAGCAGTGCAGAGGGTTTGCAGCCTGGTCTACTGGTAAGTAGTAAAGCTTAGCCTAACAGTAGCGTGCCGCGGTTTATAATCTTGTTTTTACGCAGTTTCGCTGTTGTTCCTCTTGCTGCAATTTTACTATTCTTGGCAGGCTTTTGCCGCATTATGGCGCTTCTTTGCCACTTGACTACCGTGCAGGCACGTGTTTTCTCATTTCATTCCAATAGCGGTTCACAGAGAACCAGCCCCAATAGCTGGTTTGTACTATTTATTTCAGGTGTATTTGTTTCTTTTTGATTTGGTATGTTTTGTGCAGAGCTTGGTATGTTTACTGCGCTATGTTTACTGCAAAGAGGGGAACATTAGGCTAAAGTTTTCTTCGATTGGGTCGACATAGGAGTACGAGCTGGTTTTTATGTTTCAACCAGTGCTGTATGTGAAGCACTTAAATAACGTAACTGGGTGACGTGTATAGCCAGCAGATAAGCTCGCAAGTGTGGACTAAGTGAGATAGCTCAGCTAATTAAATTAATAGGCGAATAAAATGGCAATTACATCGAGCGGCATTGGTTCGGGACTCGATATCGAGGGTCTGGTAACCCAGTTGGTTGCCGCCGAACGTTCGCCGACCGAAAATCGCCTGGTTGCAAAAGCTGCAGAGTATCAGGGCCAAATATCTGCTTTTGGTGCTTTGAAAGGTGCTTTGTCAGGCTTTCAGTCTTCTTTGAGTTCATTGCAAAGTTTGTCGACCTATAACGGGCGTAATGCCTCCGTAAGCGACAGTGATGTGTTGGCGGTGAGTGCCGGTAGCGCTGCAGCTGCAGGTTCCTATTCCGTAGAAGTTAACAGTCTGGCCAAAGCCCACTCACTCGCTTCTGGCAGCTACTCAACGACTACCGATTTAGTGGGTGAAGGTACTCTGAGCTTTCGTTTTGGCACCACAGACTATACCGGCCCAGATCCCGGGCCCGAGTCGTACAATAACTTCACTTTGAACGCGGATAAGGCTGCGAGCACCATAACGATAGACAGCACCAATAACACTTTGGCAGGAATACGTGATGCCGTAAACGATGCCGACATTGGCGTTAATGCGTCTATTATTAATGATGGGAGTGGCTTCCGACTATTATTTGCCTCCGAGGACACCGGTGCCAATAATAGTCTTGAAATTTTCGTGACGGAATCAGGTTTGGCAGGTTTGTCTGCTTTAGCTTTCAATGCCTCTACGACGAGTTTGAGCCAAACAGTGGCGGCACAGGATGCTAATCTGACCGTTAATGGTTTGCCTGTGACAAGTGCTTCAAACACGGTTAGCAGTGTCATTAATGGTTTAGACTTAACATTGAAAGCAGAAACCTTTGGTGTGCCGGTGGAGGTCAGTGTTTCCAGAAATTCGGCTTCGATTAAAGGCGCGCTAAACAGTTTTATTTCCGCCTATAACGGCTTAATTGAGACCACTAATGCGCTTTCTAGCTACGACCCAGCGACTAAAGAAGCCGGCTTGTTGCTAGGTGACGCGACGTTACGTGGTATTAGTGGTCGCTTGCGTAGCGAGTTAAATACTGCCATCAGCGGCGTGGGTCCTTATAACACTCTGGCTAGTATTGGTATTACTACGGATGGCGATGGCAAGTTGGTATTGAATCAGGCCAATCTTGATAAAGTGATGGCGGAAGATTTTGATGCTTTGTCGGCATTGTTTGCAGCTCAAGGGGTGCCTAGTGCCAGTGGCGTGAACTATGTCTCTTCGAGTAGCAACACTGCGATTGGCAATTATGCTCTTGAAATATCCCAGCTGGCGACCCAGGGTGTCAATACGGCGACGGCCTCGTCGGGTTTTCTCGCCTCTATGGATATTACCAGTCTGAATGACAACTTTACGCTGAAAGTAAATGGTGTCCAAAGCAGTGAAATCACACTCAGCCAGGCAACTTATGCCAATGGCGAAGCTCTGGCTGAGGAGCTGCAAACCAAGATTAACGGTGATGACACTTTTAAAGCTGGCGGAATTACCGTTATTGTGAGTTTTGACAGTGGTACCGGTACCTTCTCCATCACCTCCGAGCGTTATGGTTCTGATTCGCAAGTGGAAATTACAGCAGTTGATACGGATACGGCCTCGACCCTGGGTTTTAGTCTTTCAACGGGCATCGATGGGGTTGATGTTGAAGGAACGATTGGCGGCGTGAGTGCCACGGGGGTGGGCCAGCGTTTGACGGGCGCTGCAGGTTCCGATGCCGAGGGGCTGGCTTTGTTGATAACCGCCGCCGGCACGGGGGCGTTAGGTTCAGTTAATTTTACTCGGGGGCTGGCTGATGGGCTTGATAGTTTGCTCGATAATTTTCTCGGTGTTGATAATATTCTCGAAGTGCGTCTCGACGGTTTGCAAGACAGAATTGATAAGCTTGATGAAGACGGCGTGGCACTGGATAGGCGCATTGAGGCGCTGGAGGCGCGTTATCGGTTACAGTTTGGTAACCTCGATGCATTACTGTCGAGTTTGAATAATACCAGCAACTTTTTGACGACACAGTTGGCCAACTTGCCAACATTTTTTGGTAATGATAAGTGATGAGTTTAAATAGCTGTCGTGTAAAGCATACGATGTTGAGGGCAAAGAAATGAGTATAAACCAGTACCGAAAAGTGCAATCCCACAGTGCTGTCAATGAGGCCAGTCCCCATATGCTGATTTCGATGCTGTTCCGGGGTGCGCTCGATAATATTGCCGTGGCTCGTGGTGCTCTCGAGCGCGGGGAAACGGCCTTGAAAGGAGAGAAGATTGGCCGTGCAATCGATATTATCGACAATCTACGTTCTTCTCTGGATATGAGTGTCGGCGGTGAAGTTGCGCAAAACTTGAAAGACCTTTATGACTATATGGAAAGCCGTCTCTTGAGTGCCAATGTGGAGAACAGTATCGGAGCGTTGGAGGAAGTCGCTAGTTTATTAGGCGAGATTGGCCAGGGCTGGAATGCTATGCCAGATGAATATAAAAAAGCGCCATCAAGACACAGTGAGGCGGGCTGATGAATGATTTGCCAGTAGTTGGTGCCCAGCGTCAGCAACAGTTGCAGGATGCCATTGCTCTGTCGAAAAATATGCTTGAAACAGCTGAGCGTGGTGATTGGGAAGGAATTGTCGAACTTGAAAAGCAGCGCCGTGAGGGCATGATGGCAGGTCTCAAAGAGCCGGTTGCGGCAGACGAAGCCGAAGGCGTCAATGATTCCTTGCAAACTTTGATGCAGCTCAATGACCAGTTAACCGGTATGGTACAAAGGGCTCGTAGCGAAAGTGCTCAACAGTTTGCCGCCTTGAAAAGTGGGCGCAGCGCTGCGAGTGCTTATCAAAGTGTTAGTAAACAAGACTAATTATTAGTCTTGTTGTCCTCTATTCTTTCCGGTATCTAAAGCCCTGATACCGTGGTTCTTTTGTTCTTACGGACATGGCTTGTGTCTGGCCTTTTAAGGTTTGACCCAGTGTTCATGCCAAACTGCAGTGCAAAGCACAGACACTTACTTTAAATGTTGGTGTTTTAGTGTAATAAGTTAATCTTTTTCCTATTGCAAAAAAAACATATCCGGCCCATTCTTAGGGCTGAGTGCTGGTTTTTTGACGCTGGACTTGATCTGGCGTAAAAATAGCCTTTCAAGTTTTAATCGATAAAAGACTAATAAGATAACTCGCCTTAACTCATGCACTTTACTGTCTGCGGGAAGGGAGCTTAATAGCGATATGGAGAATAGAGATTCTTTCTTTCAGGGCTTGTATTACGAGAGCAATATTTCTCTTGTTTGGCAGGTTGTGGATGGCTTGCCCTCTGATAATGAGTTAGTGACGATCAACGAAGGTAATAGCCGCTTTCTTAAAGCTTTGGCAGCTTTGAGCGAGGCTGCCCCTGAGGTCGGAGAGGAGCTTCCCCAAACTACCGCAGAGTTGCAGCGTCTCGATCTTAAGCTAAACCTCTTGCTTGAAATAGCTGGTGAGTTGTTGGCAAACCAGCGCACCTTGCCTGCGCCGACGAAAGTCAGGCTTGGGCATACGGGTATCGAGTGGTTTGCAGACGACCCCCCGCCTTCTGGAGCCCATGTTTGTATTGATGTTTACCTACGCGGTGACCTGCCATCGCCGTTAAAGTTTCATGGTTTGGCGGTGGTTTTTGATTCACACAAGGGGTCGAGCAATGAGCGTCAGTGGGTGCAGGTAAGTTTTGCAGGGTTAAATTCGGCTCTGCAGGATGATCTAGAGAAATTTATATTTAGACGGCATCGCCGTAGCATTGCCCAGCGTCAAACTGGAGCCGCCTAATAGAAGTGGTGACCGTGACTAAGAATTTAAGGAATAATTGTGTCGTTTGATCAAAATAATAAGCGCGAAACCCCCTCCTGCGCCAGAGCTGAAGGTCCACTCAGCCATCACCGTTTGGTAGGCGATAACCGAGATATGCAGCAGGTCAGACGTTTGATAGAACAAGTTGCTCATAGTGATGCCTCTGTATTGATTCTCGGAGAATCGGGCACGGGTAAGGAGGTTGTCGCCCAAACCTTGCATCGCCAATCCCTGCGGGCCAAACGCCCTTTTGTGCCGGTCAATTGTGGTGCTATACCGCCGGACTTATTGGAGTCGGAATTATTCGGCCATGAAAAGGGCGCCTTTACCGGGGCTATTACCGCTCGGCAGGGGCGTTTTGAACTGGCTGAGGGCGGCACGCTTTTTCTCGATGAAATTGGTGATATGTCGCTGGAAATGCAGGTAAAACTGCTACGCGTTTTGCAGGAGAAGTCCTTTGAACGTGTGGGTGGGAACAAGACTTTCCACTCTGATGTTCGGGTCGTTGCTGCGACTCATCACAATCTTGAGCATCGCGTTGCTGAAGGATTCTTTCGCCTTGACCTATTTTACCGTCTCAATGTTTTCCCCATAGAAGTCCCCCCTTTACGTGAGCGTAGCGACGATATCCCGTTGCTAGTTAAATACACTACTGAGCGTCTGCACCAGGGCGGGCAGCGCGTTGCTCAATTGAGTGATTGTGCTCTGGCAGCATTGGCCACTTACGCTTGGCCAGGTAATGTACGTGAGCTTGCCAACTTAGTGGAGCGTTTAAATATTCTCTATCCGGGTCAACAAGTGCGCGCCAAAGATTTGCCCGATAAATATCGCAGTAATGTCGATTGGGTAGCCGAAGTGATAGATAACGAGGCAGCAGAGGAAGCCATGTTGGCTAATCTTGGCGTCGAGGAGAGAAGTCTTCCGCTGGCGTCTCCCAGTGTGCTATTGGGTGGGGAGGGACTCGACCTAAAAGACTATTTACGCCAGGTCGAGGAAGATTTGATTCGACAGGCTCTCGATGATAGTGACTGGGTGGTGGCGCGGGCAGCAAAACTTCTCAAATTACAGCGCACAACACTGGTGGAGAAGATCCGTAAGTTTGACATCTCTCGTGCTGACACTGTGTCGGGATTTTGACGCTATAGGTCAGTATTAATGTAACCTATTGAAAATTCTATTTTTTTATTCTAGGCATAGTTGTTGCTTAATGTCTTTACGGTATCTTAATTTGCACCGTAAATCAGCAGGGCAGGACAGCGATGACACAGGTAGCACAAACCACAGAACAACTGGAAAAGGTGTTCGAAACCTTTAATCGGGTTTCTGAAGAGCTCGATACCAGCTATCGTGTGCTGCAGGTGAGAGTGAGCACCTTGACTCAGGAATTGGCTGAAGCGCGCTCTCAGCGTTTACAGGAGTTGGCAGAGAAAGAGCGCCTGGCGAATCGCCTCGCTCTGCTAATGCGCGAGTTGCCCGGTGGTGTTGTCGTTGTCGACGGTAGTGGCGTTATTAGCCAGGCCAATGCGGCCGCTGAAACATTTTTTCAGCAGGTTGAGGGTGGTGAAATTCGCGCCGTCCGTGCTCTCGATACAACACAATCTCTGTTGGGTAAGGCCTGGCCTCTACTCATTGCACAGGCTAGCCGTGATGCTAGCACTGGTGAGAATGGTACCGAGCTCCTGCTTAACAATGGTCGCCGCCTCTCAGTCAGTCGCCAACCCTTGAGTGATGCCAATGAAGAACTAATTCTGCTCACCGATACGACGCGCTTACACGACCTGCAGGAAACCCTTAGTCGTGATAAACGATTATCTGCCTTGGGTGAAATGGCGGCTCGTTTAGCCCACCAAATCCGTACTCCTTTGAGCGCCGCACTGCTTTATGTTTCCCATCTCGCTCGGCCCTTGTCAAGTGATAGTGAACGTGAGCGAGTGTCTGCCAAAGTGGTCGATAGTCTGCGTCACATGGAAGGGCTAGTAAACAGCATGCTCACCTTTGTGCGCGGTGGGCCAGTGGTTTTTGAAACCATCGAACTGCGAGCTTTCGTTGCAGAGTTGTTAGCGTTGACTGAGCCGCTGGTTAATAAGGCGGGAGGGGTACTGCGAACTGATGTGGTTGCGCCCGCTAGTGACCAAATTATGCTTGAGGGGGACCGCGATGAGTTGCTAGGTGCGGTGCTTAACGTGGTCAATAACGCGATTGATGTTTCCGATAAAAGCCTTCGCCTCGATATTAAAATACGCACGGTGGCGCAGGTGCTGGAGATAGAAATTGCTGATAACGGTCCAGGTGTAGACATTGATATTCGAGAGCGTATTTTTGATCCCTTTTTTACGACGCGGGTAAAAGGTACGGGCTTGGGTTTGGCTGTGGTGGCGATGACCGTACGTAGTCACGGTGGCAAAATTAGACTCGATACCCGAGTCGATGGAGCTACTGTATTTTGTTTGCAATTACCGCTGTTAAGCGCCAGCAATGAGCAAGTTGTGACTGAATTGACGGGTCAAGAAAGTACGCAAATACCTCTTTTCGATGGCCCAGCTGCTCTAGATTCAGTGGAGAAAGGGTTGGGCTGTGAGGGAAAGACCTTAGAGCGGTCTATGGAGCATGTCGTGGAGGTTTGTAATGAGTGAATTGGGTTTAACCATTTTGGTTGTCGAAGATGATGACCTACTGCGCGAAGCACTCTGTGACACTCTTAAATTTGCTGGTTACAACGTGGTCTTTGCCAGCGATGGCATCGAGGCTTTGGCCCTGTTGCACCGCCAATTGGTCGACCTGGTGGTTAGTGATGTGCAGATGGCGGCAATGGATGGACACACCTTGCTACAGAATATTAAAGCTATCTGGCCGAGCTTGCCGGTGGTGCTAATGACGGCATTTGGTTGTGTTGAAAAAGCTGTAGAGGCAATGCGCGATGGTGCCGCTGACTATTTAACCAAGCCTTTTGAAGCTGAAGTATTAATTGAAATGGTTAGTCGCTTTGCAGTGGTTAAAAAGACTACCGGTTCAAATGAAATGATTGCTGAGGACCCTCGGGCACAGCAGGTTGTTGATTTGGCACGGCGGGTTGCCGCATCTGATGCCACCGTCATGTTGAGTGGTGAGTCGGGCACGGGTAAGGAGGTGTTGGCACGTTTTATTCATGATAACTCTGCTCGTAGTGATGCCCCTTTTGTGGCGATTAACTGTGCAGCGCTGCCTGAAACCATGCTTGAATCCATTCTTTTTGGCTATGAAAAGGGGGCTTTTACCGGTGCTCATCAGGCGCGTGCCGGTAAATTTGAGCAAGCTCAGGGCGGCACACTGTTACTCGATGAAATTTCAGAAATGGATATTGCCCTGCAAGCCAAATTACTTCGCGTCCTGCAAGAGAAAGAAGTTGAGCGTCTTGGTGGCAAGAGCACCATAGACCTTGATGTGCGTGTGCTGGCAACCACCAACCGTGATTTACGCAATGAGGTGAGTGCCGGACGATTTCGTGAAGATCTTTTCTATCGCTTGAATGTTTTTCCTATTGCCCTCGCGCCTCTGCGTGAACGGCGCGGCGATATCCTACCGCTAGTGCGCCGCTTTGTGGATGAACAGAATGGCGAAGGGCAAGTAGTGAATCTCTCTCCAGAGGCCGAACAAATTCTGCACGATTATGCCTGGCCGGGCAATATTCGCGAATTACATAACGTTGTCCAGCGCGCAATGATACTGCTCACTGGCGCTACGCTGACGGAGGCAGATATCCACCTTGAAGATCCGGCTTGCAATTTGGCGACACTTCCTCTTGGTACACCCACTTCAACATCTGAGATGAAAAGCGAACCCGTTGATGGCTCGGCATTGGAAAACGATCTGCGTAACCATGAGCAGCAAATTATTGTCGATGCCTTAAAAGCCGAGCACGGACGCCGCAAAGAAACGGCCGAGCGACTGGGTATTAGCCCGCGTACTTTACGCTATAAGCTGGCTAAGTTGCGCGATGAAGGTATTGCCCTGCCAGGGATGTACGGCACGTAAGAACATGAGTAATAGCTCGTTTTTGTACTAGACACCGTTAAACAAGCACAAATTGAGGAGTGAACAATGAGCCAGGTGGCGATCAATCAGGTGTTATCCCAGATGCGCGCGCTCGAAGCGGCCGCAAAGTCGGTCGAAGAGTCCAGTATTGGAAATGTGGGCGGTGGTGGTAGTGAATTTGGCAAATTGCTTGCCGAGTCGATTAATAAAGCCAGCGACGCGCACCACCTGGCTGGTGATTTAAAAGAGGCTTTTACCCGCGGCGATGAAGGTGTGGAGCTACCTCAGGTTATGGTTGCTTTGCAGGAGGCGAGCATTTCCTTTCAGG
This sequence comes from Porticoccaceae bacterium, assembly GCA_029212965.1. GTDB lineage: Bacteria > Pseudomonadota > Gammaproteobacteria > Pseudomonadales > Porticoccaceae > Reddybacter. The sequence continues at coordinate 70,957 of JARGOV010000008.1, forward strand.
CGATGACTCAGGTACGGAATAAACTGTTGTCCGCTTATCAAGACATTATGAATATGCCAGTGTGACACACTCAATAGGCAGCGTTGGGCTGGTGGACAAAATCGTAAAAAAAGCACTGGTGTGGTTATCGTTAATATAGCGGATGGGTGTGAGGGAGTAGGCTGAGATGGCTTTGTTAAATCCAGACAACATGGTAGGTCAATTTGTTGGCATGAGTAATTTGCCAATTATTCGACAGGTAGGTTTGTTGGTTGGCCTGGCGGCGAGTATCGCTCTGGGTGTGGGTATTTATTCCTGGGCCAAAGAACCCAATTATGTGCCGCTTTTTGACGGTATGAGTGGTGCAGATGCCGCCCAGGTGGTGACGATTCTCGAGCAGGGTAATACGCCCTATCGCATGCAGGGCTCAATGGTTGCCGTACCGGCGGGCGAAGTACATAACCTGCGCATTCAACTGGCCAGTCAGGGCTTGCCTAAAAGTAGTAGTCCTGGATATGAATTGCTCGACGAGGAGCAGAGTTTTGGCACCAGTAACTTTGTTGAAAAAGCGCGTTTTAATCGCGCTCTGGAGGGCGAATTATCCCGCTCAATTGCCACCCTCAACAGTGTGAAGGGTGCCCGAGTGCATTTGGCTATCCCCAAAAAATCGGCCTTTTTACGTAATCAGCAGGGGGCCAGTGCTTCTGTATTAGTGAGTCTTTTCCCGGGTCGTAAATTGAACCCGTCTCAGGTTGCCGGAGTCATTCATTTAGTGGCTTCCAGCGTGCCAGGTATGGATTCTGAGATGGTCACTGTTGTCGATCAACAGGGTAATTTGCTGACGGGTAGTGGCGGCTCATCGGCCATGGCGATGGGCTCTGAGCAGTTCTCTTTCGCCAGTAGTATTGAGGAAAATTACTCCCAACGTATTGTTGATTTACTGGTGCCTATTATGGGTGCTGGCAAAGTGCGTGCCCAAGTGACTGCCGATGTCGACTTTACGGCTATCGAGCGCACCAGTGAGACTTTCGGCCCTAATAATCAGCTGCTGCGCAGCGAGCAAACTTCAGAAGAGCGCAGTAGTGATAATAGCAAGGCTTTCGGAGGCGTGCCGGGCGCCCAGGCAAACCAACCTGCCGCTGCTCTCGCTACACCGGGTGCTGATGAGGCGGCTTCGAGCAATACTAGTGCAGCAACGCAAACTTCAAGAAATGCGACGCGCAATTATGAGTTAGACAAGGTTATTAGTCACATTAAGGAAGCTCCGGGCAGCATTAAGAAACTCTCGATAGCTGTCTTACTCGATCATCGCCAGCAAACAAATGAAGCGGGTGAAACCGAACGCCTCCCCCTGCCCGATGAAGAAATTGAACGTTTAACCCAGTTGGTGAAAGAGGCCGTTGGTTTTAATGAAGAGAGAGGAGACAGTGTTAATTTAATGAATGCCTCGTTTCTCGAACCCGAGTTGATGGAACCACTGGCTGAGATACCCGTTTGGCAGGAGCCTTGGGTACTTGATATCGCCAAGCAAGTTGCTGGTGGTATCGGTATTTTAGTGCTTATTTTTGGCATTTTGCGACCAGTAATGAAAAGTCTTGCTGGGTTTGGGACATCGGCGGGACGCTCCGTCAATGGTGAATTACAACTGAGCGGCGATCAGGCCTCACTCGGTGGCGCGGCACAGTTGCCGGCAGGTGTGAATAGCTACGATCAACAAGTACAACTGGCTCAAAATATTGCCGGGCAAAGTCCGAAGCGAGCCGCCAGTGTGATGAGTGATTGGGTGCAGGATGGCGGATAAAGCAGAAGCCCTGAAAGGGGTGGAAAAGGCGGCTGTCTTCCTGCTGGGTGTTGGCGAACAGTCAGCGGCGCAAATACTTCAGCATATGGCGCCCAAAGAAGTACATAAAATCGGTGCGGCGATGGCGACCCTGCGCCCGGTGTCTCGCCTACAGGCTGAAGAGGTGATTAGTCAATTTACCGAATCCCTTGGCGAGACAACCTCTTTTAGTGGTGATAACGAAGAATTTGTGCGCACTGTACTGCGCGAAGCTCTTGGTGAGGAAAAGGCTGAAGGCGTCATCAATACCGTGATTATGGGGCGTGATTCCAAAGGCGTAGAATCGCTAAAATGGATGGAATCCCGCGCTGTTGCGGCAATGATTCGGGGTGAGCATCCACAAATTATAGCTATTGTGCTGGCCTACCTCGATAGTGAACAATCGGCCGAGGTGATCAAACACTTGCCCCAGGAAATTCGCAAGGAAGCGGTGATTAGAATTTCCCAGCTGGATGCGATTCATCCGTCAGCTCTTGCTGAACTTGATGAAATCCTCGAAACACAGTTTCGTGATGGCAGTCTAGCTCAGGCGTCGGCGGTGGGAGGGCCTCAATCGACGGCCGATATCCTCAGTTATACCGATGCAGAGCTAGAAGGTGAGCTTATAGAGGCGATTGCCGGTGTCGATCAGGAAATGAGCGATAAAGTGCGGGATTTAATGTTCGTCTTTGACAATTTACTCGATGTAGAAGATAGAGGCATTCAGCGTTTATTGCGTGAGGTGTCCTCCGATGTGCTGGTTATTGCATTAAAAGGTGCCGATACCCCGGTACGCAAAAAGATTTTTGGCAATATGTCCAAGCGTGCCGCTGAGATGATGGAGGAGGACCTCGAAACTCGTGGTCCGGTGCGCCTCAGTGAAGTTGAAGACTCTCAGAAAGAAATTCTAGCGGTCGCTCAGCGTCTCGCTGAAGAAGGTGAAATTACGCTGGGCGGTACCGGGGGTGATGAATTTGTCTAAGGTGGTGCGAGCAAGTGACCAGCCTCATCTCGCCCGTTGGCAGGCTCCTGATGTGGGACACGTTGAGCGTGAAGTCCACAGCAACGAAGAGCTTGAAGGCATTGAAAAGCAAGCCCGCGCCAAAGGTTACGAGGTGGGTCGTTGGGAAGGGCTTGAAGCAGGGCATCAAGCAGTTCAGGAACAGGCACAGCGTCTTGCTCAGCTCTATGATGAAGCCGCTCACCCCTTTCGTCAGATTACTGAAAGCGTTGAAAGTGAATTGGCAAAGCTGGCTGGAGGCATTGCCAAAGAAATTGTTCGCCAGGAATTAATAACTCAGCCAGAGTTGATCCTTGAAGCTGTGAATCAAGCCTGCTCGGTATTGTCCGCAGCATCGAGAGATGTTGACATACATCTTCACCCTGACGATGTCGTCATCGTTAAAGACGGCTTGAAAAAAGACCCACCGGCTCAACATTGGCGCATTCTTGAAGATCGTAGCCTGACCCGTGGCGACTGCCAGATTAATAGTAGCGCTGAGTTTATTGACGCCACCGTGCAAACTCGCATTGACGCCATTGTCGTGGGCTTGTTGTCTGCCGAACTGGGGGCTGAAGAGTGAGCCAGCCACATGGCAGTGAAGTCATTGGTGCTGAATTGATTAGTCGTCGTCTGGCTGCGCGCAGCGATCTTCTACCACGTGTGGTTGATCCCATGGCTATGGTTAGGGGAAAACTGGTGAGAATGGTCGGCCTTACACTGGAGGCGGCGGGCTGTCAGGCGGCCATTGGCAGTCGTTGTCATATCACTGCTGCAAGCGGGGCCTCGGTTGAGGCAGAGGTGGTAGGTTTTGGTGATGAACGTTTGTTTCTTATGCCTATTGGATCGGTGCATGGATTAATGCCCAATGCCCTAGTAGCCCCAGTGCCTGGTGATACTGAGGTCGAAGTGGGCGAGGCCCTGATTGGTCGGGTGATTGATGGCGCTGGCAGGCCCCTTGATAGTGGAGATACACCGGTGCTGGAGGGTCATACCACCTTGCAGGGCCAGGCCGTGAATCCTTTACAGCGGGCACTGATTAACGAACCTTTGGATGTTGGTATACGCGCTATAAATGCTTTACTAACGGTGGGCCGGGGGCAGCGTCTTGGCCTGTTTGCCGGTAGTGGTGTGGGTAAAAGTACCCTGCTCGGCTTGATGACCCAGTATACCGATGCGGATGTTGTGGTGGTGGGTTTGATCGGTGAGCGGGGCAGAGAAGTGCAGGAGTTTATTGAGGAAACTCTTGGGCCAGCCGGTTTGGCGCGGGCCGTGGTGGTAGCCTCACCAGCTGATGATTCGCCTTTAATGCGTTTGCATGGTGCCTGGCGCGCCACGGCTATTGCTGAATATTTTCGCGATCAAGGCCTCAACGTATTATTGTTGATGGACTCGCTGACCCGCTTTGCTCAGGCGCAGCGTGAAATCGCTCTAGCTATTGGCGAGCCGCCGGTGACCCGGGGCTATCCACCCTCGGTTTTTTCACGTTTACCACAGTTAGTTGAGCGAGCCGGAAAGATTGCGAACAAAGGGTCGATTACGGCTATTTATACAGTGTTGATGGAAGGCGATGACGAGAACGACCCAGTGGTCGATTCGGCACGGGCAATACTCGATGGGCATATTATTTTGTCGCGACGCATTGCTGATTCTGGACGCTACCCAGCGATTGATATTGAATCGTCGGTTAGCCGTGTAATGAAAAGGTTGGTTGGCCCGGATCGTTTTCAACGAGTACAGAGTTTTAAACAGCTGTATAGCCTGTATGAGCAGAACAGGGATTTAATCAGTGTTGGTGCTTATGTGCCCGGTAGCGATAGCCGCATTGACCAGGCGATAGAGGCTTATCCACGGTTACAGGGCTTTTTACGACAGGAGGCTGGCCAAAGTGTGACTTTAGACCAGAGTTTTGTGGCGCTTGATGGCTTACTAACAAATCTACAAGTGCCAGCGTAATGGTGTTGTCACTCGATTTTAGAAGGCATGAGCAGGTTGTTTAATGACTAAAATAAAACGCTTTCAGCAGTTGGAAAAAATAGCCGAAAACGCCCGTGACAAGGCCGGACGGGAGCTGGGTGAAGCACAGGATAACCACAACAAAGAGCAAGCTCAGCTCGAGCAATTAACGGGGTTTTTTGACGAGTATCGAGAGCGCTTTAATAGTGCAGGTGCGACCGGCATGAATGCCCGGCAACTGGGTGATTTCCGTGCTTTTTTTCGTCAGCTCGATAGTGCTATCGAGGCCCAACGTCAAACCCTCGTTGACCTGGGTGTGCAAGTCACAGAACGCCAGACCCAGTGGATCGAAAAGCATCAACGTAATCAAAGTTTGTCCCAAGCCGTGGTGCAAGTGCAAAAAGAGGAATTGTTACAACGCAATAAGCGTGAACAAAAAGAACAGGATGAACGCTCTGGCTTTACAGGAAAAAGTGGCTGGGGCTAAAAACCCGCACGGCCGCGACCACTCAATGATGGATTCCCATCATTCATTTTTTATCCCCCACGTCTATTAAACGCAACGAAAAAAAATTGGCCCGTGTTTTGCTGTTATTTAATCAGAAGAGAACTGTAAAAATCACTGAATAGGTATAGGCCTTCGCTTCTAGCCGTTTATTAGTAGTTAGCATTTAGGCAAGTGATCTCTAGGTCTGTCATAAACGAAAGATAACATGAGGGATTTCAATGCCATTATCCGTTCAGGTGGCTGTCTTAGCTAATCAGAGTCCACAAAAAAATACGGATCGGTCCTCATCGAGTGCTACAGCCTCTGTAGAGGGGAGCAGGGAGTCAGCTTTTTCAAACCACTTTGAGGCTGAGAGACATGTTAATTCAGGCAGCGTTGGTGGGGTCCAGGAAAAAGCAGCCGATAAGCCGAATGAAGTTGTTGACGCAGAAGTTGATGGCGATGCCAAAGAGACTCCCATCGACCTTCAGGAAGTTGTTATGGGTGGCAATGAATTGCCGCCAGCAGGCGCTATTTTTCCGGTTGGCCTAGAGAGTGTCGAGGCAGAACTGTTACATACTCAAAGTGAAACTCCGTCATCGTTAGCCCAGCAAATGGCCGTAGAGGTTGATACGGCCTCTGTTACTGCTGCATTGCATCAGTGGGGCTTGTCTAATGGCGTTGAGCAAGGGGGTTTAAATTCAGCTTTACATGCTTCAAAGAAAACGGCGTATACACTTGCCATGCATGGCCCTACTACTGACATTAAGGCTGAATTGGCGCGTGTTTTGTCGGGCAAGGAGGCTCCTATTTCAGGTGAATTTGTCGATACAGCAGTGGACGTTGAGATAGATGATAGTCTTAACATAGAATTCCTGGCAGGAAAAATCACCCGACCATTATTAGAGGGTGTGGTGTCTAACACGACAATCAAAATACCAACGGCGCAAGCGATCGTTGAAGCATTATCGAATGGCTCAGGGCCTAAAGAAAATTTTGAACACGTGCGACAAAATATTCTGGCCGCCATGGTTGGAAAGTCGGAGTTGGGTAGCTCGGCCGTAGCACTCACTTCTGGGGCTGACGGAGGAGACTCTGCGCCACAAAGCTTGAATTTTTCAAATGTGAGTTCGACATTGTCCGTGCCAAGTGCAGAATCAGCTAAATACAGCGCCACTACTGAGACACCCCCGCCCCGTTTTTTTACCCTCCAAACCCCGGTAGGTCAGACGGGCTGGGATGCTGAAATCGGCAATCGCATTCGTTGGATGGTAGGGCAAAATAATTCAGGACTGGAATTGCGCCTCAACCCGGCTGAACTGGGTAGTGTTGACGTTAGGCTTAACACTGAGGGGGAGCGTACAAGTGTAACCTTTTTTGCAGCTAATCCGGCTGCTCGAGAAGCTCTGGAGGCGGCTCTTCCACGATTGCGCGAAATGTTTGCCGATAGCGGTATGCAACTCGCCAATGCCGATGTTTCCGATCAAAGCCTACAGCAGGAGCGAGAGCAACTAGCGGATTCTGACGCGAGGTCACCTGACGGCAAGATCGGTAAATCAATGAATTTAGACATTGAGTTAGAGCTGATACCGGGCAGGTCGGCAGAGAATAAAAACGTTATTGATTACTATATTTAGCGCTTGCTGAGTGCCGTCGAAATAAATCGCCAAGTTTAAATGTACTCATCAATATGTACTGGGGCGTCATCATCAGGTTTTTTTTTCTTATCAGGTTTAGGTTTTTTTACGGGAATGGGGATGTTTTTTTGTTTATCGCTAACAGACTTGCTCGCAGGTATACGCAGAGTTCGTGTGGTGCCAGGGGACGTTATTTCGTTAGCCATGAAGGCCTCCTGCCAGTGATTCAGCGTTACAAATAATTGGCGCGTTAACGATTTCTTAAGCGTGGGTCAAAGCCAACGGCGATGATAACAATAACAACCCTGCGGTTAGTAGCCCTCCCTGCGGGCGTGTCGTTGGGGACCTTGGGCTGGAATTCGCCGTAGCCAATCGATGCTAGGTTTTTTGGTGTCACACCATAGCTAGAAAAAAGCCTCACGACAGTGGCAGCGCGTGCCGCTGAGAGCTCCCAATTGGAAGGGTAAATACTATTTTTAATGGGCAAGTTGTCCGTGAAACCCTCGACGTGAATTTTATTATTACGGTTTTTTAGGACGTTACTCAACCCGCGTAATAAGGGTCTGGCGCTGGGCGATAAGTTACTACTGCCGCTGGGAAATAAAACCTTGCTGCTGATTTCGATTTCTAGCCAATTGTCTGATTTGCGTACTGAAACAAGTTCAGTTTCAAGAAGAGCTTTTAGTGCATTATTGATTTTTTGCCCAAGTTCATCCATTTCTGGTGAGTTTTTCTTTTGCTGGGAGGGCTCAACTTTAATAGCATCTTTGCTCATGTTCTGAGGTAGGTCGAGTTTGATTGGTGTGCGCGATAAAGGTGTTGGCGCAATCGGGAAAGAGGTACTTGCCGTGCCAAATTGCACTGGGTCCATTGATCGGCTTTGGCTGGTAAATGAGGCAACAAGTGAGTGCGAGAGGACACGAAATTTGCCTTCATTAACGGAAGAAATGGAATACATGACGACAAAAAAAGCGAATAAAAGAGTGATAAAGTCAGCGTAGGAAACTAGCCATCGCTCGTGGTTTTCATGTTCTTCAGATACGCGCTTTCTAGCCATAACTAATGAGTTAAAAATAGCCGCGTAATTTTGCTTCGATATTGCGGTGATTTTCGCCTTCTGCAATAGCAACAACACCTTCCACAATCATTTCCTGGATATGGCAGCGGTCGCTGATTAGAGTTTTTAATTTATTAGCCGCGGGTAGTAAAAAAAGATTGGCCATACCAACACCGTAAATGGTGGCGACAAAGGCGACGGCGATACCGGGACCTAGGGTGGAGGGATCAGCCAGATTGTTCATCACATGAATAAGGCCCAGTACCGCGCCGATAATACCGATAGTGGGGCTGTACCCGCCCATGCCTTCGTACACTTTCGCTCCTTTAATGTCGAAAGCTTCTTTGGTTGTAATTTCTACTTCCATCGTACTACGGATGGATTCAGGTTCGTTGCCATCAATGAGTAATTGCAGACACTTTTGGGTAAAGGGTTCGTTTTCTTCTTCAGAAATATTTTCCAGGCCTAGGAGGCCTTCCTTGCGTGCAATCTGACTCCATTCCACAATTTTTTGTAACGCTGTAGCTGGGTCAAGTTGGGGGGGGATAAAAATCCAGCGCAGTAATTTAATACTGTGAATAAATACTTTAATAGGAGTCTGTACCATGATCGCACCGAGGGTGCCGCCAAAAACAATTAAAAAGGCGGTGAACTGTAGTAACGAGTCCAAATGCCCGCCTTCCAGGGCATTACCGCCAATGATGGCAGCAAAAGCAAAAATGACGCCGAGCAGAGTGAGAATATCCATTTAAATCGTGTCCGGCTTAGCGGCTGGTGTTGCTGGTGTCAGATGTCCAGGACAGCAGGCTAGAGCGCAGCTTGTTAAGTATCTGACTGTGGATTTGGCTGACCCTCGACTCGCTAATTTCAAGCACGCTACCAATTTCTTTAAGGTTTAATTCATCGTCGTAATAGAGTGACATTAACATTTTTTCACGCTCCGGCAATTCTGCTATATGTGCACTTAAAGCCGTACGAAAAGCGGAATCGTGGAGATTGTCATGAGGCGTGTTGGTGTCGGGCAGATCGACTTCGTTAACATCGACAAAAGTGGCTTTGCAGGTGGCGGTGTCGCGCAATAGCTGGTGATATTCGTCCATATCGACACCCAGTTGGGCAGCAATTTCACTATCCTTAGGGCTGCGCTGAAGTTCGACTTCAACCGCCCGGGTTGCCTGAGCTAGCCAGCGCGCTTTTTGTTGAATACTGCGCGGTGACCAGTCAAAGCGACGTACCTCGTCGAGAATGGCACCGCGAATACGGATGCCCGCAAAGGTTTCAAATGTCGCGCCTTGGCCGCTGCGGTAGCTTTTTGCTGCTTCAAGTAGACCAATTAAACCAACCTGGGTTAGGTCGTCAATATCGATGGTAGCAGGTAGCCTGGATGCGATATGAAAGGTGATTTTCTTGACTAAGTGAAGGTAATCGGTGACCAGTTGCTCACTGTTTCCGAACTCTTCATCAGCGTAGAAAACCGCTTTTGTCATGCAGCGTATTCCTCGTTCGGATAACCGACAACGCGCTCGATAAAGAATTCCATATTGCCGCTTGCGAGCTCAGGTACGGGCCATTTGTCGATGGCTTTGGTGAGCCGAGTGATGGCCTGTGCTGAGGGACTACGCGGGAAGGCTTCAACGACAGGCATTTGATGACGTACCGCTTTACGCAGGTAGTCATCCATGGGAATGGAGCCAATATGCACGGCAACGATATCTAGAAAATGATCGGTGACGCGGGATATTTTGCGGAACAGCTCTTCGCCATGAGCATTACTATTGACCATATTAGCGAGGATGTGGAAACGTTTTACCCCGTGATCGCGGCTCATCACTTTAATGAGGGCGTAGGCATCAGTAATTGAGGTCGGCTCATCACAAACCACGACCACAACCTCCTGACTCGCTTTGCAGAAGGTAATCACGCTATCGGAAATACCGGCAGCAGTGTCGACAATCATTGTGTCGACAGGAAATGCTAGCTCACTGAAGGCGCGTACCAAGCCGGCATTTTCAGCCGGTGAGAGGTCGGCCATACTCGATACACCTGAGGAAGCGGGGATCACTTTTAACCCCATAGGCGCGTCAACGATAACTTCATCCAAGGTGCGCTCACCGGCAATTACGTGTCGCAGGTCGTATTTTGGGTGGAGGTCGAAGAGAATGTCGACATTGGCAAGCCCGAGGTCAGCATCCATTAATAATACATTATCACCTTGTTTCGCAAAGGAGGCGGCAAGGTTCACTGAAATATTGGTTTTACCGACACCACCTTTACCGCTGGTGATGGCAATGACGCGAACTGGCTTTTGTTGTGGCGCTCTCGCGACTGATGAATTATTAGCCATGGAGTCGTTTCTCCTCATGAGTACGGGTTGAATGCTTACTAGGGCTTGTGGTCTCAGGGTCTATTATAGGCTGGTGAGAGCCAGTACGTTGTAATAAGTCGCGGGCGATTTTGACCAGTTCAATTGCCGAACCTAGGTGGAGGTCCTCGGGCACTTTTTGACCGTTGCTGATAAAAAAGGTGGGCAACTGATAAGTTATTAAGGCGTTGAGCACGCCGCCGAGACTTGCGGCCTCGTCGACTTTAGTGATTACGGTGCCCGCAAGAGTGATATCACTAAAGACGCGCATAATTTCACTGGTGATTGCTTGCTGTGCGGTGGCAGACAACGTCAGGTAGAACTGAATATCGTGTCCGGCTCCCGTTAAGGTAGCTAGTTGTTTGGAGAGTTCCATGTCGCGTTGACTCATGCCAGCGGTATCAATCAAAATGAGATCTTTATCGCTGAGCTGGTCTAGTATATCCGACAGTTCAAGCCGGTCAGTGGCTAGAAAAACGGGGATGTCGAACAGTTTTCCGAAGGTGCTGAGCTGGTCGACGCCGCCGATGCGAAAACAGTCTGTGGTAATCAGGCCTATTTTATCGGTGCCGTGGCGCAGAGCGTATTGTGCAGCTAGTTTGGCGACAGTTGTGGTTTTACCAACACCCGTTGAGCCAATAATTGCATAGGTGCCGCCAGTTTCGAGAAGCTGATGGTCGCCCTCGACGAGCATGGC
>JARGOV010000008.1:82050-92601 GCA_029212965.1 Porticoccaceae bacterium
TCTTGACGGCCTGTTGTCGAGCTGCCCGATAATGGGTTGGGGTTTAATAAACGGGACGTGTGGCTCGAATGAGGGTTAGTATAGGTTGCCGTTTGCCGTTGGGTGGCAGCTTCTGGCCGCGCTGACGTTGTTTTATTCATTGGCGTCTCGGTGGCGGTGGGTGTGCGGGCCATCTCTGCGGCTAATTTTTCCACTTCCTCTTCTTCAAAATCAATAGCCGCGGTAATTTCCACACCGCTGCCAAGCTTTTTGTTGGAGAGAATAACAGCGTCTGGACCCCAAGTATCTCTCACCTTGCGAATGGCCTCGCGCATGGATTCTGCCGTGAATCGCTTAATTTTCATGTTTTTGCCACCTTCTTCGACTTTACCAGTCTTTCTTGTTGTCCGCTGGTCTCAGGGTCTTGCTGCCCGCTTAATTCATTATCTACCGATGGAATGGATTACCTTGAGCTGTTTGCTGGGGGGTACTTCCTCGTAAGACAGTACGTGCAGCCCAGGGTTTGCCGGTCTTACTAAATTGGATAACCAGGTACGAAGAGCCGTTGCCACTAGCAGAACCGGGGTTTGCCCCTGGGCCGCTTGTGTCTGTGCTGAACTGTTAATTTGTTGAAGCATATTGTCTGCTAATCCTGGTTCTAATCCACCACTCGTTGCCGAGCCCTGTAATACGTTTAGCAATATCTGTTCCAACTCCGGGTCGAGAGTCATAACTTGTAACTCAGAGGCCATTCCATTGACCTGTTGGTAGATCGTGCGACTCAGAGCGACACGCACTTGCGCTGTTAAAACGTCGGCTTCTTGACTCTTTGCGGCGTTTTCCGCCAAGGATTCGGCGATGGTGCGGACATCTTTAATGGGAATATTTTCTTCCAGCAGGTTCTGCATCACTTTGAGCACGACGCTTAAAGACAGAGTGCCGGGTACCAGGTTTTCCACCAGCTTAGGTGTGGACTTGGCCTGCAGATCGAGTAGTTGTTGCACCTCGTCGTGACCGAGTAGTTCGTGGGCGTGTTGTTTCAGCAGCTCACTGAGGTGAGTCGCTATTACAGTAGAGCAATCGACGACGGTATATCCCATGGCCTGTGCTTCATCGCGCAGACTAGGCTCTATCCACAGTGCCTCCAGCCCAAAGGCAGGGTCTTTGGTAGCAACCCCACTCAAAGTACCAAATACTTGACCGGGGTTAATGGCCATATCTTTGCCGGGGTGTATTTCAGACTCGCCCAGAGGGACGCCGTGGAGGGTAATGCGATAAGCGCTGGGCGGTAGATCTAGATTGTCGCGAATATGAACAGGTTGTACGAGAAAACCCAGGTCCTGTGAGAGCTTTTTACGTACGCCTTTAACGCGGTTGAGTAGCTCACCGTCTTGATTTTTATCGACCAGAGGAATCAGTCGATAGCCGACCTCAAGCCCAATGGGATCGACGGCTGTGACATCATCCCAGCCGAGTTCTTTCGCTTCGGCGGGCGGGGCGATTGGGTCGGCAACGGGAGCGGTCTGCTTTTCACTCTTGTCTTTTTGAATCAATAAGAAAGCAGCGCTGCCTAATAGAGCTGCAAGGCCGAGAAAAGCGAAGTTGGGCATGCCGGGGATGATGCCGAGACCAGCCATAATCGCTGCTGTAATAATTAGAGCTTTGGGTGATTGAAATAGTTGGGACCCCATTTGCTGGCCCATATCCTGCGCATCGGAGGCGCGGGTGACGATAATGGCCGCCGCTGTCGACAGTAATAGCGACGGTATTTGTGCAACCAGTCCATCGCCAATGGTGAGGAGCACATAATTGTGGGCTGCCTGAGAGGCGCTGAGGTCGTGTTGAAAGGTGCCGACTGCCATGCCGCCAACGATGTTAATAACTAGAATCAGGATGCCGGCGACCGCATCACCGCGCACAAATTTACTGGCACCGTCCATTGAACCGTAGAAGTCGGCCTCTCGGGCGATGTCTTCGCGGCGCACTCGGGCCTGTTCCTGCGTCAGAGCGCCAGTATTAAGATCGGCATCAATGGCCATTTGCTTGCCGGGCATCGCATCCAATGTAAAGCGGGCAGATACCTCTGAGATACGTCCACCACCTTTGGTCACCACCACGAAGTTAATGATCACAAGAATTGCGAAAACGACTAAACCCACGGTGTAGTTGCCACCCACTACAAAGTCACCAAAGGCTTGAATAACCTTACCAGCAGCATCGGTGCCAGTATGGCCTTCGAGTAGTACTACCCGTGTCGAAGCGATATTCAGCGCTAGTCGTAGCAGAGTGGCTATGAGTAGAACTGTGGGAAAAACGGTGAATTCCAGTGGACGGTCGGCGTAAATAACTGCCAGCAGGACAATCAGTGAAAAAGAAATATTGAAGGTAAAAAAAACATCGAGCATTACCGGTGGCAAGGGCAGGATGATCATCGCTAGCATCATGATGACGATGAGCGGCGTACCGAGGCCGGTAATCATTTTCAGTATCGGGTTGGCAGGCGGTGTGCCAGCAGTGCTGGTTGCGGTATTCATGGATTCTCTCCATTGGTGTCTATGTCGTTATCTTCAGGCACCGATAGTTCGTTGGGAATGGGAATGTCGGTCGGTGGTTGGGGGCTGGGCTGGCCCGGTACCACAGGTAATTTAAGCTGGTAAACATAGGCCAGCACCTGGGCTACCGCGAGGTACAGCTGGGCAGGTATTTCACTGTCAATTTCGGTGCTGGCATAAATCGCTCGCGCCAAAGGTGGCGCAGAAAAGGTCACCACATTGTGCTCCGCGGCCAACTTGCGGATGCGTTGGGCGATTTCGCCCTTGCCTTTGGCGACGACGACGGGTGCTCGTGGGCCGTCGTCGTCATATTTAAGAGCGACGGCATAATGGGTTGGGTTAGTGATTACCACATTGGCCGTGGGTACGTTGTCCATCATGCGGCGCTGGGACATTTCCCGCTGTAACATGCGGACTTGGCTTTTCACCTCGGGGCGGCCTTCGCTGTCTTTGCTTTCGTCCTTGATCTCCTGCTTGGTCATTTTCAATTGCCGTTTGTGTTCCCAAAGTTGAAAGGGCACATCCACGGCGGCAATGACAATGAGCGCGGTACAAAAACTGAGAAAGGAGAGTCCGGCGATACTGGCAAAATCATTGAGTGCCGTTTTGATGTCCTTGCTGGCGAGTAGTAGTAGCTGATCAAAGATTTGCCAGATAACCACCGTTGCGATTGCGCTAACCAGAAAAAACTTGCCCAGAGCTTTGGCCAGCTCCATTAATGACTTGGCTGAAGCCATTTTTGCAAGCCCCTTTAGCGGGTTGACCTTCTCGATTTTAAAGGCCATAGAAGAGGGGCTGAAAGCCCAGCCTCCCATCGCCAAGGGGCCGACAAACACAGATACCAGAAGTAGTACGAAAAAGGGCACGCAAATCAAAATACCGTTGCCGAGGGCACCGCCTACGGTAGCAGTAAAGACCTCGGGGCTATCCATACCTACGGGACTCATCGTCAGATAGCTGGTCATTTGCTCTGAGAGTCTACTTATCATGGTACTGCCAAAAATGATTAGGCCCCCAGCGCCGACCAACAGGGATATCATCGTATTGAGTTCGCGCGAACGCGCCATCTGCCCCTTCTTTTTCGCGTCTTGTTGGCGTTTGGGGGTGGGTTCTTCGCTGCGCTCCTGTCCGCTCTCATGTTCAGCCATCTAGGGCACCAGAAGGGATGGGATGAGTTTAAAGACGCTTTCGAAAGCGTCGCTGACAAGGGGTAAAAATGACGGTAGGCTTAGTAAAATCAGGGCAAAACCGGCGAGTAAGGTAATGGGAAAACCCACTGCGAAAATATTCAGCTGTGGAGCCGAGCGTGTGATAACACCAAAGGCGAGGTTGACCAGTAACAGCGAGGCCAATGCAGGTAACGCGATTAGCAAGCCGCTGACAAACATTTGACTGCCCCATTGGACGATTTTCCAGGCTAGGTCGCGGGGCCACGGGGCTCCAACAGGGAGCTGCTCAAAGCTGTGGTGAATGACCTGAATCAGCAATAGATGACCATCGAGAGAGAGGAAGATCAGTGTGGCAAGGATCATATAAAACTGACTCACCACAGGCACTTGCACGCCGTTTTGAGGGTCGACGGCAGAGGCAAAACCCAAGCCCATCGCCATGGCGATACTCTGGCCCGCAATCACTACGGTGGAGAAGGCCATATGGAAAATAAAACCCATACCCAAGCCCAAAGCGATTTGCTGCAGACTGATTAATAGGCCTGCAGCACTCAGCGGATTGACTTCTGGTACCGGGGTGAGGGGGGCTAGTATCCAGGCGATTGCCAACGTAAGAATGACGCGGGTACGCACAGTCACTGATTTGGCTCCAAGTATGGGTGAGGCGAGCACAAAGCTGCCGACCCGCAGCAGCGGCCACATCAAGCTGGTGATCAGGCGCATAATGTCGGTGACGGACAATTCCACTGTCTTTGCCGCGATCCTAACCGGTTATTTCAGGGATGCTGGCGTATAAATTTAAGGTGTAACTGAGCAGAACATTCAGCATCCAGGGCCCAGCAACCATGCC
Organism: Porticoccaceae bacterium; assembly: GCA_029212965.1. Taxonomy (GTDB): domain Bacteria; phylum Pseudomonadota; class Gammaproteobacteria; order Pseudomonadales; family Porticoccaceae; genus Reddybacter. The sequence goes on from JARGOV010000008.1 coordinate 86,601, forward strand.
AGCGATGGCCATGGCGATAAGCTTGGGGATAAAGCTTAGAGTCATTTCCTGGATTTGTGTGGCCGCTTGGAAAACACCGATAGCCAGGCCAATGGCGAGCGCCGCTAGTAGTAATGGGGCGGCCAGTAGCATAGTGACGTGGATGGCGTCGTAGCCAAGATCCATAACCGATTCAGGTGTCATGTCGCTCTCCTATTGATTCAGGCCAGGTTTTCGAACGATTTTTCTTAGACATAAAAGCCAGCTGCCAGCGTGCTAACAATGAGAGCCCAGCCATCAATCAACACAAACAACATGATCTTGAAGGGCAGGGAAATAAGCACCGGTGAAAGCATCATCATGCCCATCGACATTAGGACACTGGCGACCACAAGGTCGATAATTAAAAAAGGAATAAAAATTAAAAAACCAATTTGAAAGGCGGTTTTTAATTCGCTGACGACAAAGGCGGGTAGCAGGACTTTCAGCGGCACGTCTCTAATATTATCGACCTCTACATCACCCGCCATATCGACAAACAAGGCGAGGTCGCTCTCTCTCACCTGGTTGAGCATGAACTCTCGAAAGGGGCCAATAGCTTTAGTGGCAGCTTCGTTAAAGCTCAGTTGTTCTTCCATGTAAGGCGATACACCTTCGCTATAAGCCTTTTCCAGTACTGGGGTCATGACAAATAAAGTGGTGAACAGTGTCAGGCCGAGGAGGATTTGATTAGACGGTGTCTGTGCCGTGCCCAATGCCTGGCGCAAAATGGCAAAGACCACCAGAATGCGGGTGAAAGAGGTCATTGCAATCAGCGCTGCGGGGAGCAGGCTCAGCGCTGTCATCAGCAACAGGATTTGAATATTCAGACTGTAGGACTGTTCGCCCCCAGCTCCGGAGGTGACAGTGACTAGCGGTATGCCCTGCTCGGCAAAGGCGAAGGTAGGCATGAGTAGGGCTACAACAAGCAGGAAAAATGAGGCCGGCACTTTCATGGTGCTGAGTCCTTGCGTACTTTCGCGATAAGCGTTGAAAATGCCTCTTTTCGCGGCTCGTCGGTATTATTGGTTTTGTCCTCGTTGTCATTGGCTTCACATCGTTCTACGTTTGTGGTGGTGATTTCACCCAGTTTAGAAATATTACCGGGTGCAATACCTAGTACCAGTTCAGTAGAGCCAGCGCGTACGATAACTACACGCTCGCGCTGGCCAACCGAGAGCGAGGCTATCAGTTCAAGGTTTTTGAGATCGCGATTAGGCAGCCGGTTAATACGTTTCAACAACCAGGCGAGTGCGGCAATGCTTAACAGCACGACGCCAAGGCCACTGACTAGTTGTAAAAAATATCCTGAGGTATCTGTCAGTGGCATATTGCTGGTGCTGGGCTCGGCTGCCTGGGCACTAACAGCAAAGAGTGGCGCGAGCAATAAAAATAGGGTGTGATGGTTTTTCATTTGAGCTTTTTAACGCGCTCGCTAGGGCTGATGACATCAGTGAGGCGAATGCCAAATTGATCGTCAACCACTACAACTTCGCCATGGGCAATAAGGGTGTTGTTGACAAGGACATCGAGGGGTTCGCTAACCAGCCTGTCGAGCTCAATCACTGAGCCCTGGGAATAACGCAATAAATCGCGAATCGGCACCTGCGTTCGGCCTATTTCTACAGAAATAGTAATTGGCACGTCGAGAATGACATCAAGGTTAATGTCCTGTTCATCTTTCACTCGCGTGTTGTCACCGTTACCCTCTGGGCTACCTTCAGCAAGGTTTTTCAGGGGGGCGGCGGCATAGTCATCAGTTGCCGTTGCTTCGGGATCGGCATTTAGCTCGTCTGTTTCGTTGTTTTGGTCGTCACTCATAGAGAGTCTCCGCTGCTGTGCTTGTGCGCTGTTAACATCCCCTAAGGGCGATGCTTTTTATTACGTATTTTGATGGCATTTTTGTCGTTGAAGGCGCCGTATTCACCATCAAAAATGGGTACGCCCTCAGCGTAAAGCGTGACAGTCTCGCCCATGTCCAAGGGTATGATGTCGCCAGTGTCGAGTTTGATTATCTCCCCAAGCGTTAATTGTGCTGTGCCGAGGATGCTACTGAGTTTTATGCTCGTAGTTTTTAGTTCATCGATAATCACTGGTGCCCAGGTGCCTTGGTCATCACGTTTTTCAGCCTGGTAGGTCACCGATAGTTGTTCACGATAGGGCTCAATCATTGCCATTGGCATAGCGAGTTCGAAGGTGCCTTGGGTGCCTTCGAAAATAATTTCAAAACGACTGACCAGTAGTTGCTCAGAGGGGTTCATCAATTGGGCAAAATCGGGATTGATTTCGGTTTGTTTCTTCTCAGGGTGAACTTCAATATCGGCTTTCCAGCTGACTTGTAAGTCATTCATTACTCTCTGCAATAGCATATTCCCGATGCGCATTTCCGAGGTTGTAAAGTCTTCCTTATCTGCAACTAGTTCTTTCTTCATCGAACCGCCGAAAAAACTACTTGTCGCATTAGTGATTAAGCCCTTGTCAAACACTGCAAGGGCGATACCCTTCATGGGTGATAAATTAATGAAATTAATATGAGTAGGCAGATCAAGGGTGTGCAGGTAGTCGATAAAAGACGTCCCTCGTACGCCGACGAACTTGACGTTGTTGGAACAGCGCAAAGTGTTGAAGACACTTTCACAAAATTGGAGGGCAAAACGCTCGTGGATAACGTTGAGTAGGGGAAGGTCGGAACTGAGTGATTGACCCTGACGGGAAAAATCAAAGGTGCGAACATGACCGACGCCAGGGACAATGGCTCCGCTACCCGCTCCGGCCTCACTGTTACCGTCATCGTCTTCTACGCTGGTCAGCAGCGCGTCGATTTCCTCCTGAGTGAGAACCTCCTTGGCTTCTGTAGCGTTCTCAGTATCAGTAGTGTTCTCAGTATCGGTATCTGAATCGGCCATTACTGCATCACATAGCCAGTGAAATACACGGCTTCCACTCGGCCCGGATTATGGGTTTTGTTTTGTTCTGCCTGAATAATGTTGCGAATCTCGAAGAGCATCTCTTCACGCAAGACTTCTTTACTGTCTTTACCATTGAGTTCGTCAAAGGTTTTGTTACTAATCAGCATAATTAAACGGTGTCGAATGGCGGGCATATGGTGTGTCACCTGCTCGAGTATTTTCGGCTCATGGGTCATAACAGAAAGAGTCATCTGCAGATAACGAAGGGTATCTTTGTAGACAAAATTAACAATGAAAGGAGGTTCAAGTGCTAAGTAGTAGTTCTTCCCCCGCGCTTCTATTGCGCTATTTGAGGTTTCCACTGTGGCGTTGGAAGTGCCGTCGCTGAAGTAGAACCAGGCACCACCACCGCCAGCCACCAGCAGAGCTGCAATGGTAACGAAAATTGCTATGGTCTTATTCAAACTTAGTTAGTCCTTGTGTTGGGGAGTCTGTCGGGCGTTGTTGGCGCTTTACTTCTTTGCTCAAAATAAGCCAGGTTTATCCATTTAAGCACTAACTGTGCCACTAAATTTTATTTATAAAATACAAAGAGTTATGTGTTTTTAATTGAATTTGTCAAAGAATTGACGGGTTTTTAGACGGGAGTGTCAAATACGTGAGCCCCCTGGTTCATAGGGGTAATGTAGGAGATGACTTAATAGTGCTGGCTGAAATAACTCAGGTCTGACCAAGCATTGACTTAATCTATTGGCGTTGAATGGCCTGTTCTAAGATCCGGTTACGTTGATCCATTATCTTCTGTACGCTACGGGCATCGTTTAACAGCTTATCGATGGTTTTTTTGCTGTAGGGGTTCGCATTCACCGCTGGGACCGGCTGTTGCTTAACAGGTTGCTCATCTAATACGGTGGTTGTGTGTTTTATGTTTCTGGTGCCGGGTAGACTTTCAACGATGTTCGTTTCAACATTGAAGAAGATTTCTTCTTCGGCGGTTTCACCCTCGGGTAAATTTTCACTAAAGTGCCAGCTACCATCGTCACCGCGCCATTTATAAATTTTGCTGACTTTTGCCGGCTGCTTATCCTTATCATCCGCTGTAGGAGGTTTGATGTCGGGCATTGTAGGAAGCGTGAGAGTGGGTAGTTGTGGGTATTTAAATGTTGGTAAAAATTGGCGGATATCAATCCCGTTAAGCGAAGCGATATAGGACAATATAGCGGTGGCGATTACCATAAGCATAATAATGCGAAAAATAAGGCCCTTAATCATGATCGCTCCGTGTGCAATGTCTAAGCGTTGTCGGCTTTCTCTGGTGAGTCATTCAATCATGGCAGTTTGTTAGCCCCATAACTGTGTTTTGGTGCCGATTATTTAGAGGGGCTTCATAAAGTAGGTGTCTAGTCAAAATCTCGCTTTGTGACAAGAGAGTAAGCTTGGACGATATTTCATCAGTACAAATATCCTTAAGAAGCGTTTCATTGCTTCCAGGGAGAGGTGATAGAAGGTCAGAGCCATATAGCGTAAAGAATTAGTATACCGCTGATTCTCTTGGTTCGATCCTTGTTGATTTCGTTAGGGTTAAGTGCTCAGGCCAGGTTCACTTGATGAGCATCCAAATACCCATAGCGACCATCATTATGTTTTCAGTCAGCGAGATAGAGCCCAGAGGTACATTCGAGTCTCCACCAACACAGGCGCACTTTAAATCTCGCTTTTCGATGTACACGGCTTTGATTACCGATACGGCACCAATGGTTCCAATGAACAGGGCGAGCGGTGCAGCGAACCAGATGAACGTGCCACTAAGCATTAATACACCCGCTATTGCTTCAGCAAAAGGATAGAAATAAGCATAGCGTACGTCTTTGCGGGCAATAAGGTCGTAAGTGACAAAGGTGTTAGAAAAACTACTAATGTCACGCAGTTTAAGAATGGCCAGTACACACATTGAAAAAGCAATGAACCATTCCAGCGATAGCAGCATTGAATAGCTATCAGGTTTAGCCCCTACAGCAGCAATTGCCATCGCTGCTGTCACCGCGAATACTGCAACAATGGGCTGGTAGCTGGTGCCGCCTTCATCGACTGACATCTCGAAATGCGATTTCAGTTCGTCATAGCCACCGATACGCTTACCATCGATAAACGTTTGAGGTGTTGTTTTAACGCCATGCTTTTTTTTAAACAGATCGCTTTCTTCGCGACTTTTTAATGGCTTGTCTTCAACGGTATAACCTTTTCGACTTAGCAGGTGTTTCGATTTAATGCCATATGGGCACACATGCTCATTTGTTACCATTCGATATAAAGTGGCTGACTTACTCACGATATTTTCTCCTAAAAACGCTCTGCACAATACAATACTTGTTTTTGGTTGTACTCATAGGCGGATACCCTCAGATTTAGGGCCCCACATCGGATGGGTGTAATACAGCGATGACGCAAATCATAGGTTGTATTAGGTCAACAATCATCGCCAAGACCAGTAACTGTTGCACAAGCTAACTTTTGAGATTTGATCTAATGTGGCTTTGTTTTTTTCTACGCGGTTACTACTGGAAATAACGGCTCCCTATAGTTCGTTTCGTGGAAAATTGCAGTGTGTTTTTAAGAATAATAAAGATTAGAAACTCTGTTGCTAGCAGCTAGTAAAGGACAGTCTTGCATCATGCTTCATTAGACTTTACGAGCTAAGAAAGTTCCTATATCAAATAGGTGGCTATGTGTTTATGAGGCGCAGTTATGAATTTATTTGGTTTTTTGATGAAATTAAATTGTCATAAATTATTTTGTACGCATATTAGCTGAGCAGCTTTTTCTTCGTTGCGTTTATTAGGTTGTGCTCTTGGGGTTTGGTTTGTTGGTCTTGAGTCGACTTTGGGTCGGTATTTATGGGCCAGTAGGGGAGATAGCGTTTCGTCTAATATGGGGGAAAGTGGCGTCAACTATAACGGCATATGAGAGTAGAGCGATGCTTGTCTCTGAACAATGAAAGGAATAAAACCTATGTGGTTTAAAGTCCTATGTAGACGTCAGAGCATGGTGTTGGAAGAAATATGGTAGCTATGGGC
>JARGOV010000009.1:0-3187 GCA_029212965.1 Porticoccaceae bacterium
GCAAACCGCTGACGGTTTAGGCATGCTGGTGGAGCAGGCGGCAGAAGCCTTTGCCCTTTGGCGCGGTGTGCGACCCGAGACCGCTGGGGTAATACAGTCAATTCGAGCGGCGATGGAAGAGGCTTTATAACAAAGTCCTCGTTAAAGCGGGTTATGCCTGGAAAGGCAGAGCAGCCCTAAGAAATGACCCTGCAGGCTAGTTTATGTTGTTTATTGTAAGTTTCATTGTGTGGCTGCCTGTAATTGCTGGAGCGCTAAATAAACACCAACCAGAGAAACAGCAAAGCCCCATAACCATTTCCAATGAGCTAGATAAAAAGTGACTAATACCCGGGCAACCGAAGCCGTCCAGTGACGTTCGTAGTCGCCGCCGATTATAACCACACTGGAATTTGGTGGATTTTCATAAGCCACCCATTTACCTTCGTACCATTTTCGGATCTTATCAAGCACGTTTATCCACATAACAGTTAAGTCTGCGTCACCCGACGTAAAAAAGCACGTCAGGTGACGTACTTGTCCAACTTAAGAACCCCACAACCAAACTTAAACCTTTGCACTCCATTTTTCTTTCCCCTCTCTAGCTGATAGATATATACGCAGGGGCCAGCAGCCAGAAAACCTCCCCTTTGAAGGCCTAGATTTCTTATGTTTTATTATAGGGCGAACGTTTTATCTGCCTATTAATACGTTTCAACATGCCCTTAATTGCCACCTGCTTATAGAAATAATTATTCACGCTTTTAAAGTATCGAACGCCCCTCTAGGAGAAGCATTCGACTGTCGTTAAGGCATTTGCAACCACTAACTAACCTTCTGAGCCAGCTCACCTGCCGCATAACGCAGTGATACCGCATCCAAACTGAGCGCTTTAATTTTATCGGCATTGCCCGCGGTGCCGAAGGATTCATAGCGGGCAACACAAATATCTTTCATTGCTGTTGTTGCCGCTGCAAGATATTTACGCGGGTCGAAGTCCGCCGGGTTCTGTGCCATATGGCGGCGCATGGCACCGGTTGAGGCGAGGCGCAAATCGGTATCAATATTCACTTTGCGCACACCGTGTTTAATACCTTCGATCACTTCTTCAACCGGCACACCGTAAGTCTCGGGAATGTCACCGCCAAACTCGTTGATAATTGCCAGCCAGTCCTGGGGCACAGCCGATGAGCCGTGCATGACCAAATGAGTGTTGGGTAAGCGCGCGTGAATCGCTTTGATACGTTCGATAGCTAGAATATCGCCCGTCGGTGGACGGGTAAATTTGTAAGCACCGTGAGAGGTTCCAATGGCAATCGCCAGGGCATCGACATCGGTTTTGGCAACAAAGTCTGCGGCCTCATCAGGGTCGGTGAGCATTTGCTCGTGGCTTAAGGTGCCTTCAGCGCCGACGCCATCTTCCTCGCCCGCCTGTCCGGTTTCCAGCGAACCCAGGCAACCCAGTTCACCCTCAACGGAAACACCGCCGGCATGGGCCATTTCAACCACCCGACGGGTGACTTCAACATTGTATTCATAGCTGGCCGGGGTTTTGCCGTCTTCTTCCAGCGAGCCATCCATCATTACCGATGAGAAACCCAGCTGTATCGAGCGCTGACAAATGGCGGGGCTGGTGCCGTGATCCTGATGCATAACCACGGGAATATGGGGGAACTCTTCAATAGCGGCGAGAATCAAATGGCGTAAAAAAGGCGCGCCTGCATATTTTCGCGCACCGGCAGAAGCCTGCACAATTACCGGCGAATTCGTTTGGTCAGCGGCTTCCATAATGGCACGCATTTGCTCAAGGTTATTGACGTTGAACGCTGGTACACCGTACTGATGCTCTGCCGCGTGATCCAACATTTGACGCATGCTAATTAGAGCCATAACTGCTTCCTTCTTGTTTGTTAATAGTTCAGCCTAAAGCCGGCCTGTTTAAAGGAGTGTTAGTCCTCACCACGTTCTTCTAATATTGCCACTGCGGGCAAGATTTTGCCCTCGACATATTCGAGGAAGGCACCGCCGCCGGTTGAGATATAAGACACATCTTCGACGATGGCGTATTTGTCCACTGCCGCCAGGGTATCGCCACCACCGGCGATGGAAAAACCTTGGTTGGCGGCGATGGCTCGGGCAATGGCTTCAGTACCGGCACCAAATTGCTCGAATTCAAAAACCCCAACCGGGCCGTTCCAGATAATAGTACCTGCATCTTGCAGAATTGCGGCAAGCCTCGCCGAGGTATCGGGGCCGATATCAAAAATCATATCGCCGTCACTCACCTCATCCGCCGACTTAAGCGTGGCCTCAGCCTGTTCGGAAAACTCACTGCCAACCACCACATCGCTCGGCAGGGGAATATCGCACTTCTCCATTAAGCCACGGGCAACATCGGTGAGATCGTGTTCGCAAAGCGACTTGCCCACCGACTTGCCGGCGGCAGCCAAAAAGGTATTGGCGATACCTCCGCCTACAATCAGTTGATCAACCTTGTCAGACAGGGCTTCGAGTACTTCAAGTTTGGTCGAGACTTTAGCACCACCGACAATGGCCACCACAGGCTTTTTAGGTGCCGCAAGCGCTTTTGTCAGCGCCGCAAGTTCACCCGCTAATAAAGGGCCAGCACAGGCGATTTTAGCAAAGCGCGCAACGCCGTGGGTCGAGGCTTGCGCCCGATGGGCCGTGCCGAAGGCATCCATCACAAAAATATCGCAGAGGCTGGCGTAGGCTTTTGCCAGAGCCTCATCATTCTTTTTCTCACCCAAGTTAAAACGGACATTTTCAAGCAGGGCAACGCTGCCACTGTCGATGTCCACACCACCGCGCCAATCACTAATCACCGGCACGTCACAGCCGAGCAATTCGCCTAAATGAGCGGCGACGGGTTGCAGCGAAAAGGAGCTATCGGCCTCGCCTTCAACCGGGCGACCGAGATGGGACATCAACACCACCCTGGCACCCGCTGCCATCGCCAGGCGAATGGTCGGTAGAGCAGCGCGAATGCGTGCATCCGAACTCACCACGCCGTCTTTAATGGGTACATTTAAATCTTCACGTATTAACACGCGCTGGTTGGCGAGATCGAGGTCTGTCATTAACTTGATAGTCATTGTGCTGTTATTGCCCTCTACTAATTACAGAATGTCGCTAATTACGGATTGTCATGCTGACGTTGCCCGGCCTGTTTGTCATCGGCCTGCCAAAA
>JARGOV010000009.1:3287-49245 GCA_029212965.1 Porticoccaceae bacterium
TCAACGACGTCGAGCATCCGATTGGCATAGCCCCATTCATTATCGAACCACAGGAGCACTTTAACCAGACGCTGACCGCCGACGCGGGTCTGGCTGGCATCGACAATGCCTGAATGGGCGTCGTGATTAAAATCACAGGAGGCCAGAGGCTCTTCAGTAAAGCCGAGGATATGTTTCAGCGGTCCCTCGCTGGCGGCACGAAGAATGGCGTTGACCACTTCGCTGCTGGTGTCTTTTTGTACCTGCACGGACAAATCAATGGCCGATACATTCTGCGTAGGCACACGCATAGCCTGGGCTTCAAAGCGGCCACTGAGCTCGGGTAAAATGCGATCAATTCCCTTCGCCAAGCCCGTTTCAACGGGAATAATCGACTGAAAGGCAGCCCGTGTTTTGCGCAGATCGGTGTGGTGATAAGAGTCGAGCACCGGCTGGTCGTTCATTGCCGAATGAATGGTGGTAATCACCCCCGCCTCGACACCCAGCGCATCGTGCAGTGCTTTAATTGCCGGCACTACGCAGTTGGTGGTGCAAGAGGCCGCAGAAATAATTTTGTGTTCGCCACTTAATTGCTGGTGATTAATGCCATAAACCACGGTGGCATCAATGTCGGCTTCGGCAGGCTGAGAAAACAGCACAGCTTTGGCACCAGCACCAATATGCTGCTGAGCAATACTGCGCTGAGCAAACGTGCCGGTACATTCAAGTACCAAATCAATAGCGTGCTCTGCCCAGGGCAACTCAGCCAGCGACTGTTGATGGCTGACGTAGATTTCACGCCCATCAACTAACAGGCATTCACGGCCATCGCTGGGCAACTCAACCTCGCCGGGAAAACGGCCGTGGGTGGAATCATAGCGGGTCAGGTAGGCAATGGTATCGAGGTCGGCCAACTCATTGATTGCCACGACCTGCAACTTCTTCCCCAACTGCTGGTGCCGTTCTTGCAATGCTCGCAGTACACAACGGCCCACCCGGCCGAAACCATTAATGGCTAAACGCAAGGTCATTGAAAAAGCGCCTGACTAAGCCAACAGCGCCTTGGCCTTGGCGACGACGTTGTCGACGGTGAAGCCGAAATATTCCATCAGCTCGGGGCCTGGCGCCGAAGCACCAAAGGTCGTCATACCAATTACATCGCCATCGAGGCCTGTGTATTTCGTCCAGAAGTCCTGATGTAGCGCTTCAACGGCGATGCGCTTGCGCACGCTTGAGGGCAAGACAGACTCGCGGTAAGCCGCATCTTGCGCGTCGAAAATTTCGGTGCAGGGCATGGAGACAACACGCACTTTACTGCCCTGTTCGCTGAGGGTTTGCGCCGCAGCAACAACCAGTTGCACTTCGGAGCCGGTGGCCAGTAAAATCAAATCGGGCTCGCCATCACAATCGACGAGAATGTAAGCGCCTTTCGCTATGGCGGCGACCTGCTCGGCGGAACGTGTTTGATGCGGCAGACCCTGGCGGGTGAAGATCAATGCCGAGGGGCCGTCTTTACGCTCAATAGCTGTTTTCCAGCACACTGCCGACTCAACGGTGTCGCAAGGACGCCAGGTATTCATATTCGGTGTCGTACGTAGGCTAGTTAACTGCTCTACCGGCTGATGCGTGGGGCCGTCTTCACCGAGGCCGATGGAGTCGTGGGTGAATACAAAAATGCTCTGCTGCTTCATCAATGCCGCCATGCGTACAGCATTGCGACAGTATTCCATAAACACTAAGAAGGTCGCGCCGTAGTTAATAAAACCACCGTGCAGGGCGATGCCGTTCATCATTGCCGCCATGCCAAATTCACGCACACCGTAGTAAAGGTAAGTGCCGGAGGCATCCTCGGCGGTGACATCTTTACAGCCTTTCCACATGGTATTGTTGGAGCCGGCCAAATCAGCCGAACCACCGAGTAATTCAGGCAACAGAGGTCCAAAAGCGTCGAGACAGTTTTGCGAAGCTTTACGGGTGGCTGGCGACTCACCTTTGGCCTGACATTCATCCACATAGGCCTGGGCTTGTGCGGAAAAGTCGGCGGGTAATTCGCCATTCACTCGGCGCTGCAATTCAGCGGCTAACGCGGGGTGAGCCTGGGCATAAGCATTAAAACGCTGCTGCCATTCGGCCTCGGCCTTGCTGCCTTTATCAGTGGCCGACCAACCCTCATAAGTAGCATCGGGGATTTCAAAGGGGCCATGGGCCCAACCCAGCGCTTGCTTTGTAACGGCAATCTCTTCAGCACCCAGGGGTGCACCGTGACAACCTGCAGTACCCTGTTTGGCAGGCGAGCCGAAACCAATCACTGTTTGGCAACAAATTAGTGTGGGCTTAGCGTTTTCACTACGGGCCAGCTCTATCGCCGCTTTGATGGCTTCACCATCGTGGCCGTCAACTTTGGGGATCACCTGCCAGCCGTAGGCTTCAAAGCGGGAGGGGGTGTCATCGGTAAACCAGCCTTCAACTTCACCGTCAATGGAAATACCGTTGTCATCATAAAAGGCAATTAGCTTGCCCAGCTTGTGGGTACCGGCCAGCGAGCAGACCTCGTGGGAGATACCCTCCATCAAACAGCCATCACCGAGAAAAGTGTAGGTATGGTGATCAACAATGTCGTGGCCGGGCTGATTAAACTGCGCGGCGAGGATCTTCTCCGCCAGCGCCATGCCAACAGCATTGGCTATGCCCTGACCCAGCGGCCCAGTGGTGGTTTCAATGCCCGGTGCTTCACCCAGCTCGGGGTGACCCGCAGTTTTGGAGTGTATCTGACGGAAATCTTTTAACTCCTGCAGGGGCAGGTCATAGCCCGTGAGGTGGAGCAGGGAATACAGAAGCATCGAGCCGTGTCCGTTCGACAACACGAAGCGATCACGGTCGGCCCAGGCGGGATTGGCCGGATTATGGCAAAGGTAGTCGTTCCACAACACTTCGGCGATATCCGCCATTCCCATAGGAGCCCCAGGGTGGCCACTATTGGCCTGTTGGACGGCATCCATACTGAGCGCGCGTATAGCATTGGCAAGATCACGACGGGATTGCATCGAAACGATACTCCAAGAAGAAAAAAAAGGAGCGCCATTTTCCCGCACCAGCGCCGGGCAGTAAAGAACTCCTGTCGATTTATGATAAATTCTATTAGTGAATAGCTCATAATGGCTAACTCCACGCTGATCTGCCTTTTGAGAGGCACAACACAAGCATCAATTTTTTTTGATATTAAAGGCTTTCTAATGTACAGTCCCGCGCCATGACGGCTCTCATCAATAACAACGATCAAAATCAGGCGGGTATTTCCTGCCTCAGCGCGCTGTGTAAGGCCGCTGGTGATGAGTTGCGCTTGCAAATATTGCGGGTACTGCAACGCGATGCGTTTGGTGTCCTCGAGCTAGCCAAAATGTTTGGTATTCGCCAGCCCGCCATGAGTCACCACCTAAAAGTGCTGGCGAAAGCAGCCCTGGTCGTTACTCGCAAAGAAGGCACACACATTTTTTATCGCCGCAATATTAATGATGGCAGCGAATTGGCTTTGTTGCGTGAACAAATTTTTACCCAGCTCGATACCTGCGAACTGCCCTCCGAAGTGCTCGATGAAGTCGCCCTTATTCACGAACACCGCTCAAACACTTCAAAAAACTTCTTCAAACTCAATGCTCAGGAATTTCGCCAACAGCAGGATTTGATTGCCAGTTTTTCACTCTATGGCGACGCAGTACTTGAGCTGCTCGAAACTGAGCGTCAAAAAGGAGCGAAATCTGTCCTTGAGATTGGTCCCGGCGAAGGCGAGCTATTGGCAGCATTAGTACCACGCTTTGAGCAGGTCATCGCCCTGGACAATTCCTCCGCCATGCTCGAACGAGCAGAGGCACTGGTCGGTAAAGAACTCGCTAGCAGCATCCATTTTATTCTCGGCGAAACGAACAGCCAAGCGGCAGTAGAAACTGCCGTCGACTGCACCACGTTAAACATGGTACTTCACCACGTCGCCACCCCCGTCGATATGCTCAAAGATATTTACGAACTGCTTAACCCAGGCGGCGCTTTAATTGTCACCGAGCTCTGCCAACACGATCAAGACTGGGTGCGCGACACCTGCGGTGACTTGTGGCTGGGCTTCTGCCCCGAAGAGCTAAGCATATGGGCTCGGGAAATCGGTTTTAAAACAGGCGAAAGCGTTTATATGGCGCAACGCAATGGTTTTAAAATACAACTGCGGAAATTTCATAAATAAGCGCCTATGCAAGTAGCGCGACATCAATTAGATCGGCAAAAAAGGAAAACTCGATGAGTCAATACAGCATATTCACCTCCGAATCTGTATCCGAAGGTCACCCCGATAAAATGGCTGACCAGGTATCGGACGCCATTCTGGATGCCATTCTTGCCGATGACCCCAACGCCCGTGTTGCCGTAGAAACCCTGGTCAAAACAGGGGTTGCCGTTGTCGCCGGTGAAGTACGCACCAATACCTATGTCGACCTCGAGGACATTGTCCGCCAGGTGATTCTCGACATTGGCTACGACAGCTCCGACGTCGGCTTTGACGGCGCCACCTGCGCGGTACTCAACGCCATTGGCAAGCAGTCTGTCGACATCGCCGTTGGTGTTGATGAAGCCAGCGACAAAGACCTCGGTGCTGGTGACCAAGGTTTGATGTTTGGCTATGCCACCAATGAAACCGACGTGTTGATGCCGGCGCCTATTTTCTATGCCCACCGACTCGTCGAACGCCAAGCTTATTTGCGCAAACACAAAATTCTGCCCTGGTTACGCCCCGATGCGAAAAGCCAAATTACCTTACGCTATGAGAACGGCCTGCCTGTAGCCATTGACGCGGTGGTTCTATCCACCCAGCACAGTCCCGATATTTCCCTGTCTGATCTGCAAGAAGCAGTGATGGAAGATGTCATCAAACCCATCTTGCCCGCCGACTGGTTGCACGCAAATACGCGCTACCATATCAATCCCACCGGGCAGTTTATTATCGGTGGCCCTATGGGCGATTGCGGCCTCACCGGGCGCAAAATTATTGTCGACACTTACGGCGGCATGGCCCACCATGGCGGCGGTGCCTTTTCGGGTAAAGACCCTTCAAAGGTGGACCGCTCTGCTGCCTATGCCGGCCGTTATGTGGCGAAAAATATTGTCGCTTCCGGTCTGGCCGAGCGCTGTGAAATTCAGGTGTCCTATGCCATCGGCGTTGCCGAACCCACCTCCATTGCCGTCAATACTTACGGCACCGGCGTAATAGCCGATGAGCGCATCTCTGAGTTAGTCACTAAACACTTTGACCTGCGCCCAGCAGGCCTTATCGACATGCTACAACTAAAACGCCCCATCTACCGCCAAACCGCCGCCTATGGCCACTTTGGACGGGAAGAAGCCGACTTCACTTGGGAAAAAACCGATAAAGCTGATGCCCTGCGCGCAGAAATTTAATCAACAGCTTTGTTAACACGAACAGAAATATTTCAGGCTGCCCACTGTGGCGCCCTAGTGACGCAAATTAAGAGGACGAAATAGTGAGTAATTTTGAGAAAGCAGAGGCATTAACCGCCGACTACAAAGTGGCCGACATCAGCCTCAGTAACTGGGGCCGCAAAGAAATTGAAATTGCCGAAACCGAGATGCCAGCACTAATGGCCATTCGTGAAAAATACCATCACGAACAACCCCTGGCGGGGGCTAAAATCCTCGGCTGCATTCACATGACCATTCAAACAGCCGTGCTAATTGAAACCCTCGAGTCCTTGGGTGCGCAGGTGCGCTGGTCGTCCTGCAACATCTTTTCCACACAAGATCACGCTGCAGCAGCGATTGCCGCCAGCGGCGTCGCCGTGTATGCCTGGAAGGGCGAAACCGAAAAAGAGTACGAGTGGTGCATTGAGCAAACCATTTTAAAAGAGGGTCAGCCCTGGGCCGCCAATATGATTCTGGATGACGGTGGCGATCTGACTCAAATTCTTCACGACAAATACCCACAAGTACTCGACGCCGTTCACGGCATCACCGAAGAAACCACGACCGGGGTACACCGCCTCTATGAAATGCTCGAAGCCGGGCAACTCAAAGTACCCGCTATAAACGTCAACGACTCGGTGACCAAGTCAAAGAATGACAACAAATATGGCTGTCGCCACAGTCTCAGCGATGCCATTAAGCGCGCCACCGACCACCTCCTCGCGGGTAAAAAAGCCCTGGTTATTGGCTACGGTGATGTTGGCAAAGGCTCGGCCCAATCGCTATGTCAGGAAGGCATGATCGTAAAAGTCGCAGAAATCGACCCGATTTGTGCCATGCAAGCCTGCATGGATGGTTTTGAAGTGGTTTCTCCCTATATTGACGGCATCAATACGGGTACGGCCGACGGTATTAACACGACTCTGCTCGGCACCATAGATCTGATTGTCACGACCACCGGCAACGTGAATGTCTGCGATGCGCAAATGCTCATTGCCCTGAAAAGTGGCTGCGTGGTTGCCAATATCGGCCACTTCGACAATGAAATTGATACGGCCTACACCCGTGAAAACTGGTGCTGGCAGGAAGTTAAACCCCAGGTGCATAAGGTCTATCGTGCCAAGACCATTGAGGCTGCTAACAACGACCACATTCTGCTCCTATCGGAGGGCCGACTGGTCAACCTCGGCAACGCCACAGGTCACCCCAGTCGCATTATGGATGGTTCCTTTGCCAATCAGGTGTTAGCGCAGATTCATCTCTACGCACAGAAATTTGCCGACATGAATGAACAGGCTCAAAAGCAGGCATTGCGCGTTGAAGTACTGCCCAAACATCTCGACGAAGAAGTCGCCGCGCACATGGTAAAAGGCTTTGCAGGTGTTCTAACCAAGCTGACTCAGACGCAGGCCGATTACATTAACGTCGACGTCGACGGGCCGTATAAAACCGATGCCTATCGCTATTAAGCCCCCATTGCTATATCGTCGCGCTCCTCAACACACCGACAATGGCATCAACTAAAGAGAAGTAATACCTGGCATGGCTAAAGACTGGTTATTAAGCTTTGAGTTTTTCCCGCCGAAAACTCAACCCGGCGCAGATAAACTCGCTCACACTCGTGAAAGACTGGCAGAGCTGGCGCCGGAATATTTCTCGGTGACCTATGGCGCCGGAGGCTCAACCCGCGACAACACCCGAGATATTGTATTACAAACCCGTGCCGCCGGTCTCGACGTTATGCCCCATCTGTCATTTGCTTTTGGCGACGATGACGCCAATGCCATCAAGGCCCTGCTCGAAACTTACAGCCAGGCCGGTGTTTCGCGCCTGCTCGCCCTGCGTGGCGATCTACCCAGCGATCCCAAAAGCACGCGACAGCCCATCCATGCCAATGAGCTGGTTGCCTTTATTCGCGAACACTTCGGCGAGCAATTTAAATTACAGGTAGCGGCTTACCCTGAAATTCATCCCGACGCGAAAAGCTATCAAGATGATATTTACTGGCTCGGTGAAAAATTTAAAGCCGGAGCCGATGGCGCAATCACTCAGTACTTTTTCAATATCGATGCCTACTGGTACTTCCTTGATCAGGCAGCCAAAATCGGTATCGACAAGCCCATCGTGCCCGGCATTATGCCGATCACCAACTTCACCAACCTGGCCCGCTTCTCGGCCGGTTGCGGTGCCCAAATCCCCCGCTGGATGGTCAAGAAGTTCGAGCAATACGGCGACGACCAAGCCAGCATTGTGGCTTTTGGTGCCGATGTCATCACCCAGCTCTGCGAACGCCTTCTAGAAGGTGGCGCACCCGGACTGCACTTTTACACGATGAATCAAGCCGAACCCAGTATCGATATTCTCTCCCGCCTCGGTGTCAGCACCGCCAAAAGTTAGCCCCATGCGCGTGCCACGAGTCTATCTCGACCAAGCCCTACACAGCGGGGCCGAACTGACACTGGATAAAGCTGCCGCGCACTATCTTGTCTCCGTACTACGCTTACGTGCCGGCGCCGCACTGATTGTGTTTAACGGCAACGGCGGCGAATACACCGCCCTATTGCAGTCGGCCACTAACAAGGTAGCGACCATTAGAATCGACAGTCACAGCCTCGGTGTAAAGCCCAGCCCTGTACAACTCACTTTGGCGATTGGCCTGTCGCGGGGCGAGCGCATGGACTGGGTGATACAAAAGGCCGTCGAGCTCGGCGTCAACGCAGTCATCCCCCTGTTTACCGAGCGCTGCGAAGTCAAGCTCAAGGGTGAACGAGCCCTGAAAAAACAGGCCCACTGGCAACAAATCGCCATTAGTGCCTGCGAGCAAAGCCAACGCAATGATGTGCCTGTCATTAAACCTGCGCAGCCATTTGGCGAATATCTCACGACTACCGCAACATCCCCGACAGCCAGCGATACAGATTTGAGAGTGATACTCGACCCCAGAGCCGAGCAAAGCTTGGGTAGCACATTGCTCAAACAAAGCACCTCTACAAAGACTGTCGTTTTATTCTCTGGCCCCGAGGGCGGCTTTAGCGATAGTGAAATCGAATTCGCTCAACAAAAGGGCATTCTTTCAGTCGGCCTTGGCCCACGAGTGCTGCGCACCGAAACGGCACCACTGGCCGCCATAAGCATCGTGCAGGCGCTCATTGGCGATATGGCCTAAGCAACGACGAACACCCTCACCCCAATCATTTTTCCTGAGCCATACCCAATCACTCCCGGACTACGCTTATACTCTTTATCAGACGGGCAAACTTGCGCCTGAGAAATACGCCAACAATGGGGCCTGCTATGGACTTTTCCTTTTCTGAGCAACAGCTGCAAATCAAAGACAGTATTGAAAAACTCTGCAAACCCTTCGATGACCAATACTGGCTCGACCGCGATACCGATGGTCAATTTCCCGAAGCTTTTTGCCGAGCACTGGCCGACGACGGCTGGCTGGGTATTTGTATGCCCGAAGATGTTGGCGGCAGTGGTTTAGGTATTAGCGAAGCTGCTGTCATGGTACAGGCCATCGCCGAATCCGGTGCGGCTAACGGCGGTGTTTCCTCCGTTGCCATCCCCCTGTTTGGCGTCAACCCCATTGCCGTGTTCGGTAGCAAAGAACAAAAGCAACGTATGTTGCCACCGGTGATGCGTCGCGATGATATTCCCTGCTTCGGCGTTACCGAACCCAATACCGGCCTCGACACCACCCGCCTTAAAACCGAAGCCATTTTGCAAGGTGATCACTACGTGGTGCACGGCCAAAAGGTCTGGACCTCGACCGCCCAAGTGTCTAACAAAATCATGCTCATCGCCCGCACCAAGCCCGAGTCGGAAACCAAACGGCCCATTGATGGCCTGACGCTTTTTTATACCGACCTGGACCCTAATACCTGTGAAATTCGCCGCATTGAAAAAATGGGGCGCAAGTGTGTCGATTCCAACCAGCTATTTATCGACGGTCTTAAAATCCCGGTGGAAGATCGCATTGGCGAAGAGGGCAAGGGCTTTCGCTATCTGCTGCACGGGCTCAACCCCGAGCGCGTACTCATCGCCTCAGGGCTTGTGGGCCTTGGTCGCGCCGCTTTGAAGCGCGCAGTTGCCTACGCCGGTGAGCGCGAAGTCTTCGGTCGACCCATCGGCCAAAACCAAAGCGTACAGCACCCGCTAGCAGAATCCTGGATTGAGCTGGAAGCCGCCAACTTAATGGTCTTTCGTGCTGCGGCAGCGTATGACAATGGCGAGGATGCCGGCGCCTATGCTAACGCCGCCAAATACTTTGCCGCCGAAGCCACCTTCAAAGCCTGCCAACAGGCAGTCATGACCCATGGTGGCATGGGCTATGCCAAGGAATATCACGTTGAACGCTATTTACGTGAGTGCATGATCCACCGTCTGGCACCCATTAGCCCACAATTAATTTTGTGTTTTATTGCCGAAAAAGTGCTCGGATTAGCGAAGTCTTATTAAGCATGAGAGGCTGACGCAGCCAGATCGCCGCTACGAACAAGTCCTATGTGGCAGCCAGGATCACATTGTGCAAGCTAGCATTCTGCAGGCACAACACGCCCCTTAACATCCTCATACACTTGGATAATACTCACGGCAGGCTCAGGGGCCGTGTTGTGACCCACAGAGGAAACGATTGCAAACTTATAACCACCCAAACATTGAATGGCACTTTTTACCGCGCCCTTGCGAGTAGTAAATGTGTAGCTCTCAAGCTCGCTACCGGTATTTTCTACCGACAGGTTATTCTCCAACTGTCGAACTCGCGGATCAGCGGCAAAACCAGATCCATTAGCCAATAGTAAAAACACGAATAGAAAAAGGGGGAACGGCCCCAGTGGTTTTTTCAGCATAATTTTCCCCAATGCGTTTTGTGGCGTTTTTTATCATAACCCCATCACGTCATTGTATATACACTTGCTCAAACCCCAGCCAAGGCCCTAAATGGGGAGAAAATATCAAGGGAACCCCGCCCTAACTTATTTGTCACAGCAGCGCGGCCGTCTTTCTGCAGCTAACAAGGCGAGAATCACTTGTGATTTTTTGGGTATCAGCGACAATAACGACCAACGCCTTGCCGTTCACCCAACCCAGAAAGGGTCTATTCAACCCCAATTGATAGCGAGTTAAAACGTAACCACATTGATGAAATTTTCTTTTCCCACACTTTCAGTCGCTCGTTTGTCGACCCTTTTTTTTCTTACGTTATTACTAGCGGCCTGCGTTACCAGCCCAACAGACGAAGAAGCAAAGGCCTCCCCCAATAACGACAACTGCCCCTCCCTCAGCAAACGACCAGACTGCCCTACTATCGAACAAAAAGCTTGTCCAAGTATTAAACCTCGCCCTTGCCCGGCCAGCCCAGCCGCAAAAATTGCCGACAAACAAGTGATTGGCGAAACTGAAAACGTCAAAATCGAACCCCCAGGGCGGGTTTTTTTAGCCCGCATCGATACGGGCGCTGCAGGCACATCAATTCACGCCAGCAATATTGTTGCTTTTGAACGGGACGGCCGCGACTGGGTACGCTTCCAAATTGACCATCCCTCTATCGACACTATCGAGACACCCAATGTTATCGAGAGGCCAGTCGCTCGAACCGTACTCATTAAGCAGGCAAGCTCTGAAACACTCGAACGCCGCCTGGTAGTTAAGATGACCATCACCCTTGGCTCCATGACTGAACAAATCGATGTTTCTCTCTCTGAGCGTACCTCCATGACTCACCCTGTCTTAATTGGCCGCAACTTTCTCCGCAACCTGGCTATCGTCGATGTTAGCCAGCGTTTCATCGCGGAATAAGTCAGCGCTTATGTCCTCACGTGCCCAGGTTTATTTACTTGCACTGGTCTTTATTGCGAGCGGTATTGGCCTCACTCTCTATAAACACTTTTCACTTAATTTCCCGCTATCGCCGGGCAGCTTAACTCGCGTTTGGGAGGTCGAAGCGAAAATCACTTTCTGGGCCACCCAACATGCCATTACCGTCGATCTCGCCCTGCCCCAGTCACAAGATGCCTACCCCATCATCGACGAAACTTTTACCGCCTCTGGCTACGGTTTCGATATACGCAAAGTAGAAGAGCAACGCCGGGCAATATGGACGCGGCGCGAAGCAAATGGCCAGCAAACTTTATATTACAAACTAAAAATTGCACGCCAGGGGCCAAGCTCTTTACCCAGCGCAGCGCTAAAAGTCGCACAAATACCCGATAAACTCATTTGGACGCCTGCCCAAGAAGTGACTGCTAATACTCTAATTACACAAGCACACGCACTTTCGGCAGACCCCAGCAGCTTTGCCAGCCAATTGCTCAAGCTGCTTAATGAGCACGAATCTGTCGAGGGAAGCCATTCACTGAACGACCCACGCCACGGCGTATCACACGCCAACCTCGCTCTACAATTATTAACGCGAGCCGGGGTGGGTTCACACATTGTGCGTGGTATTAGTCTTGCCAACAGAGTGCACAATGAAGCTGCCAGTGAATTACTAGAAGTCTACGATGGCCGTCACTGGCAAATTATTGACCCCGTAACAGCCACGTTCGGCCTACCAGTTGATTTCTTCATATGGCAGCGAGGCGGTGACTCTCTCCTGGAAATTGAGGGGGGACGGGGCTCAAAAATTCGCTTTTCTCTTATTTCTAACGACTTGCCTGCTAAAAATGTCGCTCTAATGCATGCTCAAGAACCAAACTCGGCATTGGTCGATTTTAATATCTACAGCCTGCCGGTTGAAAAACAGGCCGTCTTTAAACTGCTGTTGCTGGTACCTATTGGCGCTCTCGTGGTCGTGCTATTTCGAGTATTTATTGGTATCCGTACCTCCGGCACTTTTATGCCGGTATTAATCGCCATGGCCTTTATGCAAACCACACTATTGACGGGCGTTGGTTTACTCACAACACTCGTTATTGTCGGCCTGTGGATTCGCTCTTACCTCAGTCAACTCGACTTATTAATGGTCTCGAGGATAGCAGCCGTATTGATTGTGGTGGTTATGTTAATGGCTGTACTCAGTGTCGTTAGCTATAAACTGGGACTGGAACAAATGCTCAATATGACTTTCTTCCCTATGGTTATTCTAGCCTGGACTATTGAGCGCCTATCGATCACATGGGAGGAGGATGGTCCCCGCGAAGTCGCCATACAGGGCCTTGGCAGCCTCACCGTTGCCATTGTGGCCTATATGGCGATGACCAACGCGCTGATTGGTCACTTGAGCTATAACTTCCCCGAACTGTTACTCGCCATACTCGGAATCATTTTATTGCTTGGCCAATATTCGGGTTATCGACTCAATGAACTATTTCGCTTCAACAGTGCTATAGAACCATGAGTTTACCGCAAAGTAAGGGACACAACCGTGTGGGTTAGCCGCCACAAAAAACTACGCAATGCAGGCGTGCTCGGCATTAACGAGCGCAACGTGTCGTACATTTCCCGCTACAACCAACGGCAAAATTTTCCTCTGGTTGACAATAAGCTACTCACAAAAAAGGCAGCGGTTGCGGTTGCCCTGCCAGTGCCCGAATTATTGGGTGTAATAGAATCGCCGGCGCAACTCAAAGCACTACCGGCGATGCTCGACAACCAGCAAAGCTTTGTTATCAAACCCGCCCGAGGCAGTGGCGGCAAAGGCATACTGGTTATCAGCCAACGTAGTGGAGAGCACTTTTTCAAACCCTCGGGAGCGGCCCTGACCTTTGCAGCTATCCGCCACTATGTTTCAAATATCCTCAGCGGCGTCTATAGTCTTGGCGGAAAACCCGATGTCGCCTTTGTTGAAGCACTAGTTGAAGGCGATCAAGTGCTGGGCAAATACGCCCATGAGGGCCTGCCAGATATCCGCATTATCGTCTTTCAAGGTTTCCCGGTAATGGCTATGCTGCGCTGCCCAACCAGTGATTCTGACGGCAAAGCCAACCTCCACCAAGGAGCTGTTGGTGTTGGCCTCGACATCACTCGAGGCACCGCTTTAAAGGCTGTACAAAAGGATAGAGTCGTTACCCACCATCCTGACACTGGCGTCAAGTTTGCCGACTTAGTCGTTCCCAACTGGCGAAAGCTTCTAGAATTAGCTGGGCATTGCCATGATTTCACAGAGCTGGGTTATCTGGGTTGCGACATCGTTTTAGACCAACAACGCGGACCCTTAATTCTTGAACTCAATGCCCGGCCAGGACTGTTTATACAGGTTGCCAGCGGTATCGGCCTACGTACTCGGCTGCAAAAAATTGAAAACCTTGCTCGCAAAGATTGGCATGTCGATGAGCGTATTAGTTTTACCCTGTCCCATTTCTCCGACGACTCTGAATCGAGCAGCCCTGAATCCGACGACACGCCATCAGGTCTTCGACCTTAACCCCCGCTGCTGAGTCATCACGCTGTTATATCGCAGACTATAATGCCCCCTCAAATAACAATGAATAAACTCCGTTTATGAAAAAAATAAACCACTGTATTCTCCGTCCACAAAATCCGTTAAAGCTTTTATCTCAGCAAGAAGTCTCCGGCCTGGCCAATTCAAACAAAGACACTATGCGGCTTTTTCAAAATTGTGCCCTGGCCATTCTCAACACCGATAGCCAGGACGATGATGCGACACAGGTTTTTGCTGAGTTTTCTGATTTCGACATCAAAGTTATCCCACAGTCCCGCGGCCTAACGCTAGAAATTTACAATGCGCCCGCCCAGGCTTTTGTGGGGGGAACCATGATTCGCGGCATTCACGCCCACCTTTTTTCAGCACTACGCGACATTGTTTATACCGATTTTATTATTAACGAAGCGTCTGAACTCGATGTTGATAGTTCCGATGGTATTACTGACGCCGTATTTAGAATACTTCGCAACGCCGAAATCGTACGCGGCGATGTGCAACCCAATATGGTGGTGTGCTGGGGAGGTCATTCCATTAGCCGACAGGAATATGACTACTCAAAGGAAGTCGGCTATCAGCTTGGGTTGCGGGAACTCAACATTATTACCGGTTGTGGCATTGGCGCCATGAAAGGGCCGATGAAAGGCGCAGCCGTTGGCCACGTGAAACAGCAGATTAAAACTGGGCGCTATATCGGCATTAGCGAACCCGGCATTATTGCCTCCGAATCACCCAACGCCATTGTCAATGAACTGAGCATTATGCCCGATATTGAAAAGCGCCTTGAGGCGTTCGTGAGACTGGCCCACAGTATTATCGTTTTTCCCGGCGGCGTTGGCACCATTGAAGAAATTCTATATTTACTCAGTATTTTAATGAACCCGCTTAACACACAGAAAATACCTTTAATAATAGCCGGCCCCACCGCCTGTAAATCTTATTTTAAAGAACTGGAAACATTTTTAGTCTCCACACTTGGCCAACGCGTTAAAGACTACTACCAGATTATGACTGGCGACCCGGTTGCCGTGGCGACTCAAGCCACACAGGATGTGGCGACCAGCCACCAACATAGAAGAGAAAAGCAGGAGGCCTATTATTTCAACTGGCAACTCGCCATCGACTACTCTCTACAAAAACCTTTTATTCCCAATCATGAAAACATGGCCAACCTCACCCTTCACGGCCAACTACCACCCCACCAACTCGCCGCCAATATGCGCGCCGCATTTTCTGGCATTGTGACCGGCAATGTTAAAGAGTTTGGCCAACAAGAAATTGCCAAGCATGGGCCCTATGCGCTGCATGGCGACGAGCAAGTTCTTTTAGCCATGGACAAATTACTCAAAGGTTTAGTGCGCGACAAACGCATGAAAATTGTTGACCAGTGCGACCAATACACGCCCTGTTACACACTGCATGTGCAAACGTAGTTTTAGTTTTTTCAGACAACCACGGGCTAAAAGAAAAACCACTAGTCAGCCAGAACATTGCCAAAAGCCATCGGCAACGGCACTCGTCAATGTATCGCCACTATAGATCACGGTCGCCTTTGAGCATCCGCTGCACGACTGTGCGGCGCAATATTTCATTCGTGCCGTCGGCAATATTAATGGAACGCAAGGTTTCCCAGGCATCGTTCAAACCCATTTCGTTGGTTAGACCCATCGCCCCGTGAACCTGCATCACTCGGTCCATTGCTCGCACCGCCTTCTCCACAGAGTAAGCTTTTGTCATTGATAGCTCTTTTACGGCAGGCTTACCCTTGTCGAGCAACAAGCAGGTATTCAAAGCCATTAAATGGGCCGCATGTATTTCCGTTGCCGATTCTGCCAGCGGAAAGGTCACGCCCTGATATTCAGCAATGGCCTTACCAAAGGCTTCACGCTGGGCAATGTAATCAAACGCGGTATCAAGGCCCCAGCGAGCCAGACCCACTGCGCGGGCCGAGTTGTAAACGCGCCCCAGCGAGACACCCAGCATCGCGATAGCAAAGCCCTTATTGAGTTCGCCAACCAGCTGCCAGGGTTCAACTTTTACCTCATCAAAAAACAGAGCGCCTTCATCACCGCCAATATGTCCAAACATTTTAACGATGCTTTCAATTTCTAGCCCCGGTGAATTCATCGGCACCAAAAAGGCGCTAATACCGCCTTTGCGCTGGGCGGCTTTTTCTTCATCGGTAATGGCGAACACAATGCAGTACTGCGCCTGGGGGGAGTTCGATGTCCATAATTTTCGTCCTGTAATGCGCCAGCCATCGCCATCTCGCTTAGCCCGTGTTTTCAGCATGGTGGCATCGGAACCGGCACCGGGTTCCGACAAACCAAAGCACATAGACGTTTTACCGGCGACCATGTCGGTGAGAATCTCGTCTCTTGCGCGCTCGGTAATTTGTGTGAGCACCGGGCTGGGGCCAAATGCCCAATGACTGATGGCGTAAACACCCAGCCAGTTGCGGCCACCGCAAATGTGGAAGACGCGCTCCCAGGCTGAGTAGTAAGCGAGCAAGCCCATTTCACTGCCGCCAATGGATTCTGGCGCACTCATATTAAAATAGCCCGCCGCTGACGAAGCCATTCTGATCTCGCGAATCAATTGAATAACATCGGGACTATAGCGCCCCTCTTCGGTGTATTTTTTGCGCGGATCGTGCAGCAAGGCCTCATGCTTTTCATGGCGAGGCAGTACTTCTTTACGCACGAATGCCTCTATACCCTCTTGAATGGCGGCGATTTCTTCAGGGAGCTCAATCCCAATAGCGGTGTTCATCGTTAATATTCCCTGGGGGTGGCATGGATTAAAGCGCTAAATTGCCCTGCGGTTAGGCCCTAGACCCAAAGACCGTTAAAATGAATGCTTGCTGTCAAACCTTTATGAGGAGCTAAGCACGAATGAGTTGGCAATTTGCTCGCGGAGCGTACCCCGCTACCCGCATGCGTCGCAACCGACGCGATGATTTTTCCCGACGCTTAGTACGTGAAAATCACCTCACGGTGAACAACCTTATCTACCCCGTTTTTGTACTGGAAGGCAATCAACAACGTGAGGCGGTGCCCTCTATGCCCGGTGTTGAGCGTCTGTCTATCGACCTTCTCTGTGACCTCGCTGAAGAGTGTTCCACGCTCGGTATTCCCGCGCTGGCACTGTTTCCCGTCACCCCTGCCGCGTGTAAAAGCCTGGGCGCCGAAGAAGCCTGGAATCCCCAGGGCCTGGCCCAACGCGCCGTGCGTGCCATTAAACAGCGCTGCCCCCAACTTGGCGTCATTACCGATGTCGCCCTCGACCCCTTCACCACTCACGGACAGGACGGCATTATCGACGCAGACGGCTATGTGCTTAATGACACCACGCTCAACGCGCTCGTTAAACAGGCCCTTTCTCACGCCGAAGCTGGGGTCGATATCGTCGCCCCCTCAGATATGATGGACGGGCGCATTGGCGCCATTCGCCAGGCATTGGAAAAAAGCGGCTATACAAACACCCGCATACTGGCCTATGCCGCTAAGTATGCCTCCGCCTACTACGGCCCCTTTCGCGACGCCGTTGGCTCAGCCGCCAATATTCAAGGTGGGGATAAATTTAGCTATCAAATGGATCCCGCCAATAGCCACGAAGCCCTGCACGAGTGCGCACTGGATTTAGCAGAGGGGGCTGACATGCTAATGGTCAAACCCGGCATGCCCTACCTCGATGTACTGCGGCGCGTGAAGGACGAGCTGCAAGCACCAACTTTTGTCTATCAGGTGAGCGGTGAATACGCCATGCACATGGCCGCTTTTGAGCAAGGCTGGCTCGACAAAGAGACGGTAATGATGGAGTCCCTACTCGCCTTTAAGCGCGCTGGCGCCGACGCCATTTTGACGTACTTTGCCCTCGATGCCGCTCGCTTGTTACATAAAACGTCGGCCTAAAAACGCCAGTGCACAGTCTTTTTTTATTACTCCAACCCTATGTACAAAGTGCAGAGGCTAATCAACCCTGTCTGCTGATTGCCGATGAAAACTTGATCGACATCCCTTTTTCCCACCTTAACTCTTCGGTGCAGGTACTGAGCAACCGCTTTGATATAGCTCATCAAGCCCAACTCGCCAACTGCAAAAGCCTATTTAACGACTTTGATTTCAGCGTATTTAGCACCGCAAGTTTCAAGCGTGTAATTTACCGCGTTTCAAAAGAAAAGCCCGTGGCTCACCACATTATTAATCAGTCGCTGCGCCTACTGGCCGACGATGGCGAAATGATACTTCTCGGCGCTAAAAGTGAAGGGATTAAAACTTACGCCAGTAAAGCGGCCGATTATTTTAATAACCCTGCGACGGTCACCAAACACGGCAATTTTTATCTCGCGACTATTTGTAAAAATAAGACCTCATCCAGCGATGCAGAAAACCGCTTATTACCCCTTAAAACGCCTTATGACAGTCTCGCGTTAACCATTACCTGCAACAATTTAAACCTCTATAGCAAACCGGGTTTATTTGGTTGGAATAAAATCGACCAGGGCAGTGCATTACTCGCCCGACACTTAGACGAGTTTTTCGCCGGTTTTGCCACACCGCCAAGCACACTACTGGATCTGGGCTGTGGCTACGGCTATTTGTCGGTGATGGCGAATCAAGCTCAGCCCGCGCCAAAGCTGCACATTGTGGCCAGCGACAATTGTGCTGCGGCAATTATTGCCTGTCGCAAAAATTTTTCCGCTTTTGCTATTACTGGAGAAGTGGTCGCCGATGATTGCGCCAGAAATATTACCGGCACCTTTGATGCACTAATTTGCAACCCACCCTTTCATCAAGGTTTTAAAACCGATCGCCGCCTGACTGAAAAATTTCTCAACTCCGCTGCCCGGCATTTAAAACATTCTGGCCGCGCCCTGTTTGTCGTCAATCAATTTGTACCACTGGAAAAGCTTGCCATACCCTTTTTTGTGCATCGCGAAAAAATAGTCGAAAAAAATGGCTTTAAATTGGTAGTGTTAAGTAAAAGCTAAACTCGACCACTAGCACATTTTTAACAACTTACTTAAAGCACTGCGCCTTGTATTTGAGCCAACAAGCTCTGTAACTTGCGCCGAATCATCGCATCACTCTGACTAAAGGATAGCCCCCGCTGAGCCAGTTGTTCAGCCAAGCCACGCTTACCCTGGGCGAAATGACTGCTCGCCAGCAGCAGATAAATTTCTGCGCGTTGCGGGTCGAGACGCTGTGCCCGTTCAGCAATAGCCATCGCGCGCGGGTAATTCCCCAGGCGGTAATTAGCCCAACCCTCCTGTAATAAAGAGGTCACCGCTTTTTGCGCTGGACTGCTTGTCTGCCGCGCTGGTGCTATTTTTTTGGGCGCGGCCTTGTGAGGCGTTGCCTCCGGGCTAGCCTGCCCTGATTGGCGCGACTCGACAGGCGCAGGGGCACTAGTCGATGTCTGCAAAGGCGCACAGGCACTTGTCACTATTGCAATTGTAAGGGCAAGCGCCAGGCGGAAAATGAGTGGTATGAAATGACGAGCCCTCTCGAAATAAGCAAACGGAACATACGTTACAAGCACCATAAAAACCCTTTTTGATTTTGAGCCCGACACACAATTGAGTGAAGCACCTGCTATTTCAACAAGCCTTTAAACCAGTCAATAAACTGACCACCACGCCAGGAACGACAAGTAACGGATTCGACGGGTTCACTACCCGCAGCAAAGGGGATAGATCTTGCGCCCTCACAACCCTCTTCGCTCAACAAGCCAAGTTGCGGATTGACCCAGTGATAAGTAATGTTTTCTGGGCGGGTAAAAGCTAGCGGTCTCACCTTCAAGCCAGCCATCAGTTCGCTCCAAAGTTGTAGCGCACCAGAGGATCCTGTAAAAGGCATTTTGCCATTGTCATCACGACCAAGCCAAACAACGGCCAGATAGTCATCACCAAAGCCACTAAACCAACTGTCTCGCTGATCATTAGACGTACCTGTTTTACCGGCAACTGCAATGTCATTATCCAAATAACGATAGACGCTACGGCCCGTGCCCTCGCGCATAACCACTTGCATGGCGTACTGCAGTAAGTGAATAGAGCCTTCATCAAAGCGTCTTTCCACACTGTAAGGGTAATTTTTCAGCGGCTGATTCTCTGCACTGTACACGCTATGAATCGATGCCAGCGGTGAATAAAAGCCACCAGCGGCGATAGTGTGATAAATGCTCGCCACATCAAAGGGGGACATCGACACCGCGCCCAATGTCAGGGCAGGCACCTGGGGCAATTGCCCCTCGTAGCCTAGGCGACGCAGAGTTTCAGCAATACGATCAAGCCCCAACGCCATACCTAAACGAGCGGTGGCCAAATTGTAGGATTGGCCCATAGCTTGATACAGCGGCACCTCGCCGTGATTCTTTCGATCAAAATTCTGTGGGCGCCAGGTTTCACCGTGTTCTGCAGCAATAGCGATAGGCTCATCACTAATTGGGCTTATCAGGGTGTAGTCATTAGATCGCTCAAGTGCCGTTAAATAGACCGCAGGCTTAACGGTTGAACCAATCGGTCGCCGTGCATCCAGCGCTCGATTAAAGCCCGCAAAACTTGCGCCCCGCCCGCCCGCCAACGCTAACACTTCGGCTGTACCCACTTTCACGACCAATGAAGCGGCCTCCACAGACTCACCCTGCAAATCTTTTTGCCGCTCCAGAGCCGGTAGTCTGGTGTTGATAACAGACTCTAACTGCCGCTGTATCTGGGGGTCAAAGTGAGTAAACACTCGCAAACCACCACTGCTTAAATCTTCCTCCCCATAATCCTGGCGCAGCTGTCTCTTCACCAGATCGAGGTAGGCCGGAAAAGGGTTAGTGCGTGTGCCGGGGCGCACTGAAAGATCTAAGCCTTGCTGACTCGCTTTGCGCGCGACTGCATCGTTAATTAGACCTTGCTCTGCCAACTGACTGATGACCAGGTTCCGGCGCTGTAAAGCGCGCTCGCCGTTACGACGCGGGTCATAATAGGAGGCCCCCTTCGCCATCGCTACCAGCAGCGCTATCTGATGCAGCTCCAACTCAGCCAGAGGCTGATTAAAATAATGTTGGCTGGCCATGCCAAAGCCGTGGATAGCCCGCTTGCCGGCCTGACCCAAATAAATTTCGTTAATATAAGCCTCAATGATTTCACCTTTGCTGTAGTGCTGCTCCAACATTAGCGCCATCACCGCCTCAAGGCCTTTGCGCAGTAGATTCCGATCTTGGCTGAGATATAGGTTCTTCACTAACTGCTGCGTAATAGTACTGCCACCCTGAATCGCGCTGCCCGGACGTAGGTTATTCACTAGCGCTCGACTTATACCGCGAATCGATATGCCGTAGTGCTGGTAGAAGTTGCGGTCCTCTACCGCAATCAGGCCTTCCAGCAGCATAGGTGGTAATTCTTCGAGACGTACCGGTAGGCGATCTTCGAGGTGAGTCGGGTAAATGCCACCAATGCGTAACGGCTCGAGACGCACCAGAGTCAGGGACTCACCTTTCAGCGTGCGCAAAAGAGCTAGCTGGGAACCCTGAAAGGTCAATGTAAATGTTTGCGCCGGCTTACTTTCATCCCAAAATTCAAAGGTCCGAGAGTGCACATCGATACGTGGCCCTTGAAGACGGTATTGTCCGGGCGCGTCCAACGTAGTAACGCGCCGATAACCCAGCTTCTTGAGTTCCCAGATAAGACCGTCGCGGGACAAATCTCGTCCCTCGTATAGTTCCAATGAACGGCTGTAAACGTGACTTGGTAACGACCATTTGTTGCCGGAAAAGCGTTGAGTCAAACGGTAATCCAGTACAACCAAAGCGACAAGACCAATGACTAGTAGCGCAAAAAGCCCTTTTATGACAAGCTTTTTTAGCACCACTGTTAACCCTCGGCGCTTGGTTTTCGTCAATTTTTTCCGAGTTTTACTGGTTTTTTTCTTAGCCAAAGCTCTTTTCCTACGAAATACCATAGAGCATCTCGAATCACCTTATTTGTTGTTAAAATATCACCACGAACAGTCTACCTTCAGGCTGGGTAGCAAGCCATTTGATTATTGTGCGCAGCCAAAATTTACTGGAACCCTCTATGAAAACAATTGATGTCTACGGCATAGGCGCAGCACTGGTCGATACCGAAATAGAAATTAGTGATGCAGAACTCACCACCTTAGGTATTGAAAAAGGCGTCATGACTTTGGTCGATGAAACTCGCCAACTGGAATTAATCACCCATCTAAACGACCACCTGATGGTGGCTAAACGCGCCAGCGGCGGCTCGGCGGCCAACAGTATTATGGCCGTTGCCAGTTTTGGCGGAAAAGCCTTTCAGTCCTGTAAAGTCGCGAATGATGACAACGGCCGCTTTTATTTAGACGACCTCACCTTGGCGGGTGTCAGCCACAACGGTGTCGAGCAACTGCCCGAAGGAACCACCGGCAAATGCCTAGTGCTGATAACCCCTGATGCCGAACGCACCATGAACACTTACCTCGGCATCAGCGAGACTATCTGCCGTAAAAATCTTAATCTTGCTGCCATCGCCAGCGCAAAGTATATCTACACTGAAGGCTATTTAGTGACTTCGCCAACCGGTAAAGAGGCCGCCATTGAATGTCGCAAACAAGCTGAGCAAGCAGGTACAAAAACAGCATTCAGCTTATCCGATCCAGGCATGGTTGAGTTCTTTCACGACGGACTGCAAGAAATGATTGGTGAACGCGCCGATCTGTTGTTCTGCAACAGAGACGAAGCCTTTGGCTGGACCGGCACAAACACACTGAATGCCGCCATCGAAGGTATGAAAAAAAGCGCCTCCACCTTTGCCATCACGCTAGGTGCAGAGGGCGCGGTAATTTATGACGGGGAAAGCACCCATCGTCTCGCACCTACTGCGGTAACAGCGGTTGATACGAATGGTGCCGGAGATATGTTTGCAGGAGCCTTCCTCTATGGCATTACCAACGGCATGGATTATCTACAAGCGGGCAAGTTAGCGAGTCTTGCCTCTGCCACCGTCGTCACGCAATTCGGGCCAAGGCTCCCTGTTGATCAACATCGCAGTTTGTTGGCGCAAATATAGGCAGACATAAAAAAGCGCCTTCTTTTATTAAGGAAGGCGCTATAACCTAAAATAAAAACTGGTCGTTAACGCGTGCCGTGCACAACCATCGTTTTACCCTTCACCCACACCAGGTCCTGCTGCTCAAGCACCTTTAGAACCCGGCCTACCATTTCTCGCGAACAACCGACTATACGGCCAATTTCCTGACGGGTAATCTTGATTTGCATACCATCGGGATGAGTCATGGCATCAGGCTCTTTACTCAAATCAAGTAATGTACGCGCTACGCGACCGGTGACATCAAGAAAGGCGAGATCACCCACTTTACGGGTAGTATCCCTCAAGCGCTGCGCCATTTGCATTGACACTGCGTAGAGAAAATCTGGATGGCTTTTGGTCAGCGCGTGAAAATTATCGTAACTGATTTCAGCAACATCACATTCATTTTTAGCCCGTATCCAGGCACTGCGGTCTTCCTGACCAAAGAGACCCATTTCACCAAAGAAGTCACCAGGGTTTAAGTAGGCGACGATCATTTCACGACCATCGTCATCTTCAATTAATACCGTCACCGAACCATTAATAATGTAGTAGAGCGTATCGCTGCTATCGCCGGCATAAATCAAAGTGCTCTTTGCCGGATACCGACGCCGATGACAGTGACCAAGAAATTGCTCGAGATTGTCGATATGTGGGGTAATAGGTTTTAGACTCACAATTTCATGCTCCATACGGTTTTTATATTCTTAACTGTTAATCATCGCACTATAAGAATATTAATGTAAACCTTTGAACTGGTCGACATCTATAATGCGCACCATCACCTTGAACAGATATTGAAGGTAAGATACCAGCCGCGTCGGCAACCCTAATTAATCCGATAAGTAGCAGGCAAGGCCTGCCTCGTCACAAACAAAGGAAGTAATCCATGAAAGCTAAAGTCAAGTGGGTCGATAACGCGATGTTTCTGGGAGAGTCTGGCAGTGGTCACTCAGTCGTCATGGACGGTCCAGAATCCCTTGGTGGGCGGAATATGGGAATTCGCCCAATGGAAATGCTGTTAATTGGCATGGGGGGCTGTGCCAGTTTTGACGTAATGAGTATTTTGAAGAAAAGCCGCCAGAATGTCACAAGCTGCCATGCTGAACTTGAAGCTGAACGCGCCGATGCCGTACCTGCCGTCTTTACAACAATCAATATACATTTTGCAGTTAAAGGGCGTGACCTGAAAGAAAAACAGGTCAGGCGAGCCGTTGAATTATCTGCTGAAAAATACTGCTCAGCATCAATAATGCTCAATAAGGCAGGGGTTAACATTAGCCACAGCTACGAAATAGTCACCGAAGATAGCCAATAAGAATAAAATGTTTTATTTTAGACAAAAAAAACGGGGAGCTTTCGCTCCCCGAAAAGTATAAGACGGTGGGTTAAGAGAATGATCCGTTAGCAAGAGATCCTAGATCTCTGTTTACCAATAATGGGCAAACTATAACCAGATAGCGGGCATAAATAAAATGCATTATTTTTATTTTTAAAATTACTAAAAGGAATGCCTTTAACTCTGCTTAGCCCAGCAAACAAGACTCGTATAAAATAAAAAGTATTGGTCAACGCATAATTTGAGATACAATAAAAAACAATACCAATAACTCAAGTTTATGCGATGTCCCTCGATAACCTCTCCCGTGTTGATCTTAATCTACTAGTCGCCATGCAAGTCTTGCTTGAAGAGCGCAACGTCACCCGCTCGGCCGAACGTATGTTCATCACACAGCCCGCCATGAGTAAAACCTTACTCCGCTTACGTAACGCTTTCGATGACCCTCTGTTTACCCGAAGCGGGCGCGGCCTGGTACCCACACCACGGGCCCTCGAGATACAACGTCAACTACCCGAAATCCTCAACAGCGTCTCCCAGGTGCTGGAAAAAACCGAGTTTAACCCTGCAACACGCGAAACCTCACTTCATATCGTCGCTCCTGAGTTTATGGCTGTACAAACTGTGCCTGAACTCACCAAAATACTGCAGGAAGAGTCACCTGGCATCTCTCTCGCCCTATCAAATATTGATGACACTTATGAGCAAATGCTTGAGTCAGGTGAAATTGATTTTGCTCTTGAAGTTAAAAAACCCCTGCCTAAAGATTTTGTCATCACCCCACTGGGCAGCTTCCGTCCCGCAGTGTGGATGCGCAAAGGCCATCCGCTGTCTCAACACGATCCAACACTTGACGAAATGTTAGCCTACCCCTTCATTCAGTATTTTTTGCTCATTGCCGACAAGGTTTCCCCCAATACTGAAAGCCGCTTCGACCGCATGCTTCACGAACTGGGCCGCAAACGCCACAAAGCGCTGACCACCGATCAGTTGATGACAGCACTCGACACACTGAACTCATCAGACTGTTTGATGATGGGCACCATGGACGATTTGAAACAAGAGGGTGAGTATTATGAAATTGTACGTAAACCCTATCCCAAAGAAGTCGAGCACTACCCAGAAATACCCGCGGTTCTGGTACAGCATAGGCGCACAGTGAACTCACCCACCCACAACTGGGTCAAACAGAAAATTCTCTGTATTGTGCAAGGTTTACGGCAAGAACGCGGTATCGAGGAATAAAATAAGCCACATTTAGCGACTGTGATAACTAAAAGCGGCTACTGCTCTCGGTCATCGCCTTCGCTATCATACCCATAGCTGATTTCACTGGTCCCGGAAAGGGCAGCCCACCATTGCGCAGCGCGCTGACACCGTGGGCTTCTTCATCCTCAATCATCTGCTCAACAATAGCTCGGCTTTTACTGTCTGATGCCGGCAAATCATTCATATGCCCCTTTAAGTGCTCGCAAACCTGTTCTTCCGTCGCAGCAACAAAACCCAGGCTCAAGCGATCACTAATCGCCCCGGCGCCAGCACCAATACCAAAGGATAAGCCATACCATAGGGGGTTGAGGGCACTGGTGTGACTACCCAATTCTTGAATCCGCTGCTCACACCAGGCCAGATGATCAACCTCTTCGTTTGCCGCCGCCTCCATATCAGCCTGAATACTCACTTTTTGTGCCGTTAAAGCCTGCCCTTGGTACAGCGCCTGAGCACAAATCTCTCCACTGTGATTAACCCGCATCAATGCGGCAGACAAGCGCTTCTCGGCGGCAGTCAAACTAAGCTCCTCTTGCCGCGCCGCGGGTGAAGCCCGTCGGGCACGAGGTTTACTCACTAAAGTCCGTAGTGCAACATCAGCTTGCATCAACAATCGATCAAATCTAGAAAAGTGTCGCTCAGTCATCATTTTCACCTGTGGCTTTACCCAGTAGCTCGTAATTGTAGCAAAATCGTGCCCGCACACGACAATAGACCAACGAGCTCGACCCCTGGAGATTGATTAATGCATGATGCCCACGACCTCAACCTGGTGATTGAAGCCGGCATTCCACTGGTAGCACTAGAAACCTGGGACGAGCCTCGAGCCATCGACCTTTTGTTGCGCCTTGCCCGCCAACGAGATAGCAGCTTGTTTCAGTGGTCGGTCACGGACGGACTCAAGCGCGGCGGTTTCGGCCTGCAAATAGAGCAATCCGCTAAACACAGCAACCCCGAAGATATTCTCGATTACCTCAAACACCGCGCCGAACCCGGCATCTATGCCCTGTGCGACTTCCACCCCTGGTTTGGTGATGAACACCCCAAACACACCCGACAGCTGAAGGACATCGCGCTGCGCCACAACGGTGGCCCCATAACCATCGTACTCGTTAGCCATCAGCTAGACCTACCTCCTGAACTCAGTCGCCTCAGCGCTCGCTTTCAAATCTCGGCGCCCAATCGCGATCAAATCCTGACCATCGTTCGCGAAGAAGCGAAAAAATGGGCCCGGGGTAAAGGCGGTCGCAAAGTTCGCGCCGATAATGCGACGCTGCAGCAACTCGTCTCTAGTCTGCAAGGCTTAACCCACGCCGAGGTCAAACGTTTGTGTCGCAGTGCTATTGTCGATGATGGCGCCATTACCGATTCCGATTTACCGGCGCTGAATAAAGCTAAATTCGATTTGATGGGTATGGACGGCGTACTCAGCTATGAATACCAAACCGAAGCGCTGAACAACATCGGCGGCATGACCAACCTCAAACACTGGCTAAGTAAGCGTCATGAAGTCTTCAGGGGCAATCTTGACGGCATGGACACACCGAAGGGTATCCTGCTATTAGGCGTACAGGGTGGTGGCAAAAGTCTCGCCGCCCGCGCCGTTGCGGGCACCTGGCAAGTGCCCCTGTTAAAACTCGACATGGGGGCGCTATACAACAAATTTTATGGTGAAACCGAGCGCAATCTGCGTGAATCGCTACAATTAGCCGAGAGCATGTCCCCCTGTGTACTGTGGCTGGACGAAATCGAAAAAGGTATTAGCAGTGATAGTAATGACGGCGGCGTATCGGGACGCGTGCTGGCGACCCTGCTGACCTGGATGGCCGAACACAAAGGCCGGGTATTTCTGGTCGCCACCTCGAATGACATTACCCAACTACCGCCAGAGCTCGTGCGTAAAGGGCGTTTCGATGAGCTGTTTTTTGTCGACCTGCCCAACGAGGAAGCGCGGCAGATGATCTTCACCATCCACCTGAAAAACAGAGAACTCGAGCCCGAGGCCTTTGCACTTAATGAACTGGTTGAAGCTTCAGAACAGTTTTCCGGGGCGGAGATTGAACAGGCCATTGTTGCGGCACTTTACAGCGCCCTGGCCCAGGACACCTCCGTGACAACGGACTTGTTACTGCATGAAATTCACAAGACCAGTCCTCTAGCTATTGTCATGGCCGAGAAGCTATCAGCACTGAGACATTGGGCTAAAGAACGGAAAGTGGTTCCCGCCTAAAGCCTATTTTGTCTAAAAATCCGCCAAGGGGCCGCCCTTTAACTCTGCTCTCGGGCAATAGCTCGCCAGCCAATATCTTTGCGATAAAAGCTATCTTTCCAGCTAATTTTTTGGGTCGCCTGATAGGCTCGCTGCTGGGCGTCGCCAATGCTATCACCCAGCGCGGTGACGCAGAGCACCCGGCCCCCATTTGAGAGAATATCGCCATTATCAGCCTGCTGAGTGCCAGCATG
Organism: Porticoccaceae bacterium; assembly: GCA_029212965.1. Taxonomy (GTDB): domain Bacteria; phylum Pseudomonadota; class Gammaproteobacteria; order Pseudomonadales; family Porticoccaceae; genus Reddybacter. The sequence continues at coordinate 31,269 of JARGOV010000009.1, forward strand.
AAACACCTTTAAATCAGGCTCTTCCGCCATCAAACCGCTAATCACCGCGCCTTTTTCATAGCTGGCGGGGTAACCGCCCGCCGCCATAACAATGCCCACAGATTTTCGCTCATCCCACTGTGCCGTGGTGGTCGCCAATTTTTTATCGAGAGCGGCAAGGCAAAGATCAACCAAGTCAGAGCGCAAGCGCAGCATAATCGGTTGCGTTTCGGGATCGCCAAAACGGCAATTGTATTCGATAACTTTCGGTGTGCCCTCGGCGTCAATCATTAAACCGGCGTAGAGAAACCCGGTGTACTCATTACCCTCGGCGGCCATGCCACGCACGGTGGGCATAATCACTTCGTCCATAATGCGCTGATAAACGAATTCTGTCACCACTGGCGCTGGAGAGTAGGCCCCCATACCACCAGTGTTGGGACCGGTATCGCCATCACCTACCCGCTTGTGATCCTGGCTAGTCGCCATCGGTAAGACATTTTCACCATCGACCATAACAATGAAACTGGCTTCTTCACCATCGAGGAATTCTTCGATAACCACACGGTGACCCGCTTCACCAAAAGCATTACCGGCAAGCATATCTTCAACAGCCGCCTCGGCTTCGGCAAGTTCCATGGCAACAATCACGCCCTTACCCGCCGCGAGGCCGTCGGCCTTTATCACGATTGGCGCACCCATTTCCTGCAAATAAGCCAGGGCAGGCTCTACTTCAGTAAAGCTCTGATAGGCGCCGGTGGGAATGTTATTACGTGCGAGAAAGTCTTTAGTAAAGGCTTTGGAGCCTTCGAGTTGAGCTGCGCCCTTACTGGGGCCGAAAATTGGCAAATCCCTTTCACGAAAGTAATCGACGATACCATCAACCAATGGCGCCTCGGGGCCGACGATGGTCAGACCTATGGACTTTTCGATAGCGAAGTTAGCCAGGGCAGTAAAATCATCGGCGCCTATTTGGATATTTTCTAGCTGACTATCGCTGGCAGTGCCACCGTTGCCAGAAGCCACGTACACCGTGCCGATAGCTTTGCCCTGTGCCGCTTTCCAGGCCAGTGCGTGCTCCCGACCACCCGAACCAATTACCAGAATATCCATGTCACCATCGCTACAAATAAAACGGCGATTGTACCGGGAGGCTACAAGCGCCGCAAAGGGAACAAAGCAAGACGGTATTAACCGCAGGCATTCATCCAGCGCCGCGATGTGTTTCGCGTAAAATAGACATCGATACTATTAATTAACCTATTAACAACCAACACAAAGCGGCTTATTGTCGTTTCATTGCAATTGAGGGTAGCGTTCACAGATGATCGAGAAAGGTATTTACCGGCATTTTAAAGGGCAGTTTTACGCCGTCGACTCTATTGCCAAGCATAGCGAAACCAATGAATTTTACGTGGTGTACCGTGCACTTTATGGCGAACGGGGCCTGTGGGTACGTCCGTTAGATATGTTCGACGAGACAATAGAGAGAGACGGCGTGCATCTAAAACGTTTCGCCCCGGCGAGCGCAGAGGAAATCGCCCTCTTATAAAGCGAAGCAGTCGAAGACTCAATAAATGAAAACCCAGCAGGTAGCTCAACGCTCAGCTGGGTGTAGAGGTGAAAGGCCAGCGTGATTAGTGGCGGAAGTGACGAGTGCCGGTAAACACCATGGCCATATCATTGGCATCGGCGGCGGCAATCACTTCTTCGTCACGAATTGAACCACCGGGCTGAATGACTGCGGCGATGCCTGCAGCCGCCGCATTGTCAATGCCATCGCGAAAGGGGAAGAAGGCATCGGAAGCCATCACCGAACCCTTCACCTCCAACCCTGCATGCTCTGCCTTAATACCGGCGATACGCGCTGAATTGACACGGCTCATTTGTCCAGCGCCAACGCCAACCGTTTGCGCGTCGCGGCAGTAAATGATGGCATTGGATTTGACGAACTTGGCAATTTTCCAGGCGAAGAGTAAATCGGCAATTTCCGTCGCTGTCGGAGCCCGCTTGCTGACCACCGTCAAATCGGCGGCACCGGTCAACTTACTGTCTCTATCTTGTATCAGTAAACCGCCATTGACACGCTTATAGTCCCAACCGACGGCGGCCGCTGCCTGCCATTGCCCGCAAGCCAGAAGCCTGACATTTTTCTTGGCGGCGATGATGTCAATGGCGTCGTCATCCACCGCAGGGGCAATAATGACTTCAACGAATTGACGCTCGACAATGGCCTGGGCTGTCGCCGCATCCAGCGCACGGTTAACGGCAATAATACCGCCAAAGGCGGATTCGCTATCAGTACTAAAAGCCTTGTTGTAGGCGTCCAGCAAGTTGGACGCCGTGGCCACACCGCAGGGGTTGGCGTGCTTAACAATGACACAGGTCGGCTCATCAAATTGCTTAACACACTCTAGTGCGGCATCGGTGTCGGCAATATTGTTGTAAGACAGTGCTTTGCCCTGTAACTGGGTCGCCGTCGCCACACTCGCTTCGCCGGGTGTATTTTCAACATAAAAAGCTGAGCGCTGATGGGGGTTCTCACCGTAGCGCATCACCTGCGACTTACTAAATTGCATATTCCAGGTGCGCGGAAAACAGTCTGCTTCACTCTCATCTTCAGCGGGAAGCTGGGTGCCGAGATAATTGGCAATAGCACCATCATAGGCCGCGGTGTGCTCAAAAGCGCTGACGGCGAGGTCAAAGCGACGCGTTTGATCGAGCCCCCCTCCATTGGCCGACATTTCTGCCAAAATATCGTCGTAGCTCTCGACATTGACAACAATGGCCACGTCGGCGTGATTTTTCGCTGCCGCTCGCACCATGGTCGGGCCACCAATATCGATATTTTCGATAGCATCTGGCAAATCACAGTCGGGCTTGGCAACGGTTTGTTCGAAAGGGTAGAGATTGACCACCACCATATCGATGGGGCGAATACCGTGCTCGTCCATCACGCCATCATCGGTACCCCGCCGCCCCAAGATACCCCCGTGCACTTTGGGGTGAAGCGTCTTCACTCTCCCGTCCATCATTTCCGGGAAACCCGTGTAGTCGGACACCTCGACAGCTTTGATATCATTTTCAATCAACAGACGAAAAGTGCCGCCGGTGGAGAGAATTTCTACACCCATTTCATTCAGGGCGCGGGCAAATTCGACAATGCCAGTTTTATCCGAAACGCTAATCAACGCGCGTCGAATGATGATGATACGGTCGCTCATAAAACTTCTATCCTATTAAATAGAGTGCTGAATTAAACGCAAGAACCGGGCTTTACAGAAGGCCATAGAGCTTCAGTTTTTTGCGCAAAGTGCCGCGATTCACACCGAGCATCTCTGAGGCTTTGCTCTGGTTGTTGCGGGTGTACTTCATCACAGCGCTGAACAGGGGGGCTTCAACCTCCTGTAACACCAGTTGATAAAGGTCGGTGCAAGTTTGGCCATCCAAATGGCTAAAATACTCCTCCATCGCTCGTTCCACACAATGGCGCAGGGAGTCAGATTGACAAGGAGAGTCGACATCCTGGCGCTGATCATTCTGCTCAGAAGTCTGTTTGTGAACTAAATTCATGCAGCAATCCCTTTATTATCTTTTTTTATACGTAATTCGCTAATAAATTCAAGCTGCTGTTCGCTGTTAACCAATTGATTGAAAGCCTTGCGGCAGGCTTGATCAATCTGTAATTTTTGCAAATACCAGCTCATATGCTTGCGGGCGATGCGTACACCCATAGTCTCGCCGTAGTATTCGTGCATGGCATTGACATGCTCAAACATAACTACAGCCACCTCGCTGCAGGTGGGCTCTGAAGGTGTTTCACCATTTAGGTGGGCGATAATTTGACGGAACAACCAAGGCTGCCCCTGCGCGCCCCGACCAATCATTAACCCTGCCGCGCCCGTGTGGGCCAGGACAGCTTCGGCTTGCTGGGGTGAGTTGATATCGCCATTGGCAACCACCGGTATATTCACCCCCGCAACCACTTCGGCGATGGTGTCGTATTCCGCCATACCATTAAACAGACAGGCGCGGGTACGGCCATGAATGGTCAGGGCGGCAATGCCTACATCCTCCGCCAGCTGCGCGATACTCATGGCATTGCGGCTTTGCAAATCCCAACCGGTGCGAATTTTCAAGGTCACCGGAACCGACACCGCCTGTACTACTTTTTGCAAAATTTCTGCCACCAACACTTCGTCACGTAGCAGAGCAGAACCCGCTGCTCGCTTACAGACTTTTTTTACCGGGCAGCCCATATTGATATCAACAATTTGTGCACCGAGCTCGACACTGCGTTGCGCCGCATCGGCCAATTGATCCGGTTCAGCACCGGCTATTTGCACGGCCCGGGGCTCGGCCTCAGCTATCACCGGCAGGCGTAAGCGGGACTTCTGCGAACTCCATTTGCTAGTGTCGGCGGTAAGCATTTCAGTCACGGCCATACCGGCACCAAATCGTCGGCACAGGCGACGAAAAGGCAGGTCAGCAACGCCAGCCATGGGGGCCAGCAACAGTGGACTGTGAATAATGTAGGGGCCGACCTGTAGCAATTGCAACCTCGATGAAGAGTCAATATAAGATAAAACCGCTCGCGATAGTGCTGCACAAAAAACGGCCAACTATCATACGCCCACCGCTAGAGCGGCGGAAGGAGAAATAAAAAAAAGTTATTCCACGACAGTTACTGAATATGAGAGAGCCCGCTCGCCCGGGTCAACAATAGCCAATTTAATACTTACAGCCTTATCGACTGGCATCAACCTATCCGCTCTGAGGCTTCGGGGCAAATAATCTACAGCAAACAAACGACGTGCTGCCACTGGCTCTCCGCTCAAATCTTCAAAGCGCAGAAGTAGTGGAGGATAAGCTTGTTCAATGCTGGCCGTATTGATAAGCACCAATTCGACCATCAAGATGCCCTCCAAATCAGGATGTGCGCGTACTCGTAAGTGCTCAACACTGATCAAACTACGGGCACTGTACTCGTCAAGCTCACAAGATAACAGCGCACAAAATCGCTCCAACCATGGACGATATGCAAGCTGCTGACTTAGTGTTGGCAACTTGAAAAAGACAAACTGTCCACCCACCCCGATAAGAGTGACGATGACAATGGCTAAAACCAGGCTAAATTGTCGTCTAAAGCCTTGTTTTTCTGCCACGGCGCTTCCTAACTGAAAGTCATCTGGCAGGTCCTTCGCCAATTTCGACAGATCAAAAATTGACACTGGGGCGTCGCCTGACACCACCGAGCTCTCTCCAGACCCCTCCTCCTCAACCTCCTCAGTAATAGTGAAAGCTTCTTCACTGTCATTGAGTTCGTCCGCAGCCGCAGGTTCCGATTCTATTGTAATTTCAGGGCTACGTGATATCGCTTCAACTTCAGGAGGACTGTCACTGAGATTTTCAGACACGCCAAATAAATGGCCACAGCGACCACAGCGCACCAAGTTATTAGCAACCTTACCTTGTGCCGCACTGACAAAAAATACCGACTGACAACTTGGGCATCGGGCTGCAACTCGACTCACAATAACTCCGTGTTCGCTGCAGTCATTACACTCAAACTCGTTTTTCAGCCGTCAGGCAAAACCACTCCTCCTGGCACGACGGCGAAGCAAAGTTGAAATGCTCACTATAGGCGGACATCACGGCCTCCGTCTGTGATGCAATCATGCCCGACAGACAAAGCAGACCACTCGGAGCTGTTAAAGCAGTCAACTGCCCGGCCAAAGTAATCAGCGGCTCAGCAAGGATATTCGCCAGAATAATGTCTGCCGCGCCGATATTCAGATCCTGAGGCAAACAAACGCTCAGTTGCGCCTCACTCAGATCGTTGCGCCGCGCATTCTCACGAGTTGCCAGCAAGGCCTGAGGATCGTTATCGGTAGCAACAACCTGCTTTGCGCCAAGCAACAATGCCGCGATAGCAAGAATGCCCGAACCACAACCAAAATCGATGACTGTTTTACCCGCCAGAACCTGAGCATCGAGCCATTGTAGGCATAAGAAGGTGGTAGCGTGGGTACCGGAGCCAAAAGCCAGTCCAGGATCGAGAGAAAGATTGACCGCATCCGGGTTGGGAGGCTCCCGCCAGCTGGGGCATATCCACAATTTTTCACCACACTGGATGGGCTGGTAGTGCTCCGTCCAGAGGGTTTCCCACGGCTGATCTTCCAGAATTTCCCAGCGCCACTGCAGTAACTGGCCGTAATAGTTTTCGCGCAGTAACTGAACAGCCAAATCGGTATGAATGTCTGCTGGGTAGAGCCCTGTCACTCTCAGACTGTTCCAGAGGGGGGTTTCGCCTACCCCTGGCTCGAGAATCGGATTATCGGCACCATCTTCCAACGTGACCGACACCGCACCGGAAGCCAGCAACGCGTCTTCGAGGGCCTCAACCTCCGACTTATCAACCGCGATACGCAGTTGTAACCAACTCATAACAACTCCTGCAAATTATCGCGGTCTGGCAAAGTCTTGCTGGCTTAAAGCCCCAGCTTTTTCTCGAGATAGTGGATATTAACACCGCCGCGCTTAAAACCGGCATCACACACCAGGTCTCTCTGCAGGTCGATGTTGGTTTTAATACCCTGAATAAACAACTCATCTAGAGCATTGCGCATACGACCCAAAGCCGCATCACGGTCTTTGCCATAGGTAATGATTTTTGCAATCAACGAATCATAGTTCGGTGGCACGCTATAAGAACTATAAAGATGAGAATCAACTCGCACGCCATTGCCACCGGGAGGGTGGTAGGCGGTCACTTTTCCCGGGCTTGGCATAAATGTTTTGGCGTCTTCTGCATTAATGCGGCACTCAAAAGCATGACCCCGAAAGATCACTTCGTCCTGTGTAAAGCTTAGCTTCTCACCACCAGCAATTAGTAGCTGTTCTTTGACGATGTCGACACCGGTAATCATTTCCGATACCGGATGCTCAACCTGAACCCGGGTGTTCATTTCAATGAAATAATAGTTACCGTTCTCATAGAGGAACTCAAAAGTACCCGCCCCCTTGTACCCTATATCAATACAAGCCTGCACACAGACATCAAACACATTCTGTCTCGCTTGCTCATCGATATCCGGCGCTGGTGCTTCTTCCAGTACTTTCTGGTGTCGGCGCTGCAAAGAGCAATCTCTATCGCCGAGATGGATAGCATTGCCCTGCCCGTCAGACAGCACCTGTACTTCAACGTGGCGCGGCGTAACGAGAAACTTCTCCATATAGACCGTGCCATCGCCAAAGGCTGCTTCTGCCTCAGAGCGCGTTAAAGTGATCGCGTTAATCAAGTGGGCCTCGGTTTGCACCACGCGCATACCGCGACCACCACCACCGGAAGCGGCCTTAATAATTACCGGATAACCAATCTCGCGAGCCAATTCGATAGTGCGCTCATGGTTATCATCCAAAGCTCCATTAGAACCCGGTACGGTTGGCACACCTGCGGCTCGCATCGCCTGAATAGCAGCCACCTTGTCGCCCATCATGCGAATCACCTCGGCACTGGGGCCAATAAAGGTGAAACCACTCTTTTCAACCTGTTCAGCGAAATCGGCATTTTCAGCCAAAAAGCCGTAACCCGGATGAACCGCAACCGAGTCGGTGATTTCCATAGCGCTAATAATCGCCGCACTGTTGAGATAACTTTCAGTTGAGGGATTCGGGCCAATACAAACCGTTTCATCCGCTAAGCGCACGTGCATCAGGTCGGCATCCACTTTGGAGTGGACGGCAACAGTTTTAATCCCCAGTTCCTTACAAGCCCGCAATATTCGCAGGGCAATTTCGCCACGGTTGGCGATCAGTACTTTATCCAGCATGGATTACCTCTTCGCGCCGCTTTTAAATGATGGTGATCATCGCTTGATCAAATTCAACTGCCTCACCGTCTTCAACAAGGATGGCACCAATGGTGCCCGCTTTATCGGCTTCGATCTGGTTCATCATTTTCATCGCCTCAACGATGCACAACACGTCGCCCACTTTGACCGTTTTGCCAACTTCGACAAAGGTTGGGGCATCTGGGGCCGGAGAGCTGTAAAAAGTACCCACCATAGGCGAAGTCACAATGTGACCCGCTGGAATAGGGGCTTCAGTCTCTTCATCCCCGCCTGGTACTGCCGCAGCTGGCGCTGCAACGATGGGAGCTGCTGCCACCGGCGCAGGTGCTGCTGCAACAGTGGTCTGACTGTTACGAATAATTCGTACTGACTCTTCGCCCTCTTTAATTTCCAGCTCATCAATATTGGATTCTTCCAACAATTCAATGAGTTTTTTTACTTTGCGTATATCCATGTTCCCCCCTTGGGTATCAGTGTTCGACTATAACTTGCTGTAAATCAGTCTCGAGGTGTGCCAAGGCGGCACTAAGAGCTAGGTCGTAGCTCTGGGCACCAAAGCCACAAATAACCCCGATGGCAATATCAGAAAAATAGGAGTGCGAACGAAACTGTTCGCGGCTGTGTACATTGGAAAGATGTACTTCGACAAAAGGAATAGACACCGCCAACAGTGCGTCACGCAAAGCAACGCTAGTGTGGGTAAAGGCGGCAGGATTAATCACTATAAACTCAACCCCCTCATGGCGGGCATCGTGTATGCGATCGATCAGTTCGTATTCAGCATTACTTTGCAGGACGAGCAGGTGGTGACCCGCGGCGATACAGCGCTCGGTGAGCTGACGATTAATATCGTCGAGCGTAGTGGCTCCATAAAGCTCGGGTTCACGGCTGCCTAGTAAATTAAGATTTGGGCCATGCAAGACCAGAATTGTCGCCATTACCCTCACTCCCCATCGTCTTTATTCCGTCTTCACGCCGAACTTGCCGATGTGGGGGAGTTTGCATGAGTTAAAAAACTTTGTCCAACTTTATAGTCTTTTGTTCGAAATTTCTCGATTTTGCCGGCATTTTCGCACTCAAACTCATACCTCAAAGCAGGCTTACTTACCCTTGAGTGCTGTTTGCACCAGACCTTCGGTCAACAACTGAGGTAAAACTTGCGCCGACGTACCGCTAGGCGAGTAGTACAGGTACAGGGGCACACCACTGCGACCGAATTCTTTCAATAACGCCGTAATTTCGCTGTTGCGATTGGTCCAGTCACCTTTCAAATAGACAATATTGTTTACCCGCAAGGTTTCAGCAAAGGCTGTTGAGCTGAGAGCAATCTTTTCATTGGCCAAACAGGTAATGCACCAAGCGGCCGTCAAATTGACAAACACCGGCCGACCCTCGCTACGCAAATTGTCTAGCCGCACCTGGGAGTAAGGCTCCCAGAGCCTTTCATCAACAATTTTTGTCGGCGTAATAGCAAAAACCAAAGCTATAACAGTGGCTAGCAGCGCAACCACTTGCTTCCAGGGCTTTGCACCAGTCCCACCCAGCCAGGCCCCAAAAGCCAGCAATAACATACCAATAGCGATCACAGCCACTTGATCAATACTGGTTTGGCGGCCCAGCACCCAGAGCAACCAAATAGCACTGGCATAAAGAGGAAAGGCTAGAAACTGGCGAAAACTCTGCATCCATGGTCCCGGCGCTGGCAGCTTTTCAAGCAGCCCGGGTATCCAGCTCAGCAGCACAAAGGGCAACGCCATACCTACGCCCAGCATAGTAAATACCAGCAAACTAATGACAGGGGTCTGGGTCAGCGCAAAGCCAAGGGCCGTCCCCATAAAAGGTGCGCTACAAGGACTGGCCACTACCGTTGCCAATACTCCGGTCATAAAGGAGGCACGTAGTGAAGTGCCAGTAGCTGCCGTCTGGCCAATATTCATCCACCGGGCACCCACCTCTAGCAAACCGGAAAAGCTCAGGCCCGCTGCAAATAACAGGTATGCCAACAAACTCACGAAAATTGGCGACTGCAATTGAAAGCCCCAGCCCACAGCCTCACCTGCCTCGCGAAAAACCAACAACAAGGCAGCAATAGCAACGAAAGAAATAACAATGCCTGCTGTATAGGCCATGCCATGCAGATGCTTGCTGTGCTCACCCAAATGAGCGGAGGTCAAACTGAGTACTTTGATGGACAAGACAGGAAAGACACAGGGCATCAAATTAAGAATAATACCGCCAAGAATGGCGAAGAGAAGCATGAGGGGTAGATTGAGCCCACTAGGACGAGCAGAAGCACTTGAGTCAATAACAGTCACCGCATTCGCGACGAGCGAAGATGGTTGATCTATTTCCACCAATCTTTGCGCCACCGCTCCCAGATCGCTACTGGCAAAATACTGAGTGCGGGGTGGATAACACAAACCAGCATCCGCGCAGCCCTGAGAGCTCACCGCAAGAGTCCAAGCCTGTGCTTTTAAGTCCACCGGCAAATCTACCCGTAGCGCGACCGCATCATAGTAAACCTGCAATTCCTTTTCATAATACTCATCATAAATGGCCTTGCCAGGAGGGTAATCCACTGCCAGCGGGAACCTGGCACCACGATCATCAATGACAACAACTGCAAACTTATGCTGGTAAAGGTAATAACTGGGGGCAGCACGCCAGTCGAGGAGTAAACCCTGAGCACCTTTCGTCACCTGAAGTTGATACGCTTCTTCGACTGGTAAAAACACGGGGGAGGTGTCGGCTAACAGAGCGCTGGATGAATTACCAATGGCCTTGTCCCAACTCTGAGCATGGGCTAGCTGGCAAAACACCAGTGACAGGAGTAATACGCAACGGCCAAGCCCCCTCATCAATTCATCGCAACGCACACACTCTCTCCATTTCGCCAGCTTAACCGGGAATTTTCGACTTGGCCTAAAAGTTGCCAAAATGTTTTACACTGTCGCTCAAGTTTTGCACTACCCGATAATAGCGCCTATGCCAATAACGGCAACTGACGCCGTAATCGAGACACAAGTATACAAATAAAGAAGGAGTTAAAAATGGCAAAGCCATGGTTTAAACAGTTGCTCAAAGACAAGGAAGAAACCGAACCAGCTGCCAGTAGTTACAACAGTCGCCTCGCCGATGAAGGAGAGACCGCTCGCTGGGCATTACGTATACTCGCCATCCTGTTGGTTGTCCTATGCGCCCTTAGCTGGTACTGGAGCCGCGAACCTAAATTAGACATCTCCCAGAATCTCGCTGGCCAACATACAGTTGCTGGCTCAGCCCTCACATCCACTTTAATTGGTGTCATTGACATTCTACTCGAAAAACCTGGCGGCCTGCTAAGTAACGACATCATGCCCCCCGGTGTATTTCTCGACAATATTCCAAACTGGGAATATGGCGTCATTATTCAGGTCCGCGACCTCTCTAAAGCCATGCGCGAAGCCTTCAGCCGCTCCCAGTCACAGTCAACGGAAGACAAAGACCTAGCTCTGGCCGAACCGCGTTTTAACTTTGATCTCGACAGTTGGATGCTCCCGGCTTCTGAAACAGAATATCGCAATGGCCGCAAATACCTGCAAGGCTATCTCGTGCGTCTACTGGACGACGATGAGTACAACGCCCAGTTTTACGCCCGCGCCGACAATCTGCGCTATTGGCTGAGCACTGTCGAAACGCGCCTCGGCAGCCTGTCCCAACGACTCAGCGCCAGTGTCGGCCAAAAACGCATCAATATTGATCTCGCTGGTGATAGTGCAGCTGCCCAATCCACGCCAACACCCAGCGAAGAGATGGTTAAAACTTCGTGGACCGAACTCGACGATGTGTTTTACGAAGCACGTGGCACGTCCTGGGCTTTGGTACATTTTTTAAAAGCGGCCCAGGTGGATTTTGCCGATGTTCTGGCAAAGAAAAATGCTCGGGTGAGTCTTGAGCAAATTATCCGCGAACTTGAAGCCACGCAAGCGCCATTACGCAGCCCCATTCTACTTAACGGGAGTGGGTTCGGTTTACTGGCTAATCACTCACTAACCATGGCCTCCTATATAAGCCGTGCCAATGCGGCCATTATTGACTTAAGGGAGTTATTGTCGCAGGGTTAGCGCCAAATGAAATAACCTGGCAGAGGATCTGCCAACTGCGAGACTAAGGAAATAGTCGGTTTCACGGAAACTGCATGGCCACAAGCATTGCCATCCCTTCAAGCTACGCCAGTTCAGCCGAACTGGCTGGCGCCGTGGTCGACAGGCAAAACCACGGACTGGTGGCCCTAGACGCCAATGGGATCATCCTGCTCTGGAATAACTGGATGCAAACGTGGACGGGCATTAACTGCGATCAAGCCATCGGCAAAAAATTTCTCAATCTCTTCCCCAGCCTACATGGTAGTACCTACGCCAAAACTATTACCAGTATCGATGCTCAAACCCAGAGCGTGACCTGGTTTCTCGATAGTGAACCCGAGCTGATCGACAGCATCGAAAGAGCCCTTGCCTCCGGTTACCGCACTCTACCCCTTTGTCGTATTGCCGTTACTCCTTTTACTCTGGCCGCTCAACCAGGTTCTTTGTTGGAGTTTTCAGAAGCTCCTTATAATGCCCTACTCGTCGACACTCCACCCGCTAAACACGCTAACCATGAGCCAAGTCATAGCAACTCGCACGGTACCAACCCACTGCCCAAAGAGGTTTTTCCCACAGCTCTACAAACCGAGGCCTTTGGTGTTATTTCCATTGATGCCCAAGGGCTTATCAAAACTTTAAACCAATGTTTTACGAAGATCATCGGATACCAACAACAGCAACTGCTCGGTAAAAAGTTGAGCCTGCTGTTTCCAAGTCTCGAAGGCTGCGATGATATCCGCTTTAATCTTGAACAAACTAGCCGTCTACACCAGGATAATATCTGTGAAGCTTTGGACTGCAACGGCAAAGTATTGCCATTGAAAGTATCGGTGTTTCAACACCCTCTGCAGGAACATACTCTGACGTTAGTCTGCGAAGATTTCTCACAACAGCAAGGTCACCGGGACGCCGTATTCGCACAGCGCGAATTATTAACCGCTATTTATGGCGAAGTTGCCGATGCCATTATTTTGCTTAACACCAATGGTTTGGTCGAACATATCAACCCCACGGCTCTGGAGATGCTCGGCCTACGTACAACCCGAGTTGAAGGCACCCCAATAGACGATTTACTGAGGCTCTCCCATAGTGAAGATGGTCCCAGCATCAACCCCCACCGGGAAGTACTGAACCGGGGTTCGGCCTGCCAAAGCCCTGACCCAACCGTTCTCCACGTCACGGGTCGTCCCTCTCTTCAAGTGGTGGCCAGCGCATTACCGTTACGCGACCGCAAAAACCATCTTACCGGCTGTGTTTTAATTCTCCGCATCACCAACCCAGCCCATCGTGAATCCATCAAACTAGCCTGGCATATTGATCATGATGCCCTGACCCAGCTGCCTAACCGACATTTTCTCGAACGTGAGCTGACCCGAGCAATAGACATCACTCAGAGCACCAACAAAAAGCATGTACTCCTCTACCTCGATTTGTATAATTTTTCTTTGGTTAACGGTACCTGTGGCAAAGCTGCTGGCGATAATCTACTCAAACAATGCGCAATACTCTTCAAACAGACTACCAATGACAATGCCTTGGTCGCACGCATCGGCAACGACGAATTCGCGATTCTCTTACTAGACTGCCCCCTAAAAGATGGTGAAGTCATCGCCGATAACATTATCTCCGCCATCAAGAATTTTAGCTTCCCTTGGGGTGAGCGCCGTCTGAAAATCGGCGTCAGTATTGGCGGTGAAGTCATTGACCGAGACAGTAGCTCAGATATAGATGTGCTGGTGACAGCCGCCTTTTCCTGTGCCGCTGCGCGTGAGTCAGGACGCAACCGGGCCTTCTTTCAATATCAACGAGAAAAGCTCAACGAACGGAAACAGGTCGCTGAGTGGGAGCCCCGCATTGCCGACGCCCTCGACCACGACGGCTTTTGCCTGCTTTATCAACCGATTGTGCCGGCCCGGGAGGTCGAGCACGGCGATCGTCATTACGAAGCACTGATTCGCATGGTCGATAGTAAAGGCAGGCTAATCTTGCCGGGGGAGTTTATACCCACCGCTGAGCTCTATGGCTTGATCGATGACATTGACCGCTGGGTAATCCACCGGGTAATTACTGACATACTCTCACTTGATAGGTCCCAGCAACGCGATTTACGCGTATCGATCAACCTATCAGGACCAACGATTAGTGACGACCGCTTTATGCCCTTTTTGCTAGACACTATCGACAAGAGCGGTATCGAGCCCCACCACCTACAATTTGAGATAACCGAAACTGCCGCCATAAGCCAGTTTGATCGCGCCCTTGAGCTAATCAATGCATTAAAAGCCCGGGGCTGCCGCTTTTCACTCGATGATTTCGGTACCGGCTTGTCATCCCTCGGTTACCTCAAGCAAATGCCCGTCGATTACCTGAAAATTGACGGATGCTTTATCCGCAATATGGAGCTAAATGACGTCGACTTTTCCATGGTCAGTACCATTAACCACCTTGCTCACGTCATGGGTATCGCAACCATTGCCGAGTGTGTTGAGAACCAAATACAGCTATCGATGCTGCAGGAAATCGGCGTCGATTGCGTGCAGGGGTTCTTTATTGAAAAGCCCAAGTCCCTGTCCACTCTCATTATTTGACCCCCCTTCGCCTGAGATAATCGAATAAATCAGTATCCGATATCAAGTCATACGCCCTCAACCAAAGCTTTCATCAAGCCGTCGCACTATCTTCGTAGGGTCATTAGCAAAACTGATGGGTTTTGAGCCCCTGACATAAGGCATAGTCAACTTAGCGGCGCTAACACTGGCAAACTTGGTAATCGAGCACAGACTGATGTGCCGATTTTTAATTTGATCGGCTTTCACCCACTGCTTGTCTGTCTTGAACCCTGTCGGCCCAAGCTAATTAAACATTTCCATGAGCCGACGGCCCGGATCCTTGGCCTTCATAAAGGCTTCACCCACCAAAAAGGCATTAACCCCGTGACCACGCATCGCCATCACATCGTCGATGGTATGAATGCCGCTTTCAGTAATCACTAAGCGGTCTGCAGGACATTTATCAAGTAGGTTAAACGTCGTTTCGAGCCGGGTACTAAAGGTGTGCAAATTGCGATTATTGATGCCTATTAAAGGCGTTGACAGTGTCAGCGCTGCATCCAGTTCCAGCGCATTATGCACTTCGACCAATACATCGAGTCCAATGTCTAATGCCAGATCATGCAGCTCTGTCATTTGCTGTGGCTCAAGCGCTGCTGCTATCAACAAAATACAGTCGGCACCGAGGGCTCGCGCCTCGACAACTTGATAGGGGTCGACAACGAAATCTTTACGCAGCAACGGCAGTGGCGTGGCGCTATGAGCTTGGCGTAAAAAGTCATCACAGCCCTGAAAAAAATCGACATCAGTGAGCACAGAGAGGCAGGTCGCACCACCCTTTTCATAACTGCGGGCAATGCGCACCGGGTCAAAGTTTTCACAAATGACACCCTTGCTGGGCGAGGCTTTCTTGACTTCGGCAATCACCGCCGGCAAGCCTTGCGCAACTTTACTTTGCATAGCGGCGGCAAAGCCACGACACGCGGGCATATCACTGACCTGTTGACGCAATGTCGCCAGGGAAAACTTGGCACTGCGCTCGGTCACCTCTTCACGCTTGCGTTTAAGAATGTTTTTCAAAATGGTTGGTGTATCACCCACCGCTGTTTGTCCTTCTGGCATTCGATTATTCCTTTACTCGGTTAACAGTGTGCTAAAAGCGGCCAGCTCATCAAGCTTTTCCAATGCCAACCCACTGGCGATAGTGTCCTGGGCCATGGCGACGCCCTCAGCGAGGCTGGAGGCAACACCACTGACATAAATGGCGGCACCCGCATTCAAGGCAAGCATATCGCCGGCTTTACGGCCGAGTGCAGTGGGCCGTGAACCTAGGGCATCGCGTATCAGCGCTAACGAACTGGCGGCATCGGCAACGCCAAGACCATCGAGGTCTTGCTCAGCAATACCAAAATCCGGGGGCGCAATGCGATATTCACGAATCGCCCCACCCTGTAATTCGGCCACACGAGTGCCGCCGGCAAGGCTAATTTCATCGAGGCCGTCGTCACTGTGCACGACCATAATGTGCTCGCTGCCCAGACGCTGTAATACCTGAGCCACAGGTTTACAAAGGGCTGCATCGAACACACCGATCAATTGCCGCTTAACCCCGGCCGGATTAGTCATTGGACCAAGAATATTAAACAGGGTGCGCACGCCAAGCGCCTTGCGCGGTCCGGCGGCATGTCTCATAGCGCTGTGGTGCTGGGGGGCAAACATAAAACCGATGCCCTCGCTGTCCACACAGCGGGCGACCTGCGCGGCGTTGAGGTCGAGCCTTACTCCTGCCGCCTCCAATAAATCAGCGCTACCACTCTTACTGGAGACCGAGCGATTGCCGTGCTTCACCACTCGCCCACCGCTCACAGCGACCACCAAAGCACTGGCGGTCGAGACATTAAACAAACTTGCGCCATCGCCCCCAGTGCCGACAATATCGACCAAATGTTCACCGCTAACGCTGACCCCACTGGCCAGCTCACGCATAACCATTACGGCACCGGTAATTTCGTCAAGGCTTTCACCCTTCATGCGAAGCGCAACGAGAAAACCGGCTATTTGCTCCGGGCTGGCTTCACCGGTCATGATTTGGCGCATCACCGCGACCATTTGCTCTTGGCTAAGGTCGATCTTTTCTATCGCCTGAGCAATAGCAGTTTTTATATTCATCATTTTATCCAGCTAAACGAAGGCGGGTAGGTTAACGCTCATCTGTACCTTCAAGAAAGTGACGTAGTAAGTCGTGACCGTGCTGACTGAGAATAGACTCAGGGTGAAACTGCACGCCTTCTACATCGAGTGTTTTATGGCGTAGGCCCATAATTTCGTCAAGCTCACCGTCATCGGTCTGCGTCCAGGCGGTGATTTCCAGGCAATCGGGCAAACTGTCTTTTTCAACCACCAGCGAGTGATAACGCGTCGCTTCAAAGGGATTTGTCAGACCGCGAAAAATACCACCATTGTTGTGGTGAATGGACGATACCTTGCCGTGCATCACCTCACGTGCGCGCACCACTTGGCCTCCAAAAGCCTGACCAATACTCTGATGGCCTAGGCAAATACCCAACAGTGGAATGCGCCCAGCAAAATGCTCAATCGTTGCCAGCGAGATACCCGCTTCATTGGGCGTACAGGGGCCGGGGGAAACGACTATTTTTTGTGGTGCCAGAGCTTCAATGTCAGCAATACTGAGTTCGTCATTGCGCACAACTTTAACGTCACCACCCAGCTCGGCGAGATATTGCACCACGTTGTAGGTGAAGGAGTCGTAGTTATCAATCATTAAAATCATCGTATTACTCTCCCAGCACCATGGCAGCGGCGCGAAAAATGGCTCGTGCCTTGTTCATGGTCTCCTTCCACTCCAGGGCGGGTATGGAATCGGCGACAATGCCACCACCCGCTTGTACGTAGAGTTTGCCGTCTTTAATCACGGCGGTGCGAATCGCAATGGCGGTGTCCATATTACCGTTCCAGCCCAAATAACCCACTGCGCCGCCATAGATGCCGCGCTTCACGGGCTCCAGTTCGTCAATAATTTCCATCGCGCGAATCTTTGGTGCACCACTCAAGGTACCAGCGGGCAAGGTGGCACGCAGCACATCAATGGCCGACAAATCGGGCTTCACCTGCCCGGTAACATTGGAGGTGATATGCATAACGTGGGAAAAACGCTCAACCACCATTTTTTCTGTCAGCTTCACTGTGCCAGTTTGCGCAATGCGGCCAACGTCATTGCGGCCCAGGTCAATCAGCATTAAATGCTCGGCAATCTCTTTCGGGTCGGCAAGCATTTCCGCCTCCATTGCCAAATCTTCTTCTTCAGTGTGACCACGACGGCGAGTACCGGCAATGGGGCGCACGGTGACTTCACCCTGTTCCAGACGCGTGAGAATTTCGGGCGACGAACCGGCAATTTGGAAATCGCCCATATCGAGAAAATACAGATAGGGCGAGGGGTTTAAATTGCGCA
>JARGOV010000009.1:49345-63297 GCA_029212965.1 Porticoccaceae bacterium
GGCAGGTCGGGGCGCTCGGGCATATTGAATTGTTGCTGGAAGGCTTCGATTTCAGCCAGTGGATCTTGCACCGTGCGCTCTTCAATCACCGCACCGTTCTTTTCGAGTATCCACTGGTGACCACAAATTTTTAACACTGTGGACGAGGGCAGGCCGATGAGAGAATAACGACCCCATTTTTCACCGCCTTCGACGGATTCAAATAGATAGGTATAGGGTCCGCGTGCCAGTTTGAGATAGCACGATAGAGGGGTTTCGAGGTCTGCGAGTATTTCGCGCATGACCGGAATGCGCTGATGGTTTTGTGCTGCCAGCTGGGCAAATTCTTGGGACGACATATCAGGCGTCATGGCTATTCCTTTCAATGAAATAATGTAGCAAGTGTTGTAACGGGTTCATCTCTGTCGACCGCCCTAACGGACGGCACAAATCACACGTATGGCCATCGCCAACGCGGGGAATGAAATACCCTGCTACATTGCTTACCCAATACCACCAAAGAACTCCTGAATCTGCGGCGGCATTCTAAAGCATTTGCCCCAGCGATTAAACTGCCAGCCATTTACGATGGCGCAACGCCAGCCAATGCCTTGTGCATGGCGGCAATCGCCGCATCACGACTTTCAGCACCAAAAATGGCCGAGCCCGCCACAAAGGTATCGGCACCCGCAGCAGCAATTTCGGCAATATTACCAACGGTGACGCCACCGTCAATTTCCAGGCGAATAGGCAGACCACTGGCGTCAATCATGGCGCGTGCCTCACGCAACTTATTGAGGGTTTCAGGGATAAATTTTTGCCCGCCGTAACCCGGATTGACCGACATCAGCAACAGCACATCTATCTTATCGAGGACGTGTTTAGTGACTTCCAACCCGGTCGCGGGGTTCAGTACCAGCCCGGTTTTACAACCGAGGCTGCGCGCCAATTGCAAGGAGCGGTCAATGTGCCGCGTGGCCTCGGGGTGGAAGGTAATCCACGAGGCACCCGCCTCGGCAAACTGCACAATCATCTCATCCACCGGCTCAACCATGAGATGCACATCAATCGGTGCCGTAATGCCGTAATCGCGCAGTGCCTTACAGACCATGGGGCCAATGGTCAGATTAGGCACATAGTGATTATCCATAACGTCGAAGTGAACAACGTCGGCGCCACTGGTCAGTACATTGGTGACCTCCTCCCCCAGGCAGGCAAAGTTGGCAGATAGAATAGACGGAGCAATAAGGTAGTCGGACATAATTAGATCCCTGACAGATAATTGATAAGCGCAGTATCATAGATGCGAAGGCCGCCACTATGCCGAAGATAGCGATGGCCTGCAATGTGCTCTGGATAACAGGCACACTCACGGCTGTGCTAATCTGCTCATCCGTTTTTTTACCCAACATTCGCCCATGGTCACAACACCTACTGCTGCTGCCACTCCCGCTATGACGGCCAGTCTACAGCGCCTGCACGAAAACTTGCCTCCGCTCAATTTTGCACCAGACACTGACATCCCCAGTCAACGAATACCCCATGCTGACGACTATCTGGCTCACTACAAACTGATCGATACCAATATCACCGCCAAAGCCCAAAGCGACACCCTCCACTTCCTCGGGCAGTTCAACACAGCCGGTTACAACGTCGCCTGCCAGTACTGGCTACCGAAAGAGGCCAAAGGCACAGTGTTTGTAGTGCACGGTTACTTCGACCACAGTGCTCTGTACCGCCATTTGTTTAACTATTTATTAGCATTCGACTATGCCGTCGTCACTTTCGACCTACCGGGCCACGGCCTTTCAGATGGCGAGCGTGCCTCCATCGCCAGCTTTGACCACTACGTTGAGGCCTTCGACGGTTTGCTTACCGTTTGCGCCAAGCACCTACCCCGCCCCTGGCACGCTGTGGGGCAAAGCACCGGCGGTGCAATCGTGCTTAAACACTTACTTGAAGAAAAAAACGGCCAATCATTGTTTGAACATGTCGCCCTGCTCGCCCCTCTACTTCACACCCGCAATTGGGGCAGAGGACGACTCACCTATCAACTACTACGCCGCTTTATCTCACGTGTTAATCGCGACTTTAAAGCCAACTCAGCCGATATCACTTTTCTCAACTTTCTCAAACACAGCGACCCCTTGCAAAGTCGATACATCCCACTCGAATGGGTCGGTTCGATGAAACGCTGGACAGAGGAATTTCATGATCTACCGATCAACCACAAAGCCCTTACCATTGTGCAAGGTGACCGGGATATGACTCTGGACTGGCGCTATAACCTGACGCAATTTCAGCAGAAACTACCGAACGCCAAAATAAAAATCATCACTAACGCTCAGCATCACCTGGTGAACGAAGCTGAGGCTCTGCGCAATCAGGTGTTTCAGGCAATGCCGTTTTAACGTTGGCCAATAAGCACGGTATCTCAGAACAGCACACTCATGCCCGCTAGTATTTTCAACCTGCAAGTAACGTCTAAAGTAGCGCAATTCCTAGCCAAGAACTGTCCTGCGGAATTTCGAATAATGAAACAACCAAGATTGCTTCAGTATATTCTCAAATTCTTAGACCTGTGTGGCTTTCATGCATCAAAATTGCCACGAAGACATAACCTGGATTTTCGCTACGCTGGCACATAGTACATGTGCAAAGTCAGAGTGAAAAACAAGCCAAAGCGGCTCTCCATAACTCTGCCACACCCACAAAAAATTGAGTGAAAGTCCCAAACTCTCAAGCACTTGCAATAGTTAGAGCAAACTGTAGAATCCACGAGCTTTATATTAATAATTTCTGATACAACAAAAGAGTCTATATGAACTACCTTCATATTTTACCAGCAAGCTATTCACGAACTCTGACTCTCATTTTCACTTTACTTATTGCGCTATCACTACCTGCTGGTAAAAGCTATGCCAGTGGTATCAATGTTGAAGGGCTCGGGGTAAGAGCAATGAGTATGGGTGGTGCGTTTGTTGGCCTAGCCGATGATGCTTCTGCAATTTTCTGGAATCCTGCGGGGTTGAGTCAGCTAAAGGGCTCGGGCCTAGCGATGGGTATTTATACCATGACACCAGATATCAATGATGATGATGGCGTTACGAACAGAAGGATTGGAGACCCAGATGATCCTTTTGATCCCAATAAAGGCGACATTTTCCCCGCTTTTTACGACTCTGAACCAGCGAGTTTTGATGATACAGATGAGTTGTGGTTATTAGCCGCGACAATGCCTTCTATCGTGGCCTACAAAAATTACGGCCGTTTTACCGTTGCGGGCGGCTTCTACGGAACCGGTGGCGCCTATTCAAAGTATAACGACACAATTCGTGACCCACAGACCGACGCCAAAATTGATGCCGATGTTTTTGCTCTTCTCGCCTTGCTAACCTTCAACACATCCGTTGGTTATCAAGTGACGGATAAATTCAGCCTCGGCGTTGGTCTCGATCTTTTGGTCAATGTCTGGAGAGGAGATGTTGATAAAGAGTATATAGCCCCTGACTCCAGCCTTGATTACGGATACAACCTCCGATTGCGCAAGTGGGGTTATGGCTTTCAGGGAAATTTTGGTGCCCATTATAAATTTAACGACCAATGGAGTATTGGCGCAATTTATCGCACAGGCAGTAGTTTCAAACTAAAAGGCGATACCAGTGTTCGTCTTGCTGGCGGTAGCGCTATCGAACCGTTCAAATCTAAAGAGAAAAGCGACGGCCATACTGATTTTAAATACGGTGCATCATGGGGAATAGGGCTGGCCTATAAACCCAGTGAAAAACTGACCTTGACCTTTGATTTTACCGAAAATGACTGGACCGACTTTAACTGGCCTGGTTCCAACTCATCCTACGTTGATGAAGGGAAATTCCTTCAAGACAGCAATGGCGACCCAGGGTGGAAGCGTGCCCATGGATATCATGTGGGTATGGAATATATGAAAAGTGATCGAGTCACTCTGCGAGCTGGTTACTTGAATGAAGCCTCCGGCGTACCTTCTGAATTTGAAAATACCGTAACCACAACCATTGGCGACATGCAGATTGTAAATTTAGGCATGGGTGTCAAGTACGACAAATGGACTGTCGATTATATGATTGGAACAATGTGGGGCGATAACGGCCTTGGCGTCGAACATCGTTGTTATGACTTTGCCATCAGCTTTATGAGAAAGCTTTAAAGAGGCATCGAGCGGTATAAGGCTTTCTCTAGTACGGGGCTAAAACAGCCCGATCAAAGACTATTAACTTCTGTCAAAAATACAGTTTCATTCAATAGATAGCCTTTCGGCGCTTTAATAAGCGCTGAAAGGACACCCTTCAGGGTTACTCCTTTTCCATCAAAACAACACTCGACAGCGAATAGTCCCCTCAATGGCCTTCAATGCTTTCAAAGCCTGATCGCTATAACCCACAGCAACATCAATCACGACATAACCAATTTGTTCATTGGTCTGCAAGTATTGACCCGTAATGTTCACCGCGCTATCGGTGAACACCTGGTTAATAGCACTCATGATGCCGGGCACGTTGCGGTGAATATGGAGCAAGCGGTGGGAGCCTTCGTGTGAAGGCAAAGCCACTGGGGGGAAGTTGACCGAACCAAGGGTAGTGCCGTTATCACTGTAGCGGATAAGTTTTTCGGCCACTTCGCCGCCGATATTTTCCTGCGCTTCTTCGGTGGACCCACCGACATGGGGGGTCAAAATCACGTTGTCGAATTCGCGTAGGGGGGAGAGAAATTCCTCCTGATTAGTGCCCGGCTCGCTGGGAAAGACATCAATGGCGGCACCGGCTAAACGCTTTTCAGACAGCGCCTCGCACAGGGCGTCGATGGCGATGACCTGACCACGGGCGGCGTTAATAAGAACGGCACCGGGCTTCATGGCCGCCAGTCGCGCACTGTTCATCATATTGCGTGTCGTTTTAGTATCCGGCACGTGCAGAGAGACCATATCGGCGCAACCCAAGAGATCGTCAAGTTCGGCAATCTGCTCAGCATTACCCAGGGGCAGGCGGGTGACCACATCGTAAAACTTGACCTTCATACCTAGAGACTCGGCCAATACGCTGACCTGGCTACCGATATTACCGTAACCGACAATACCCAGGGTTTTGCCGCGCACTTCATAAGAGCCAACGGCAGATTTCTGCCACACGCCACGGTGGGCTTTGGCGTTTTTCTCGGGGATACCGCGCATCAACATGATCGCCTCGGCGATGACCAGTTCAGCAACGCTGCGGGTATTGGAATAGGGGGCATTAAATACCACCGTGCCGCGCCCAGTCGCCGCCTTTAAATCGACTTGATTGGTGCCAATACAAAAACAACCGATGGCCATCAGCTTGTTGGCACTCGCCAGTACATCTGCCGTTAACTGGGTGCGCGAGCGAATGCCGACAAAATGCGCATCGGCAATTTTGCCCTTCAGCTCAGCATCGTCCAGCGCGCCTTTGATATATTCGATGTTGCTGTAGCCTGAAGCATTGAGGGAGTCGACCGCCGACGGATGGACACCTTCGAGCAGCAGTATGCGAATTTTCGATTTATCGAGCGATACAGAAGCCACAGCACACCTCAAGGGGGGTAAAAAAGCGGGGCGACATGGTAACATGCCCAGCGCTGCTTATACCTCTGGTGGCGCGGGTCATCCCCACAAAACCCACCAAATCAGCAAGCAACTCCCCGAACTCTTGATCCAACTACAGAGCCCAAAACCCATGGATAGTAAGATCCTGCAACAACTTCAGGCCATCGTCGGCGAAGGCCGGGTTCTCACCGATGCCGACAGCCTGCAAAACTACGGCCTCGACCGCACCACGGTCTGGAGCGCTGCGCCCTGTGCGGTGGTCTTACCGGGTAAGACTGAAGAGGTGCAGGCTATTGTCCGTTTGGCGGGCCGTGAAAACCTGGCCATTGTGCCCTCGGGCGGGCGCACCGGTTTAAGCGGTGGCGCGGTGGCCAAATCGGGCGAGCTGGTACTGGCCCTCGACCGCATGAATAAGGTGATCGACTTCAATGCCGTCGACCGCAGTCTCACCTGCGAGGCGGGCATCATCACCCAGCAGTTGCAGGAATACGCCGAGGAGCAGGGCTTATTCTATCCGGTCGATTTCGCCTCGGCGGGCTCCAGCCAAATCGGCGGTAACATTGCCACCAACGCGGGCGGCATTAATGTGATTCGTTACGGCATGACCCGCGAATGGGTGCTCGGGCTAAAGGTGGTGACCGGCAATGGTGAAATTCTCGAACTCAACCGCGGACTGATAAAAAACAATACCGGTTATGACTTTCGCCATTTGTTGATTGGCTCTGAGGGCACCCTGGGCATTATTTGCGAGGCCACTCTGCGCCTTGCCCCGCCGCCGAAAGATCCCGCTGTATTAGTACTAGGGGTGAGCGACTTTCCGGCCATTATGGATGTACTGAAAACCTACAGCGGCGCTTTAACGCTCAATGCCTTTGAGTTTTTCTCCGACCTTGCCCTCGAAAAAGTCCTCGCCCATCAGCCCCTAACTGCACCCTTTGAACAGCGCACCCCCTATTACGCATTGCTGGAATTTGAGCAAACGACCCCCGAGGTGCTCGATACGGCCATGGCTTTATTTGAAGACTGTGTTGAAGCCGGCTGGGTACTCGACGGCGTAGTCAGCCAAAATCAAACGCAGGCGAAAAATCTATGGCGCCTGCGCGAGGACATTTCTGAAACCCTGTCCTTTTCCAAGCCCTATAAAAACGATATTTCCGTGCAAGTCTCGCAAATGCCCGATTTTATTCGCGCCGTCGATGACCTTGCCAGTCAGCGCTACCCCGACTTTGAAGTGGTCTGGTACGGGCATATTGGTGACGGCAACCTGCATTTAAATATTCTTAAGCCCGACGAGCTGAGTATTGAAGACTTTACCCAAGAGTGCAGCAGTGTCAGTACCGAAGTCGCCGAACTGGTACAGAGTTTTAATGGCAGCGTCTCTGCTGAACACGGCATTGGCTTGTTGAAAAAGCCTTATTTGAGCTATACCCGAAGCGAGACAGAAATTGCGCTGATGCAACAGATAAAAAGCCTCTTCGACCCGAAAGGCATACTCAATCCTGGAAAATTATTCTAACGACACGGACGACCAAACCATGCGCTACCGACATCAGTTTATCGACAACAGCCCTTGCGAACTCCCCCCCGGTAAAGTGGTTTGCGTCGGCCTCAACTATGCCGACCACGTCGCCGAAATGGACAGTAAGAATATCGGTGAGCCACTACTCTTTATAAAACCCGCCACAGCCTTAACCCCGATTAAAGAGGCCCTGCATATACCCGATGGCCGTGGCGCCTGCCACTTTGAAACTGAAATGGCCCTGCTCATTGGCGAACCCCTTAAAAATTGTCAAGAAGAAGACGTGCTTGAGGCGATAGCGGGGGTGGGTATCGCCCTCGACCTCACTCTGCGCGATCTGCAAAAAACATTAAAAGAAGCGGGCCAACCCTGGGAGAAAGCCAAGGGCTGGGACGGCGCCTGCCCTCTCTCACCTTTTGTTAAAACCGAAGCCATTCAAGACTTGCAAGATGTGGATATTAAACTGTGGCAAAACGGAGAATTGAAACAGAAGGGTAATACCCGGCAAATGCTGACGCCCGTGGTGCCGCTCATTTGTCACATTACAACATTTTTTAGCCTGCAACCTGGCGATGTCGTCTTAACCGGCACCCCTGAAGGCGTCGGTCCCCTAAAGCCTGGCGACCAGCTGCGCCTAGAATTAAAAGACCTATTAGTAATTGAAGCCGGAACGGTGGTGCAGGGCACAGCACCCGACGCCTCATAGACACAAAAGGAGAAGCGCGAAAAACTCGCCGCTTGTTTAAGCGTCAGGTTTATGTAGATGCCCCTGACGAATCAGATCTTCCACCGTATCGACCAGCGTTTCGCGCACTGGGCGAAACTCCATTCCCAGTTCAGCGCAAATTTTGGCATTGCTAATGCGCATAGTTTTGCCCAGGTGGGAGCGGATAAAGTCTCCGGCCCCACTGGGCTGAGCATAGGATAATAACTTCACCACGCTGCTGATCCACCCCGCACTCATATCACGCCGTGGCAGGCGATAATTGCTGTAGCCGGCTTCACCTAAAAAGTCGACAATTTCATCCATCGTCATAGCTTCACTGAAACAGATATAACGCCCCTCAGCTTCATCCTTATCCAGCGCCAACACATGGGCACGAGCTACGTCACACACATCCACCATACAGAAATTAAGCGCCATAACACCAGGGTAAGTGCCGCTGAGCAAATCACGAATCACCTGATTACTACTGTTCAAACCCGGGCCAATCGACTCGCCAATCACCATACAGGGATTTAAAGCCACTACATCAAACGTCCTCAATTGCTCGCGCATAAAACGCCACGTGGCCTGTTCAGCCAGCGCCTTTGAATAGAAATAAGCATTTCGCGTAAGAGAAGACTTACTGTTCCAGTCGGTTTCAGTAAAAACATGCTGGTCATCAGGTTCATCCGTTATCGCCGCCAACGACGAGGTCAGCACTACACGCTTGACACTAGAGGCATTAGCGCAGGCCTGAAGCACATTGAGGGTACCATTCACTGCGGGGTCGACCATTTCCTCTTGTGGTTTTTTACTTTCCAGCAAATAGGGGCTGGCCGCATGGATTACATAATCACAATCGGCGATGGCGGTGTTGAAAGAGCCTGGTTGGGTTAAGTCAGCCTGCACCAGTGCCAATTTTTCATCCGCGCCCGGTAATTGTTTTAAATAGGCGTACTGGCTGTCGTCGACCACACCCCTCACTGTGCCTCTGACCTTAAAGCCACGGGCCAATAATTCACGAATGGTCTGCCCGGCAATAAAACCCGAAGCCCCGGTGACACAAACCGTTAGTTGAGATGACCCTGGCATATCCTCGTTATCCGACATCACAAATCCGCTTTAGTCTTCTCGCTCGGCGGGTGCTGGGTTGGGTCGACCGACCATCAACGAACCCGGTACCGACTCAATTAAATCTTCAACACTAAACTGGCCGTCGTTGTCGGTTTTCAGCAGCATTTTTTCTTCCACCGGCTCACAGTACACCGACACGCGACCCCGCTCGACATGAAAAATTTGGCCATTCACGTCGGCCGCGGCATCGGTACCAAGATAGGCGACCATGGGCGCGACAAACTCCGGTCCCGGCATGGCCATCAGCGAATCGTAGCGGTCCTGGGTAATCAAGCCGGCATCGAGGCGTTTTTTCATGCCATCAATGACTCCCTGGTCGAGGGTCATGCGCGTCGCAGCAATAGGGCAAATCGCATTGGCAGTCACACCGTAGCGACCCAGCTCGCGCGCCAATGAGCGGGTAAAGCTGACAATACCGCCCTTAGCTGCCGCGTAGTTCGATTGACCAACACTACCGCGCCAGGCGTCAGAGGCAAAATTGACGATGCGACCAAAGCGCTGACCGCGCATCACTTTAGCGGCGTGGTGGCACATATTGTAGTGGCCCTTGAGGTGTACGCGAATCACTGTGTCCCAGTCATCTTCGCTCAAGTTCCAGATCATCCGCTCGCGCAGTACACCGGCACAATTAACCACCATGTCGACAGAGCCAAAAGCATCCACACAGGTACCGATAATACCAGCCGCCGCATCGTAATCATCGACCGGCGCGAGGGCGGACACAGCCTGTCCACCAGTCGCTTCAATTTCAGTGACGACCTGATTGGCGGGGGCGTCTTCTCCACCTCGCCCGCCGCGATCAGCACCCGGATCGGCAACCACTACTCGAGCACCCTGCTCGGCTAGCACTAACGCAATTTCACGGCCAATGCCCCGGCCACCGCCGGTGACGATGGCTGATTTACCCTCTAAATTCATACTAACAATCCCCCTAATAACAGCTTAAGCAAAACCCAGCTCTTACTAAAAATTGACGCCCCAGTAATACCCGAGGCAGGTTAATTTATTGTGACTCGAGTGTAGCAGTTGCCGTATGGCGTACAAGGGGGAGCTGTTGTGAGGTCATAAAACCAGTGTTTAAACACTGTCGCTGCAATTTTCGCTCTGCTGAAGAAGGGGGCACTTTACCGTGGCATAGGAACAAAAAACGCAGTAATCGCCCGTTATCTTATAGGCCGCCACAGAGGTCGCTTTACACGGGCAGTCCTCTCCGTCAGTCGCTATTCAAGCCTTTAGACCGGCAAGAACTATCAACTCAATACGCTGCCAACGTATTGAAGAGTAAATGCAATTGGCTTTGTGGTGCTATTAGAACAACATTTTATGGCAAGACTTTATTGCAAGGTTAGCCAGTCAACTTCACACTCACCAGCTGCCGTTGCCACATAGGCAGAATCACCGGTGATAGTGATCGACAAATCCATGGTGCGCTCTAATAAAGCCGTTAATACTTGTACCTGTTGCCATTCAAACTGATAAACCGATACCGGGAGCTTGTTAAATTGGTCTTCCACCTGAGACCACCAAGCATTTGACTTACTATTAAAACTGTAAATTTTAACCGCTTTAGCAAGCCGCGAAGCCTTTTTTATTCGATCGGCAGCTGGCTCGCCAACATCTATCCACAGGGCCAGCTCTCCTCCCAATGTACGAGCCCAAATATCCGGTTCATCAACCGCACTCAAACCCTGGGTAAAAGCCAGATGCTCCTGAGCATTGAGGCAAAAGGCCAGTACGCGCACCATCATCCGCTCGCCAGTTTCTGAGGGATGCTGGGCAACCGTTAAATTCAGGGTGTCGTAGTGATGGCGATTTAAATCAGAGAGTGAAATTTTAAACTTAAAAATGGTTGGCTTTAATGCCACGCAGACTTGCTCCTCATAACATCGCTAATCACTGGATGATGGATTATAGAGTTTACGAATGAAGCCAGGGTAAATACTTACCGATCTTCCCACTGCGGCTGACGTTTTCCCATAAAGGCATCAATCCCCTCTTGAGCATCCCTCGACATCATGTTTTCAACCATCACTTGTCCGCAATAACTGTAGGCATCGATAAGGCTTTTATCCCGCTGCTGATAAAAGGCTTGCTTGCCAATTTTTAAGGTCAGCGATGACTTGTTGGCAATTTTTGTGGCCAGCTCATTCACTTTTTGATCCAGCTCTTCACACGCTGTCACATAATTAACAAAGCCCATCTCGCAAGCCCGCTGGGCGGAAACAAAGTCACCAAGCAACAACATTTCCATGGCGTGCTTGGACGACACATTGCGCGACAACGCCACCATAGGCGTTGAGCAAAACAGTCCCAAATTAACACCCGGCGTGGCAAAGCGGCTATTTTCAGCGGCCACGGCCAAATCACAGGTCGCCACTAGCTGGCAGCCCGCCGCCGTTGCCACACCGTGCACTTTGGCGATCACCGGTTTTGGCGACTGGATAATGGACAACATTAACTGAGAACAGGTGCTAAAGGTTTTTTCCTGAAAATCCCGCTCTGGATGCGCCCTCAGCTCAGCCAAGTCGTGACCCGCACAAAAGCCCTTGCCCGCACCGTCGAGGACGATAACTCTTACCTCAGTATCTGCTGAGCAGTCCTCGAACGCGGCAATAAGCGCCGCCATACACGCTAGAGATAAGGCGTTATAGGCATTGGGACGGTTAATGGTGATAGCCGCTATGCCCCGCGTATCTTTACTAATAACGACCAAGTCTGTTGTCGATTTCATCTTAATTTGCGTATCCATAAACAGCGATAAAATGGCACGAAGTGCCAGTGAGAACGAATAGATGCCAAATAAAGTGGCCATAACGGATTTTGCTGTCAAGGGCGTAGAACACCACGCCCCCAGTGTAGGCGAGCCCCCCCGCGACAAGCCAGAACAGGCCCCAGGGTAGGACATTTAACAATAGCGGTTTAATGGCAATGACGATCAGCCATCCCATAACCAGGTACATAAACGTGGAGACCTTTGCGTAGCGCACCGTGCAGGTGGTTTTTAACACGATACCGACAAGGGCGAGGCTCCAAATTAAACCCAACAAGGTCCAACCCCAGGTGCCCTGTAGCACACCTAGAGTAAAGGGAGTGTAAGTGCCCGCAATCAACAAAAAAATCGCCCCGTGGTCGAGTATTTTGAAGATTTGTTTGGCGCGACTACTGGGCAGGGCGTGGTAAATCGCAGAGGCCAGATAAAGTAAAATCGTTGTGCCCGCAAAGACGCTTGCGCCCACGACACTGGCCACATCGCCTCGTTGCACGGCGGCGATAATCAACAGCGGCGCCGCTACGATAGCCCCGAGTGCGCCAACACCGTGGCTCACACTATTCGCAATTTCTTCACCCAGGGTTTGCGCCCGGGCTTGTAGGGTTAATGCTTTACTCATACTGCTGGCCTCATTTCTTACTGCGACTGTTACTGCACTCTCTATTTGCAGGCTCTATTTACACGCTCTATACCCCACTGTTTCAATAGACCATTCTGTGGTGTAGTGCCAATAACAGCATAAACCCTAAACGCGACCCAATAAGTTAGTACCTATCACCCTCCGCTATTGGTAAACGGTCGCGAACATCACTCAGCTCAGCTGGGCTGAACTCGATGTTAAGAGCAGCGAGATTTTCTTTTAAGCGCGACAACTTTCGCGTGCCGGGAATCGGGAAAATATCGTCGCCCTGATTTAATACCCAGGCCAGAGCCACTTGCGCGGGTGTTATCCCTTTCTCTTTGCTGATGGATTCAACCAACGCCAGAAATTTTTTATTGTGCGCCAGTGCTTCTTCCTGAAAACGTGGACTGGCAAGGCGATAGTCGTCGGCCTCGAGACTATCGCGCGATTGAATAGCGCCCGTCAGAAACCCTCGCCCCAACGGGCTATAGGGCACAAAGCCAATATCCAACTCACGGCAAGTAGCCAGAATATCGCTCTCTACATCGCGACTCCACATTGAGTATTCTGTTTGTAACGCCGTAATCGTGGCCACTTTACTTGCCCGCTGTAGTTCTTCCGAGCTGGCTTCACTGAGGCCGATATAACGCACCTTGCCGGCATCGACCAAATCTTTCATCGCACCGACGGTATCTTCTATTGGCACATTGGGGTCAACACGATGGGCGTAATAGAGGTCGATCACATCAGTGTTTAAGCGTTTTAAACTGGCTTCGCAGGCTTGCTTAATATAAGCAGGGCTACAGTCAAGCCCATCCCATCCACCGTCGGCATCACGCAGAAAACCAAACTTGGTCGCCAATACAACCTTCTGCCACTGTCCTGCAAAGGCGCGACCAATGAGCTCTTCGTTACGACCACTGCCATACATATCAGCGGTATCAAAAAAGTTAACGCCAAGATCAATGGCACCCTGCAAAGTGGCAATAGACTCTTTCTCGTCGCTACTGCCGTAAAACTCTGACATGCCCATGCAGCCCAGGCCTAACCGTGAAATGTGCAAATCGCTCTTTCCTAACTGAAATGTCATCATGATTTTCGTCCTTTATTTATAACTGTTGAGAGCTAAGTGATTTCTGTAAAACGCGGATCGACCGGCGCACCAATCAAATTTGTTTCAAAATAGCGGCTGATAATATGGCTATCTGCTTCAAAGGCCATCTCCGGGAACTCCCCGGTGTAAGGAAACCAGGCCACCTCGTCCATGCCATCGCCCGCTTGTAAGTCACCGCCAATGGGTTCGGCCAACAGCACTGTCACCAGTGAGTGAATAGCCGGTGACAGGTAATTGGTAACGACGCTGATTATCGATTGCACGCGAATATCCAAGGTCGTCTCCTCCTTCACCTCGCGCAGGGCGGCACTGAGATAATCTTCGTGGTATTCCACATAGCCGCAGGGCAGACACCACTGGCCATGGCCCAGGCTACTTGAAACACGCTTACCCAGCACAAAGTGTTGGTCTTTCACAATCAACACAGCAATCGCAGGCTGGGGGTTTTTGTATTGCACAGCCTGACAACGTGTGCAGGTTGCACGCACACCACCCTCGACCACCTCGTTCAC
>JARGOV010000009.1:63397-74221 GCA_029212965.1 Porticoccaceae bacterium
CAGCCTGACAACGTGTGCAGGTTGCACGCACACCACCCTCGACCACCTCGTTCACGCAGGGCGCGCCGCATTGGCTGCAATAGCGCTGTTGCTGAGCATCTTCTTCGGGGCTAATAACCGGCGCATAGGCCCGAAAAACTTGTTGTGCATGCATAGTGAAATGATTGCGCACTTTGTTATTATTGAACTCCAGCCTAGCAGCCTTGGCTAGTGATATCACCTGCATTATTGAGACCAGTTTGCCGCAGCTAGTCCTGTCTCGGTCGGCCAGTTTGCCACCCCCGGCTCAAAGGAAACGCCAGTTAATGAAATATACCGACCTACGCGACTTTATCGCCTTTCTTGAAAAACGCGGCGAACTCAAGCGCGTTACTGCCGAAGTTGACCCCAATCTTGAAATCACCGAAATTTGTGATCGCGTGTTAAAAGCCGGCGGACCCGCATTGCTGTTTGAAAACCCTAAGGGTTATGACATCCCTGTGCTCGCCAATTTATTCGGCACTCCCGA
The DNA here is from genome assembly GCA_029212965.1 of Porticoccaceae bacterium. GTDB lineage: Bacteria > Pseudomonadota > Gammaproteobacteria > Pseudomonadales > Porticoccaceae > Reddybacter. The sequence continues at coordinate 63,906 of JARGOV010000009.1, forward strand.
ACGCGTCGCTCTCGGTATGGGACAGGAAAAAGTCGAAGCCCTGCGCGAAGTTGGTGAACTGCTCGCCTTTTTAAAGGAACCCGAGCCCCCTAAAGGCATTAAAGACCTGTGGAATAAGCGTGAATCCTTCAAGCCTGTGCTCAATATGGCCGCTAAGGTTGTCAAAAAAGCACCTTGCCAAACGATTGTGCTCGAAGGCGATGCTGTCGATTTAAGCCAACTACCCATTCAAACCTGTTGGCCGGAAGATGCCGGGCCGTTAATCACATGGCCACTGGTTGTCACGCGTGGGCCAGAAAAAGAGCGGCAAAACCTCGGCATTTATCGCATGCAGGTGATCGGCAAAAACCGTGTCATTATGCGCTGGTTGGCTCAACGTGGTGGCGCACTGGATTTTCGCGAGTGGCAAGCCGCCCACCCCGGTAAACCCTTTCCCATCGCCGTAGCACTGGGCGCCGACCCCGCCACCATCCTCGGCGCAGTTACACCGGTGCCAGATTCACTTTCAGAGTACGCGTTTGCGGGCTTGCTGCGCGGTGAAAAAACCGTTGTCACTCAATGCCTGGGCAACGACTTACAAGTACCCGCCAGCGCCGAGTTTATTCTCGAAGGCCATATCGCCCCTGACGACGAAGCTGACGAAGGCCCTTTTGGTGACCACACCGGCTATTACAACGAGGTTGAGCGCTTCCCGGTAATGACCATAGACCGCATTACTCATCGCAAAGATCCTATCTACCACAGTACTTATACCGGTCGCCCGCCCGATGAGCCCGCCATTCTCGGTGTCGCTCTCAACGAAGTTTTCGTGCCTTTACTGCAAAAACAGTTCCCCGAAATTGTCGATTTTTATCTGCCCCCTGAGGGCTGCTCCTATCGCTTTGCGGTGGTCACCATGAAGAAACAATACCCCGGCCATGCCAAACGGGTAATGATGGGCGTATGGTCTTTTTTGCGGCAATTTATGTATACCAAATTTATTATCGTTACCGACGATGATGTCGACGCTCGCAACTGGCAAGATGTGATTTGGGCAATGACCACCCGCATGGACCCGGCACGGGATACGGTGATGGTCGAAAACACCCCCATCGACTATCTCGATTTCGCCTCGCCGGTCTCAGGCCTTGGCTCAAAGATAGGGTTTGACGCCACCAACAAATGGTCAGCGGAAACACAGCGCGAATGGGGCAAGCCCATTGCGATGACTGCAGAAGTAAAAGCTCGGGTAGATACAATTTTGGCTGACCTGGATTTTTAGCGGCGTGTATTAATTTTCAGCGATAAAGTCAGTTTAAGCAGACTCTGTAAAATTCATTTTTATGGCTTGCTGTAAACACGAAATCGCAGCTTGGAAAACCTGTGTTAAAAAAACCAGTGCAGATTAGCACTCTTACTGTTAGCATCAACTTGCACTACAGCATGAATAAACTGCAATAAACCTTAATCAATGGGAGGAACTTAATCAGCACGGCCTTTTATTTCACAAAACTTTACGTTGTTAAAACCGTAAATCACTTTGAAACTGAGGACAACACTCTATGACCAGGCGCACAAGTGCAAAGCGAAAACAAAAGCGTAAACACCTCCAGTCGGAACACCAGTTTTCGGAACCCTCCACCCCCCGCAAAAAAAGAGGCAAATATAACGACGACACTGTTGTCGAAATTAACTCTCAGAACCAACACCTCAATCAAGTTTGTGCCACCCGCCGCTCCAACCAGCCCCTTCAAGCAAAAAATCCCGCTCAGGAAAACTACATCACAGCCATTCGCCAACACTGCCTGACACTAGGCCTTGGCCCTGCAGGCACGGGTAAAAGTTATTGTGCTGCAGCCCTTGCCGCAGAGGCGCTCGAATCGGGGAAAATTGAACGTATTATCCTCACTCGCCCCGCCGTTGAAGCGGGAGAGCAGTTGGGCTTTTTACCCGGCTCTGTGGATGAGAAATTTGCGGTTTATATCGATGCCTTTCGCGACATACTCAATCAACGTCTCGGTGCGGGTACCGTTAATTACTGTATACGCCACGGTCGTATCGTTGCCGCGCCTCTGGCCTTTATGCGCGGCAAAACGTTTGATGAGAGCACTTTTGTGATTCTCGACGAAGCACAAAACACCTCCCCCACACAGATGAAAATGTTTCTGACCCGCATTGGCGAAAACTGCAAAGTAGTGATTAATGGTGATATTCGCCAGAGCGACATTCGCGGCCCCAATGGCCTCAGCGATGCGATGGATAAACTTAAAGGCTTGCCCAGTGTTTACATTCACCATTTCGACTATGCCGACATCGTGCGCAGTGGGCTAGTGAAATCGATTATCGACCGCTACGAACCACAGGTATTTAATAGTCCCTAGAACCTTTTATTTAAGCAGCATTTTTAATACTCCGCTGCAACTCACTGCCCGATTAGCGACATTACCGGCCGTGAGTTTGCAGTTTCATCTGAAGCTTTACAGTCACCGACTTTATCTCTTCAGCGTTAAACTTGATTATCATCAACATAACCCCCTTCATGCTGAAGCAACCAACGCTTGGTATCGAGGCCTCCGGCAAAGCCGATTAATGCACCATTACTACCAATAACCCGATGGCAGGGAATGATAATTGGAATGGGATTTTTATTATTCGCCATTCCCACCGCCCTTGCGGCTTTAGGTTTATTGATCGCAGCCGCAATCTGTCCATAGCTGGCGGTTGAGCCATAATTAATTTTTTGCAACTCGCTCCAGACCCCTCGCTGAAACGCCGTACCTGACAAACTCAAAGGCAGTTCGAATTTCATTAAACGACTATTAAAGTAGGCGTTTAACTGCTCTATTGCCAGCGCTAACCACTCATTTCCTGAGCCTTGTGTTGATGGTAAAGGCGAGCTGTTATTGCGAAAGCGAATTTCAGTAATACCGTGCCCATCGGCGAAAACAAGCAACCGACCAACCGGACTCTCCATAGCGGTCCATGTTATTTTCTGTCGCTTATCTTCGAGTGTCATATAGCAACCTCACATCTATATTTTAGGCATTGTCATTTCAAGCATTGTCGCTGACATCTGCAGCAAGGCTTTGCCACAATAATAGTGTCGCGTAGCTGCCCCAGGGGCTGACTGTATCCGCATCAACTGCGGGCTGATTTTCATCTTTCATCGCCAGTTTTTTTAAAGCATTTTTGACACCCAGGTCGCCAGCGAGAAAAACATCGGGGTGGCCTCTGCGAAACGCTGTGTATTGCACCGTCCACGGGCCAATACCAGGGATCACTAACCAGTCCTTATAGGCAGCATCAACCTGCAGGCCAACACCCGAGACAGAGTCCTCACCATTTTGCAAAATATGCTCTGCCAGTAGGCGCAATGCTTGACGGCGCTTATTTGGCATGGCGAGAAACTCAAGATTAGAGCCTGCCACTGCAGCTGGCTCGGGAAACACCAAATTGGGCACATCATTCCCTCCGGTGGCCGCCGGCAAGGTTTTACCCAACGCCCCAACCAAGCGAGATACCAGCTTATGCGCAGCTTTTACCGAAACCTGCTGGCCCAGAATCGCCCTTACACCCGCCTCGAAGGAAGACCACAGGCCAGGTAGACGTATACCCGTACTATTCAACGCCGCTAAGGCGGGGTTATTGCCTAGCTGGGTGGTGATGGCCACTGCGTCAGCATCCAGGTCGAGCAAGCTTCGAATGCGCTGAATAATCGCCAGGGCATGTTCTGGCCGAGTCATGTTCAGCTCAACACGAAAGCTATTTTTTTCTGGTAAGTGAGAGGCCTTAAAAACACCATAACCCTTTTGATAACTAAAACTCCGGCTATAACTGCTATCGGTAACAAGCTCTAGACCCGTAATTTGCCGCGTGCGATAAAAATCTCTCACACCCTGCCAGTCGTAAGGCGGCCGGTAGCTGAGTAAAACACTCAAACGATTATTTGCCACGCGCTCTTTTTTTTGCACACCACGTATTTGCTGTGGCGTTACCTTGAGTAGCTCAGCAAACACCGCATTAAAGCGTCGGGTACTACCAAAACCCGCCATATGTGCGATATCTGCAATCTGTAGGCCTGTTTGCTGCAATAATTGTTTGGCGAATAGCACCCTGCGAAAATTGGCGTATTTTAAGGGCGAAATACCAAGGTGTTGCTGAAAAAGCTTACGCAGATAACGATCACTGACACCAAGACGAGCGGCAAATTGCGGCAAACTTTGCGCCCGCCATTCGCCCTGATCAATCAATTTTACAGCACGGATCAAGGTTGTTTGCACGCCGTGCCAGGCAGGAGAGCCGGGTGCCGACTCGGGCCGGCAACGCAAACACGGTCGTAGGCCTGCTTGTACCGCGTCTAGGGCTGTAGAGTAGTAAGTGACATTGCTTTCTTTGGGGGCCCTAGCAGGGCAAATGGGCCGGCAGAAAATTCCCGTGGTTTTAACACCAAGAAAAAACAAACCATCGAAACGGGCGTCCCGACTTAAACGTGCTTTGCTATATAACGTTATATTCAGCGGGGTCTGGGGAGCTTTCATTACTGTAGTGTAGCCTGACCCCAGACTAGTACCAGTCATTTTCGGTACTGGCATTTTCGGGCTACACGGCATTCACATACCATTAGCACTGGTTGCCGATACCGCTCCATAGAACGCTGATCCGAACACAAGAGTCACGCCCGTAATCAAGGCGGTCTAGGCAGTTATATCCGCTGACTTCAGTTTGTCGTTAATGACTCGCATACCTTCTACAGCAAAGGGAAAGCCTGCATAGGCTGAGATCATTATCATTAACTCTTCCAGTTCTTCTTTTGAGACACCATGCTGAACAGAGCCCGGTACGTGAATATCGAGTTCATCCTTGCGGCCCAATGATGCTAGGGCGGTGACCACGATAAGGCTACGGTCTCGTCTTGACAGCTCCTCACGGGTCCAGACCTCCGCGAATAAAAACTCTACAGCGTAGGTGCCCAGATTACCAAGTTGTGACTGTACGGCCGCTAGTGCCTGTTGTGGATCGGACGGAAAAGCACCGCCTGTGACACGGCTGAGTGCTGCGCTGCCTAAACGCCGCCTTTCTTCGAGATCAATCCGTTTGGCGGGCTCCAGCTTGTCATCAGCCGACGCCAAACCCATTTCAACAAAAACCTGGTTGGCTATGGCCATCGCATCAATGGTTTTTGGAAAACCTACATAACCACAGAGGTGAATAATGATTTCCCGTACCTCGGTCGGCGTCAGACCATGGTTAATGCCGCCCTTTATATTGGTTTTCAAGGGCGGGTCAAGAAGATACTGGGACGTTAATGATGCGATGGCGATGAGGCTGCGGTCGCGCTTATTCAGGCCAGGGCGACTCCATACGTCACCGAAGAAGTGATCAATGACAAACGAGGCCAGCGCCCCGTTCGCGTCCTCCAAGCCCCGTGCACTAAGGGCCGGATCTGGTGAGCCGGTCAGGGACTGTAGTGTTTCCAAACCCCGGGTTCGTCGTTCGTTGCTATCCGCCATTTTTATTTGCCTTATTGTCGTTTAGTTACGCACTTTATTAACCCTTAGATACAACCTCAACACTATCACCCACAGCAATATCGCCGCCACTCATCACAAGACGAGAGACACCACCGCGCCAATCGGGGGTAAGAGTTTTTTCCATCCGCCGAGAGAGGCAAGTCTCACGGGTAATTTGTCAGCGAAAATCGCCAATTGAAGCGGAACTAAAGCTGATGATCTCTATGGTGGCAGGTTTTCTGCCTACTTCCGGAGATGATCTATAGAACTACAGTGTACCCGCCACGAAATCTTCATAACTGGTGGCCTTGAGCACGCTTTCGTCATTAGCCAGTACTTCAAATATCTTGCCATCCACGGCTTTCATACTAAAAAAAACCAGTGAGCCCTCTGCACCTGCATATTCCATATGGGCTTCACCGCCGGGTTTTTGCGCATAGTCCCCCGCCTTGCGCACAGAGTGAACCGCCTCGCCATTAATTGTCTCGACCGTATGCTGCTCGCCTTCGAGGATTAATGAGGTAGTAGCGCCCAGGTGACGATGCCTATGGCAATAAGCATTGGGGGCCCACCTGCCCAGAAAATCGACCGTACCCTCCTCCGGCGAGGCTCCTAGAATACCGATGGAATAATTGATTGGATAATCAAAGCGGGAATCTTCCTCAAAGTGTATCCACTCAATAGCACTGGTGTCGAAGTCCGACAATACAGTTGACTCAGTAACTTTTGAATTAGTCATAGTGTGATCACCTTATTATCTTATTTATATGTCATTGACTTCAAAACAAGTCTACCAAAATAGTCGTGTTCAGTACTGGTATTTTGGTACTAGCATTTTCGCGATGGGAGCAGCCTTTCCTATTTTTCTGTATCCCTCTTATTATTAACGGTGGGGTACAAGCTCAACACTATCTCCCACAGCAATATCACCGCCATTAATCACGCGACAACAGGCACCCCCGCGCCAGTCGGGGGTGAGAGCTTTCTTCAAACCCGGTTTTGCATCTTCCATACGCTGGCAGGGGTCGGTCTCGCGGGTAATTTGCAGGCGCAGGTCGCCAATTTGAACGATGTCGCCAACCGAGGCGGGACTAAAACTGATGCCCTCAATCAACAGATTCGCGCGGCGAGTGGTCCAATGCAGATCAGCATCCAGCTCGTCACAGGCCCGCTGCCAATCGTCAACACTAAGTACAGTCACTTGCCGGTTGTGGGGGTGGCCCCGGTAATCATTTGCAACACCCTTTTCAGGCGTTACTGTCGTATTACTACGCTCGTACATTTCACCTTTCGACTTCAGCCGATAAGCGATTCCTTGTAAAGTTGCCATGGAATGCCTGCCTCAGGTTTATTTCAGCGGTCTATTTAACAAAACCTGCTGTGCTATGTCATCCTCTACCGCAGGACAACACTCAAAACGACTTTTAATACGACCCAAAGAAGGCTAATGCGATGAAAATTGATATTATTTCTGATGTGGTTTGCCCCTGGTGCTACATCGGCAAAAAAAACCTTGAAGCGGCGATCGCCCAACGCCCCGATATCGACTTTGAGGTGCAATGGTTCCCCTATCAGCTTCACCCTGAGGCGCCACTTGAGGGTTATAACTATATTGAAACCATCGAAGGTAAATACGGTAAAGCCCGCATACAAATGATGTTCGCCCAAATCACTCAGGCCGCTAATGCCTCTGGGATTCGTATGAACCTTGAGGGCATAGAGCGCGGCGCGAACACACTGAAAGCCCACCGCTTGCTCCACCTTGCTTTTCAAGAGGGTGGTTCAGAGCTACAAAACGCCCTCAGTGAAGCACTCTTCCAGGCCTACTTCTGTGACAACCGCGATATCGGCGATACGCAGACACTCAGCACTATTGCTGACCAAGCTGGAATGGCTAAAGAGAGAGTAAGCACTTACTTAAATAGCGACGAGGGCACGGATGATGTACAAAAACTGATTGTGTTCTCCCGCCAACAGGGCATCAGCAGCGTGCCCTCATTTAGCCTGGATGGGCAGTTTATACTCAGTGGGGGCCAGGCGACTGAGGTTTTCCTCAATACTATCGACCGTCTGGCCAGCAAAACGGATGCTGCAACTTAAAGCTCTTTTTGTACGCCTTAGTACACGCTGTTAGTACGCCCTTGCTCACCCCAGCTTCCGCTGCTGGGGCGGTCACAAATCGCACGTTATGACAATAGATTGACCTTTCTTTAGCCGGTATTATTCTCCTGTCCGAATGCGTACTACAACGCTATTCAACGCCTTTTCAGACTAATAATTATCATCAACTGATAGGGAAACACGATGAAATTCACCTGGTTTAACCTAATGCCCTGGCCCCACTTGCCAGCGGATTTCCGACAAAAGCATAAATCGGTATGGGTCGATATTGATTCCAAACTTTACGACCCGGTAAAGGGTCATGACGTCTATAACGACTATATGGACATGCTCGAATACGCCGACTCCCTCGGCTTTGACGGCATCGGTGTTAACGAGCACCACCAAAATGCCTATGGCCTAATGCCTTCGCCGAATATTATTGCCGCAGCCATTTCTCGACGCGCCCTTAATGCCGCCATTGTGGTACTCGGCAACTCACTGGGTCTTTACAACCCACCGACCCGAGTAGCGGAAGAGTTTGCCATGCTTGACGTCATTACCGGCGGACGTTTAGTGGCGGGGTTCCCCGTTGGCTCGTCCATGGATATCAACTACTGCTACGGTGATATCCCGGCACTCAGCCGTGAGCGCTATCAAGAAGCTCACGACTTAATCAAACGCGCCTGGTCTGACCCCGAGCCCTTCGCCTGGAATGGCCGCTATACCAAGCTGCGCTATGTGAACACCTGGCCCAAGCCAATCCAGAACCCACCACCCATCCACGTACCCGGTGGCGGCTCGGTTGAGACTTACGACTTTTGTCTCGACAATACCTACTCCTATTCTTATTTGAGCTTCTCGGGCTACATCCGCGCCAAGGCCTTGTTACAAGGTTATTGGGACAGGCTGACAGAACGCAACGAGCCGGACGAGTCACCCTATCGCGCGGGCTTTGCCCAAACCATTTGTGTCGCCGACACCGATGCCGAGGCAGAAAGGCTGTACAAAGATCACGTCAGCTATTTCTTTAACCGCTGCCTGCACGTGGCCCCCGGCTTTGCCGATGCACCGGGCTATCGCACCATTAAAACCATAAAAGCCGGAGCCCTGTCGCAGTTCAGCCCCGATCTCGGTGAAGCTGCTCACATGCCCTGGAAACAGCTGGTTGATGAAGGTTATGTGATTGCCGGTAGCCCCGACACCGTACGCGAGCGTATGGAAGACCTCATCAAGGGGCTCAATGTTGGCAATATTTTCTGCCTTATGCATGTCGGCGATATGCCGATGGATAAAACCAAGTACTCAACCCAATTGTTTGCTGAACAAGTCATGCCCAAGCTGCGCAATATGTGGCCCGACTACGCCGATGACAGCCGTTTCTGGCCAACACCCCTGGAAAAAAGGGCGACACCGGGGCCAGTCTCTGATCACAAGCCAACAACCGGGGGGGCCTGATCATGGAAACAGTAAGCATGAAACTACGTACATTTAACGCGCCCCGCGCCGACATTCATTTAATCGAGGGCGGCAGTGGCCCGGATTTATTCTTTTTACACGGTGCCGGCGGCATTACAGCCGACAGCCCCTTTCTGGCTGCGCTGGCAGAGAAATATCACGTCTACGTACCGCTATTGCCTGGCTATGGTGAATCCGAAGAATGTGAAAACATCCGCACCATGCTCGACTTCACCCTGCACTGCCACGACATTATGCTGGCCCTGGACCTTGACAAACCTATCGTCGTCGGTCACTCCATGGGCGGAATGATCGCAGCAGAAATGGCCTCGGTAATGCCCAACGATGTCGACAAGCTGTGTTTAATTTCTTCCGCCGGGCTGTGGCTTGACGAACATCCGATCCCAGATGTGTTTGCCGCTATGCCTTATGAACTACCCGAGTTAATGTTCCACGACCCCGTCGCTGGCGGTGCAATAATGACGGCCGGCGCAGACTTTTCTGACCCCACATTCCTGCAAGGTTTTCTGGTACAAAATGCACGCCAGCTAGGCATGGCCGGGAAAATTCTCTTCCCCATTCCCGAGCGTGGTTTAAGTGAGCGCCTGTATCGGCTAAAAGCTAAAACGCTACTGATATGGGGCGAGTCTGACAAACTAATTAGTCGACCCTATGCTGACGCTTTTAATAAGGCCATTCCAGGCAGCGAATTAGTCACTATTCCAGAGGCAGGGCATATGGTAATGATTGAACAAACGTCAGCGGTTGTTAAAGCTATTGGCAAATTCTTTTAATTGCAATTCATCAAAATAAAAACCCGGCTTTAATTAATTAAAGCCGGGTTTTTATTAGCCCTTCATATTCGGTAATTGACGCTCTATTTGTTCAGACTTATCTCAGATTTTAAGGCGCATTAATTCAACGCTAATCTACAGCAATATACGTCCAGTCTTGGCATAAAAATGGTCAGGAAAATACCTTCCCTCGTTTTCCATTATCCCTAAAATCCACTTCTATTTTTTAGCTGTAGCCATTAGAAATAATTATGCGACATGGAAGTGATGCAAATTCATGAAAATTTATTCACAGCGCTTTCTAACGTTACAGCGTTCCTAAAAAGATTAAATATCAAAGCCGACCAAGGTATTATTTTCTAAATAATACTAATAAATAAGTTATTAAATTAGCACCTATGAATGACCGCTGAAAGAATGGCGCTATAATTTTATCGCTTTAAATCTGAGCCTGACATAATCGGCAACCCAGCCC
>JARGOV010000009.1:74321-75713 GCA_029212965.1 Porticoccaceae bacterium
GCGCTATAATTTTATCGCTTTAAATCTGAGCCTGACATAATCGGCAACCCAGCCCTCCTGTTCGCTGAAAAGTGCTGATTTTACCTTTCTCTCTACGGCATTAAAGAAACGAATTTTTTGTTCATCGCTCAACGGACGATGAATACTATTGGCAAAAATGTCTAACCATTTATCGAGACCACCGGTTAAGGGTGTAGGTCGGGAAATTAACGCTATATCCTTAACAAGAAAACCCGCCTTTTCCAATAGTGATTGATATTTGTCTACACTTGGAAAGTACCAGGGGTTTTGGAATGCACCAAAATCCGGATTGTCCGTAAATACCTCCTCCATGGCAGATACTAGCGTGGCAATATTTCCAGCCCCACCCATCTCGGCAACAAAACGGCCTTTTTCTTTCAATGCCCGACGCACACCGTCGATCACTTTTTCGGGCTGCAATAACCAATGCAGAGCCGCGTTGCTAAACACTGCGTCGAATTGATTCTCAAAGTCCATATTGTGGCCATCAATCTCCAAGGCAGTCAGGCCTCGCGCTTTAGCCGCAGCGACCATACTCGCACTTGCATCGATGCCAATTACAGAGCAACCCTGACTTTGAATATAGGCGCCTAGCTCACCATCACCACAGCCCAGATCGAGGACCACCTCACCTTGTTGGGGGTTAAGTAAACTCAGCACCTCCGAGGCCATTGATGAAACGAAATGTGCGTGCTTAGCATATTCAGGGGCAGACCAATGTTGTGTTTTCATGACTTGTCCTGAGTCGTCTTGAATAGCTATTTTATTTTTGACGCCCATATTGCTAACTTATGGCGCATAGTTTGCTGCGAGATGGTAGTTTCTGGTATTGGTTGAATTACTTTGTCGTGCACCAGTAAGCGATAAATATATTCAATCTTTTCATTGGCGGAGTCCGTGGCTTCAAATTCAACCACACCTCGCTTTTCTGCGTATTTAACACCTTCGACAATCGCTTTTTTTATCAACTCTTTTTCATTTTTTATTTTTTTCACTCGCCTACCCCCACAAACATTATCATGCTCACTCAATCATGTAGAGTAGTGTACAGCCAACCAAACTGTTTCGTTATTTGGGTCAGTCCAGCTGACTTTGTGTTTCTTATGGGCGGCAATCTCAATATAGCTGCCTGCGACGAGTCTAATTTCTGGCTCATCTTCAAAAGAAATTAGCGCCTCACCTTTCAACACTATCACCCACTCATTTGCCGGTTGATCGTACCACCCTGAAATAGGACTTGTATGACCTTTCGAAATAATTCTCTCTATAGAAATATTGTTATTCTCAAGCAATACCTCAACCAGCTCCTGGTCCAGGCACTTAGGTATTGCTGCAAATATATTATTGTCTTTCATGCCATACCTACCACTG
>JARGOV010000009.1:75813-90364 GCA_029212965.1 Porticoccaceae bacterium
AAGTCATGATCTATGCAATTGCGTGTTCTTTGTATGCACAGAGCGTTGAAAGTCGATATCTGTGGCATAGAGCACGCCAAGAACTGAACACAGCCCTTATTGTTACACCCATTATATTTCAGGTGATAGACAGTGCAGGTGACTCATCAGCAAAAACAACGCAATACCAGCGTTTTTCTCGCTATCTTTGGTGCCATTTTCTTACTGCCGGGGCTTGGCCTGCTCTTTTTCAAAGCCATACCCAACGTGCCACGCTTGTTTTCATCACCACCGCTCAGTGGTGAAGACTTTGAATCCATCCTCGCAGCAAATATTGTTGGCTTACTGTTCAGCCTCATTGGTGGTGGCGCCGTATTTTGGGGGCTTAAAAAACCCAGCGACGTTGCAGCCTTACTCGATAGCGATACTCCCTGGCTAGGGCGAAAAAAATGGGCCGCCAAATCACTCCATGACACCTTCGCTTTAACGGGCGGCCTGATCTGGGGTTTTGCTATCTTCTGGAATTTATTAGCAGTCCCCGCCCTGTTGGCTTTCCCCGATGAGCTAAACAAAGGCAATCAATTGATTTGGTTTGTTTTACTATTTCCGCTTGTCGGGGTATATCTGATTGGCATGGCAATTCATAAAACCATGGACTGGCGACGCTTTGGCCAAATGAAGGTCAAACTCGAACCCTATCCCGGTGCTATTGGTGGCGACATCGCAGGCACCATTCATCTTTCTACGCCGCTGCCAGCGGGCACGCCTGTTAAAGTTTCTCTCGACTGCGTACTTCACTACCGCCAGGGTAAAAACTCGCGACAAAGTATAGTCTGGCAACATCATGGCCTGTTCGAACCGTTACAAAGCAGTCGCTCCACAACGGTACAATTTTTGTTTGAAGTCCCCGCTGACTTACCCCAGTCCAGCACAGGTGGCCATAAGCACCATGTCTGGACACTTAGCGTTAGCGCTGAGCTGCCCGGTGTTGACCTTATACGTCAAATAGAGCTGCCCGTATTCCCTACTGAAGAAAAGGCCAGTATTTCATTTAAACGCTCACTGAAAACCCTGCCCAATGATGCAAATTCTATCGCTACACTTTTTGCGATTAATAGCGGTGCGGAGCAAGCCATTATTGGCGACCATCGAAACAAAGGATTTGGTACGGGGCTGGTGGTTGGCTTAACCTTTATGGCCATTGGCACCGGCCTAGCTTATTTTATCGGTTACTTGCAGAAGGAAACATTCCTGCTTAGCTTCGGTGCACTGTTTAGCCTTATTGGCCTCGCTATTTTTTCGTTCAGTATTAGTGGTCGCTTTCGCCATTACTATCTTCGTCTTAGCCAACCGATGCTCGAATTCCGCTATAAAAGTTTATTCGGCGGCAATGTTGTAACACTCAACTATAACGAAATAGCCGCCGTTACCACCGAAAGTCGAGGCGCTATGACAGTCGGCAATAAACATTATCAATTTTTCAACCTTGGATTGAAGCTGAAAAACGGGAAGGCGCTGCGCATCGGCGACCGATTTAGCCGACAGCAAGCTGAAAAAACAGCTCAAGTTTTGGCCCAGAAGCTGGACCTTGCCGTAGAGGAAAAAGCCGCGAGAACCTCGACACAAACTCCATAAATTACGCTTACTTTTCACCACCAAAATCATTAATCGCCCGCAATAATTGTCGGCAGCTTATTTGACCAACGAGCTTGCCATTATCAACAATGGGCCGTCGTCGATGCTTGTGCTTCACCATTTCCGCAGCCACTGAAATAATATCCTCGCTGGGGCGATTGACAGTCACCTCTTTTGTCATTACGTCTCGTACTATCTCTGCGCCTGGGGTACCACCGTTATAAACGGTGCTAACAATGGCTTGCATACAATCTAGCTCAGACAGCATGCCGACCAACTGCCCTGTGTCGTCAACCACGACAACACCCGACACCCGGTTATCTATAATGACCTGTGCGGCGTCAGCAACAGTGGCATTCTGTTTAACGGTGCGCGGCGTACGCATGTACTCCCGTAATTCGACAGATTTCGGCATAATTGGCCTCTTCTCATAGACATCTTAAGTTCACTTTGGCACTACTAATAGCATAGTCTGTCTTACCAGAATACACAGTTTTATGTCTGTACCTATTCATACCTGCTCTTTACATCCCCACACTATTTTATACCTGCACTATGAGCCCACAGCCTGAAGCTCTACACTAAAGCCTATGACGCCCCTCGACCAGACTCCAGTAACTCAGCTTCGTGGCATTGGTACACAAATGCGCGACAAACTGGCCCGCCTGGGTATTGTGACCCTACAGGATATTCTCTTCCACCTGCCCCTACGCTATATGGACCGTACCCGCATTACTCCCATTGGCAGTTTGCAGCCCAACACCGAAGCGGTAATTGAAGGCGAAATACGTGGCAGTGATATTGTCATCGGGCGACGCCGCAGTCTGATTTGCAAGGTACAAGACAACACCGGGCTTATTACTCTGCGCTTTTTTCACTTCGCTGCGGCCCAGCGCCATACGATGACAGTTGGTTCGAGGATGCGTTGCTACGGCGAGGTGCGCCGGGGCAGCGCGGGTCTGGAGTTCTACCATCCGGAATATCACATACTCGATGGCAAACAACCTGAACCCCTGGCTCAGAACCTTACTCCGGTCTATCCCGCCACCGATGGCATTACCCAACACCGTCTACGTACCATCACCGAGCAAACATTGGCTATCCTCAGTGCCAGCAATCTCAGTGAATTACTACCCCAGACTCAAAACAATGAACCTAAGCAGGGGAGCCTCGTGGATGCATTACGCTTTCTCCACCGCCCCCCCGCCAATGCGTCCGTCGAACAACTGGCCAAAGGTGAGCACCCCGCCCAGCAGCGTCTGGCGTTTGAAGAACTACTGGCCCATCACTTGAGTATGCAGCGCTTGCGCCAAAGTATTCGCCAGCAGGGCGCGCCCGCCTTTAATAAAGACCAGCAACTAACAACGCAATTCCTTAAACAGCTGCCCTTTACGCTAACATCCGCCCAACGACGTGTTAGCCACGAGGTGTGTGCCGATATTTGCCAACCCCTGCCCATGTTGCGCCTTTTGCAGGGCGACGTTGGCTCGGGGAAAACGGTAGTGGCCGCTCTTGCCGCATTGCAAGCGGTTGCCAGTGGTTATCAGACGGCAATTATGGCGCCCACTGAAATTCTCGCCGAGCAACACCGGCAAAATTTTGAAGCCTGGCTTTCTCCACTCAACATCCGGGTCGGCTGGCTCAGTGGTAAATTGAAAGGCAAGGCGCGGGATTATCAATTAAGTGGCATTGCCGATGGCAGCTCCCAGCTAGTGGTGGGCACCCATGCCCTGTTTCAGGAGCAGGTGGAATTTCACAATCTTGGTCTGACGATTATCGACGAACAACACCGCTTCGGCGTGCATCAACGCCTCACTCTGCGGGAGAAGGGCCGCCGCGATAACTTAACCACTCACCAGCTGATTATGACTGCCACGCCCATCCCCCGCACGCTGGCGATGAGTGCCTATGCCGATCTTGACGTGTCGGTGATCGACGAACTCCCACCTGGTCGTAGCCCAGTAAACACCGTAGCCATTGCCGATCAACGACGTTTAGAAGTCGTGGCACGCATTCGTGAGGCCTGCCAGCAGGGCCAACAGGCCTATTGGGTTTGTACTTTAATTGAAGAGTCTGAAGCCCTTGAGGCACAAGCCGCCGAAGTCACCGCCGAAGAGCTGGCCCTGCTCCTGCCCGAACTGAGCATCGGTCTAGTACACGGGCGGATGAAAGCAGCGCAAAAAACCAGCGTGATGAGTGACTTTAAAGCCGGCAAGCTAAAGTTATTGGTGGCGACCACCGTTATTGAAGTGGGCGTCGACGTGCCCAATGCCAGCTTAATGGTGATTGAAAACCCCGAGCGCCTCGGCCTCGCCCAACTACATCAGTTGCGGGGGCGAGTAGGGCGGGGCAGCGTCGCCAGCCATTGCGTACTGCTTTACAGCACGCCGCTGTCGCGGCAAGCCAAAGAACGCATTACCACTATGCGCCAGACTAATGATGGCTTTGTGATCGCCGAGAAAGACCTTGAACTGCGTGGTCCTGGTGAAGTGCTGGGCACGCGACAAACGGGCGATATTGATTTACGCATTGCCGATTTGCAGCGCGACGCCCATTTACTCGATGCCGTTAAAAACCAGGCGCACGACATCATCACGCAACACCCCGAGCTGGTAACACCCTTGATTCGCCGCTGGCTGGGTGAGCGAGAGAGTTACGGACAGGTATAGTTAGGCTTATTAGTTAAATCGAGGGATAAAGGATTTTATGCGACACGTTTTTGGTGACAAACCTCTAAAGAATTATCGTCTATGGCTCCTTATTGGCTTTCTCAGCTATAGCCTCGGCGGCTTTTTACTACTGCCCTATGTGCTGAAAACCCAGCTCATTCATTATGTCGACGACACATTACAACAAAAAGCACGCCTTGAGACCGTGAGCTTCAACCCCTTTTTATTCCGCTTGCGCCTGCAAAGTTTACAGCTTGCCACCTCCGAAAACGCCCCCTTGCTAAAGCTCGGCGAACTGGTGGTCGACTTTGATACCTTCGGCCTGTTTAAGCGTGCCTGGCAGTTCAGCACTGTTAGCTTCAGCGAACTTGAAGTCTTTGCCGAAATCGACAGCGCTGGTAATCTCAATTTGTTGCGCCTGGTGCCGCCCTCAAGCAACGAAGCGCAAACACCGCCGAAGGACAAAACACAGGCAGCGCTACCGCGCTTAATCCTCAATAATATTGCGCTTAACCAGAGCCGTGTGCACTTTAGACAACTCGATCGAATCGAACCTTTTAATCTCGACCTGAATGCACTCAATTTTAATATTGCCCATTTCAGCACTTTGCCCGAAGACGGTGGCCAGTTCAATTTCACTGCTCAGTTGAGTGACACTGAAAGCCTCACGTTTAGTGGTGACCTGCAAGTAGAACCACTGGTTCTCGCCGCACATGTCGAGCTCGACAACATCGAACTCAAACGTGGCGGCAACTATTTGCAAGAGATGCTGCTTTTCACCATCAATCAAGGGACTCTATCGCTTAACAGTGATTTTACGCTAGATAATAGCGGCCCCCAGGGTGGTCTCGCACTGCAAGCTACAAATATTGGTCTCGAATTGCAGCAATTACGGCTCGACACTCTTGCCCCCGCCGAGCCCCTGCTTCGGATCGACAATATTAGCCTCAACCAAGCGAGCTTCGCCTGGCCTGAGCAACTTGCCACTGCCGAGTCACTGGTGGTCGACAATGGATCTTTTCACAGCTGGATGACAGCCAATAAAGTGTTTAATTACAGCCAGTTAATCAAAAATAGCGAGCCTCAAGTTGAGGCAGACACAGACAGTAATGCCTCGCCAGCTTCGCCCGCACTGCAACTACGCCTTGATAAAGTACAGTTAACAGCCCTACAGTTACATTTTACTGATCGCTCACTGCGCGAACCCGCCCTCCAATCTGTCGATATTGTCAATTTCGCACTCAACCCCTTTACCCTTAAAGAAGGTGACGAGTTCGACTTGCAGGCCCAGCTCAGGATAAATACCACGGGCAAGACAGATATCGCCGGTAAGGTTGGCACCATACCGCCAATGGCAGCACTAACGATCGATTTACAGGGTCTTCCCCTGCCGCCGATTAATAATTATTTGCACGACACTATTCAACTTAGCCTCACCCAAGGGAGTATCGACGCCGACCTACAGCTCGACTACCAGAACCCGGACAGCCAAGCGCTGAGACTGCGTGGCGATATTGATATCCGAGAAGTCGACAGTCTAAACCTGGTCAACCAAGAAGAATGGGCTCGCTGGGAAAACCTGGCGATCAAAACGCTTGATTTTCAGCTCGAACCGGCCAGCCTGAACATCGCCAGTGTTGAATTCATTGCTCCTCATTTCGAAACCATTGTCTTCGAAAATGGCGAAACAAACCTTTCCCGTATGTTAGTACCTGCGCCAAAACAGGCTGCTAGTGCACCCGACGCCACTGAGGCCTCTTCGACGACAACACCGTCCCCAGTCAGCACTGAGAAAGGCACTATCTTCCCCGTCGCTATTGCAAAATTTACGTTGAATGACGGCACCCTGATCTATAAAGATTTCAATTTACCCATCAACTTCACTACCCATATTCACAGCCTTCACGGCCAGGTGTTGGATATATCGACGGCCTCAAGCACACCCACTGAGCTGTTTCTTGATGGCAAAATTGACCGAAATGGCACGGCCAAAATCTCAGCGGCTAGCCAGCTCAGCGCCCCCCATGCTTTCAGTAAGTTCAAACTGGATTTGAGCAATATTGATATCACCAGCGCCAGCGGCTATTCCGGGAAGTTTGCGGGTTACGCCATCGACGCCGGCACTCTGGCACTCAATCTCGACTACCGCATTGAGCAGGGGCAAATGCACGGCGACAATCAGCTGCTACTCGAAAGCCTGACATTGGGTGATACCGTCGACAGCCCCGATGCGGTTAGCTTACCGCTGAAACTGGCTGTCGCACTCATGAAAGACGTCAATGGCAATATTGATATCGACCTGCCCGTCCAGGGTGACCTGAATAATCCCAAGGTACAAATCAGTGGCATTGTCTGGAAAGCTTTTCGTAACTTATTGGTAAAGGTGGTTAGCAGCCCTTTTAAAATGCTAAGTGGTTTGTTTGAGAGTGCTAGCGACAGCAACCTCGATAATATTGCTTTCGCTCCGGGCGTGACTACGCTCGTCAGCAGCGAACAGCAAAAACTAAACAAGCTCACCCAAGCCTTGCGGCAAAAACCAGCATTAGCTCTGAACGTCAACGCCTGTTACCAGCCCGAAAGCGATGGTCCAGCTCTGCAAACCTTAGCGTTTAACCAGCTTTACAAAACGACCCTTGGCGACGAAGAGCTTTCAGACAAACCCATTAGCTACCAGAGCGAAGTACTCGAAACGCTATATAGTAAAACTTTTGGGGGCGAGAAACTGACCGCGCTAAAAACTCGAAGTGAGCAATTACTTAGCCAGAAAACCACAGAAAACAGTGGCAATGAAGACTTGTCGACCCTGATTGCTCAACACATCGACGAACAAATGCAACAACAGCTCATCGAGCAGCAAACGATCGACACCACGCAGTTTTTGCGCCTGGCGAGGGAGCGTGCACAAGGTGTTTTCAACTATTTGACCAAAAATAAAGATGAGGTGGTCGACACCTCACTTAAGCCATCGCGAATACAGCTAGAAGAAAATGTCGTTAAACTGGGCCCCGATGCCACGGCCATCGCCTGCCCCTTAAGCCTCAGCGCACTGTAACAACCTACCCAGGCCTCGCCCCGCGTCAATTAAGTCTGCACAATCTACATGACGTCGGCAGCCAGTCGCCCTATAATTCCGCTCATGGGCTGCCTGGGGCAGTTCAGATGAGACAACCAGCCAGATAAACGCGGGAATAACTGATGGCCATTATCAACCCCCTCTACAAAGTTCTCGGCCGCTCGCCGATTAAGCCCATGCAGCAACACATGGGTGAAGTGGTGACTTGCGTGAAATTCCTGGAGGGGTTTTTTAACGCCTCTAACAGCGATGACTGGCAACTAGCGAGTACGACTTACGACAAAATTTGCGCCAGTGAACGGCAAGCCGATGAACTGAAAAAGCAGATCCGCTTGCACTTACCGAAAAGCTTATTCATGCCTATGCCGCGCACCGATTTGCTCGATCTAGTAACTACACAAGATCGCATTGCCAATGGCGCGCGCGATATTGCGGGTTTGATGCTGGGTCGCAACATGACCATCCCCGAGTCCCTGCAAGACTGTGGCATGGCTTTCCTAAAAACGGCCATCGCTGCCACGGAGCAGGCCTTTGTCGCCATTAACGAACTCGACGAGTTGCTCGAGACCGGTTTTGGTGATCGCGAAGTAAGCTTTATCGCCACCTTGATCGAAGCCCTCGATGAACTCGAACACGACAATGACCAGCTGGAGCAGGATCTCCGTAAAAAGCTGTTTGCACTGGAAGCGACTCTACCCCCGGTCGATGTGATGTTTCTCTATAAAATCATTGACACCGTCGGCGAGATGGCCGACAACGCCGAGCGCGTTGGCGCGAGACTGCAACTGCTTTTGGCCCGTTAAGCGCGGGTTTTACCTTACCCTCACTTCCTTCTTCATTTCTTTGATCGACTTGGCTTATGACAATTATTGCTGAACACGGCTATTTGCTCCTTTCACTCGCCTGCGTTTTTGGTTTCTTCATGGCCTGGGGCATTGGCGCCAACGATGTGGCCAATGCTATGGGCACATCCGTCGGTTCCCGTGCCCTGACGGTGAAACAGGCGATTTTGATCGCCATGCTGTTTGAATTTCTCGGTGCTTATCTGGCCGGTGGAGAGGTAACAGCCACTATCCGCAAGGGCATTATTGACACTGCATCTATTGGCGACAGACCTGAATTACTGGTGTTCGGCATGCTCGCGGCACTATTGGCTGCGGGGACCTGGCTTCTCATTGCCAGTATTAAAGGCTGGCCAGTATCTACCACACACACTATTGTCGGCGCCATTGTTGGTTTTGCTGCGGTGGGCATTTCCGTAGATGCAGTGCACTGGTCGAAGGTGTGGAAAATCGTCGCCAGCTGGGTGGTCTCGCCGGTATTGGCTGGAGTTATGTCTTACGCCCTGTTCAAAAGTGTACAAACACTGATTCTTAACCACAGCGACCCCTTCACCCGCGCCAAACGCTTTATTCCCTTGTATATGTTTGCTGTCGGCTTCCTAATGTCGATGGTGACCCTGCTCAAGGGCCTTAAACATGTTTTCAAAGATCAAGGCGTGAACCTGAGCTTTGCCGAGTGCGCCCTCTATGCTGCGGGCGCCGGGTTGATCGTCACCCTGATTGGCAACTATTTCCTCAGTCGCATTAAAGAAGACCCCAAGATTGATCTCAATGACCGTTTCGCCAACGTCGAACGCGTGTTCGCGGTACTGATGATATTCACCGCCTGCAGCATGGCCTTTGCCCACGGTTCTAATGACGTCGCTAACGCCGTCGGCCCTCTGGCCGCAATTGTTGGCATCGTTAATAGCGGCGCAATTGCCGCAAAAACAGTGATGCCGAGCTGGATCCTCCTGCTCGGCGGTGCCGGCATTATTCTTGGTCTGGCCACCTACGGTTTCAAAGTAATGGCTACCATCGGCCAAAAAATCACTATTTTGACCCCGAGCAGAGGCTTTGCCGCTGAGCTGGGTGCCGCCGCCACAGTCGTACTGGCGTCGGCCACCGGACTGCCCGTTTCAACCACCCATACCCTGGTCGGTGCGGTACTGGGTGTTGGCTTTGCTCGCGGTATTGCCGCCATTAATCTGCGTGTCGTAGGCACCATCTTTATGTCCTGGCTGGTTACCCTGCCTGCCGGTGCTGGTTTGTCGATTGTCTTCTTCTTTATTCTCAAGGGCATTTTCATTAGCTGATGACAGCACACCAACTGTTAAACCTAGGTGCAGTCACAGACTAATATTTCTCTGTAATGATGCCCAGTTACTACACTATTCTAAAAAGAAATTAACCCTAGGTCGGGTAACAACGCCACTTGCCACCCAGTGAGGTAATCTCTGCTGCGCGGTGCTCAAAAATCAGTGATTTTGGGTCTGGAGCTCCTGCCCTTTATTGCAATAACCCAATATTCTCTTTGCGTGTATACCCTTTATCTCTCGAAGCTTAGCTTCCTTCGGGGCAACATGCGACCAGTTGCCTTACGCATGATGTGGTAAATGACATTTTGCTCCATAACCCCGTGTACCAGGTGCGAGCCGGGGCCAGTTGCATAAATGACCACATCTTCAGCAGCGTGCGTTTCCGAACCTAAATTCACCAATGATTCCTGATGATACCCTGTGCTTTCGGTATCAACGCCGTTGAGGTCCATACGCCCAGGGTCTGCGGTTTCGTCATAACGTGCATCAGCGTTTGTCTCACCCTGTAAATCGGCAAAACCGAGGCCATTCATGTAGCCAAGCGTCGTATAAGGTAGGCCGTCGTTATCCAGTGCTAGTGAATTTTCCGGTTCACCGCTAGCGTCGTTTTGTACCACCTTGCCCAAAATAGGGTTGCCGCGCGTAGGGTAGCCAGCAATGGTAAATACGTGACTGTGGTCAGCGGTAACAATAATTAAGGTATCGTCACCAACCATGTCGACCGCTTTTTGTACTGCGTTCGAAAACTCGATGGTATCGGTCAACGCATTGTAAGCGCTGCCGGCATGGTGTCCGTGGTCAATACGTCCGGCCTCTACCATTAAGAAATAGCCCTTGCGGTTTTTGCTCAGGATATTGATCGACTTTTCAGTCATTTCTGTTAACGAGGGCTCGCCGCCGACATCATTACCCCGGTCTGCTTCATAGCGCATGTGCGACATATTAAAGAGGCCGAGCAAGTGCTCGGTGTCATCAGCATCAATAGCATCGAACTGAGCCTTGTTCCAGACA
This sequence comes from Porticoccaceae bacterium, assembly GCA_029212965.1. GTDB lineage: Bacteria > Pseudomonadota > Gammaproteobacteria > Pseudomonadales > Porticoccaceae > Reddybacter. The sequence goes on from JARGOV010000009.1 coordinate 86,321, forward strand.
TAGGCAGAACGGTCGTATTTATTCAACCACTCCTGTGTTAAGTCACGGCCATCTTGCCGCTCACCTTTACCTCCGTCTTCGGGGTCAGCACCTTCTTCACGCTTGAGAAAGCTCCGTCGGCCGCCGCCCAGAGCAACTTCAAGCCCATCCCCATAGGGGAAGGCAATCAGCTGGCTGGCGATGTCCTGGCAAAGCTCAGGATTAGCAAATTTGCTGGCATCGCGGTCATCTTCATAATTGCGGTCAATAGTGTGAGCATAGGTTGCGGCTGGTGTCGCATGGGTAATGCGCGCCGTAGAAATAATGCCAGTCGACAGGCCAAGCGCTTCGGCCTCTTCAAGAAAGGTCGCCACTTGTGCGCCCTCGAGTGTGGCGCAATCACCACGGATCACCGTAGAGTCAACACCGATAACACCGGCCTTAGTTTTGATGCCGGACATCATAGCGGTCATAGTGCCAGCGGAATCGGGTGTTTGCTGATTGGTATTATAGGTTTTGGCTAAGGCAGTGTAGGGGAAGTGCTCAAATGACAGCAGGTTTTCTTCCCCGTGGCCACCCCTTTGCTGACCCTCAAGAATACGCGCTGCGGTAACGGTAGAAACACCCATACCGTCGCCAACAAAAAGAATAATGTTCTTTGCTTTACCGCGACCCAAACGCTGTTGCTCATAACTGTGCGCAACAGCATTAGCGCCATCTTCATACCACTGTTGCGCTGTTTTAGTGTCGGCATTAACACCCCCGCTTGTACTCAATGCCGCAAGCGCTGTGACGACGCACAAAGATTTATCGATTTTCACAGGATGATCCTCTGCTTGTTTGGTGGTGGAGCCGCAAGCATAAGCAAGGCTTGTGTCATTCATTTTACGTTGTGATGACAGTGCCTGTTCGCCGCTACAGCCACCCACTTGGCAGAGTACTAAAGAGAGAATTATTAACCCAGAAATTGACAGACGACTCACTACAACCCCGCACCCTGACCAGACCTTTGACAATGCACAGTCTTGCAAAGTCAATATTTCTCACCGATGAACAGGCTGTGAATAGCATGATGATCACCCGCGCTTAGCCTTCTTGCATGCGCTATCGAAGCCCACAAACAGCAGGTATTGCACAAATCAGCCATTGGTTTTCGCCTCAAATAATAACCTTATTTATTGGCTGTCTTTTGCGCCGTAGTATCGCATTTCTACCCGTTTAGGCTACTTATTCTAAGAGCAACGCCAACTTATCAGTATCATGTCTTACACCTAGCGCCACATGAACAATAGAATAAAATCAGGGATAAAAGTCAAAATAGAAGGGCAGGGCGGGGAGCTAGCGGCACACAACCTAACGCGGTTTTAATACTGAATACTTGGCCCGCCAGATATCTCGTCAAAACTACGGCAATGCACTTAGACGTTTTTGCAACCAGAAAATGGCGTTATCAAGGGTAGGGAAAATTGCGATATCAGCCTCTGGCACTTCCGACATGGCAATAACTTGTTGGGCAGTCATTTCACCAAAGTGGTTGTAGGCCACCACTGCCGACACCACTATGCCAGGTAAATCACCAATAATTTGCTGAGCATCAAAGCTTACAGAATAGGGGTTTAATTTATGCACGATAAAACCCGCAGGCTCATCACCCACCAATTGTTCAACGGTCGCATGTAAAACCTTGACCATTGCAACATTAATTTCAACACCTTCATCAATAATCATTTCAATGATGTTGTCGGCCGGGCATTTCAAACACCCAAAAGGTAATTTATATTCGTCATTTGTCTTCATTGACACTTAACCCTTCGTCTCATATTTTTGGCGAAGTTAACCCCATGGGCACCCAGCCATACTACAAAATAATGATCATCCACATAAATTGGCATGCTATTTCCTAAGGCTCCGGCTTTTCGTAGGTATCCCTGTCAGAGACATCAGAAAATATTGACTCATCAAGTAAGCCCTCACTTCGCGCCACGACACTAGACACCATGCAGTCACCGGTGACATTCACCGCCGTACGCATCATATCAAGTAGACGGTCAACACCAATAATCAGCGCGATGCCTTCAACCGGTAAGCCGACTTGCTGTAGTACCAGAGCCAGCGTAATTAAGCCCACGCCCGGCACGCCAGCAGTGCCAATAGAGGCTAGCGTCGCCGTTAATACCACTGCAATATAACCGCCAAGGCTGATGTCGATATTAAAGGCCTGGGCTATAAACACGGTGGCCACACCCTGCATAATAGCAGTGCCGTCCATATTGATGGTGGCACCCAGGGGCACAGTAAAAGAGGCGATGGAATTGTCGATACCGAGTCGCTTCTCGGCGACATTCATGGTTACCGGCATCGTAGCACTACTTGAAGAAGTACTGAAAGCAAACAACATGGCCGGTCGCACATTTTTCAATAAAACCCAGGGGCTGAGTCGCGTCAGAAGTTTAAACATTGTGGTGTAAACGCCAAGGCCGTGTAGCAGTAGCACCCCAACCACGGTAAAAAAATACTTCGCCAAATCAAGAATCGCTGACAGACCCATCTCACTGAATAATTTCGCCAATAAACAGAAAACACCGTACGGCGCGAGGTGCATTAGCAGTGAGACCATGGTCATCACCACCTCATTAAAACTTTCGAAAAAACTCAAGACCTCTTTGCCTTTTTCACCGCTATGGCTAACAGCCACGCCCATCAAAATCGCGAAGACAATTACCTGCAGCATATTGCCATCGGCCATCGCCCTCACTGGATTAGTGGGGAAGATATTGATGAGCACCTCTTTTAAAGAGGGTGCTGGTGTTGGCGTGTAGCTCGCCGCCGAACTCATATCAATGCCCATTCCCGGGTTTATTAAATTAGCAAACAGCAGCCCCAGAGTAATGGCGATGGCAGTGGTAAGCAGGTAGAGGCCCAGGGTTTTGCCAGCCATGCGCCCCATGCGCGCATTGGCACCCATGGCGGAGGAGCCGCACACCAGAGAGACAAAAACGAGCGGTACTACCAACAGTTTCAACGATGCGATAAAAATCTTACCCACCACATCAAAGACAGAGTTCACCAGCCAGGCTGAAAGGTTAGCGATAAAGCTGCCCTCTGTGGCCGACATAGTATTGAGGATGGCACCCACCACCACACCCAGCAGCATAGCCAGTAAGATTTTGCTCGACAATGTCATCTTATTTTTCCAGCGCAATAAGAAAGTTAAAATGTAAAAACTTTTTTTCATAATAGGACAAGTTACCTGCGCTCACCTCGCATTTCCAGAATTTGTTCACGTAAGGCCGGGGCCGATAGCTCTGCCGGTGGTATTGGTTGTCCACCAATAATCGCAATGCGACTCCAAATGCGATGAAAAGGGTTGTTAAACACACCGGAGCCACTGTGACTAAAGAAGCCGCCCCACAAACCCTGCAAGGCGAGAGGGATGACAGGCGCTGGACTGCGTTGAATAATACGTTCGATACCCGCTCGAAATTCGTCCATTTCACCGTCTTGCGTCAACTTGCCCTCGGGGAAAATACACAGCAGATCTCCCTGTTCAAGACCCTCGGCAATGGCATCCATCGCGGCCGTATAAACAGCGTCGTCTTCTTTCGGTGAGCAAATGGGAATGGCCCCGCCTGTGCGGAAAATAAAATTCAGCAGGGGTATTTCAAATATTGGTTTATACATAATAAAGCGTATGGGTCTACGCACCGAACCGGCGATGAGCAGGGCATCGACATAACTCACATGATTGCAAGCAATCAGCGCGGCACCCTTGTCGGGAACATTTTCAAGGCCCTTGTGACTCACCCTGTACATGCTATGGCTGAACAGCCAGATCATAAAACGCATGGTAAATTCGGGTACTTGATAGAAAATAAACACGCCAACAGCGATATTCATCAAAGCTATAAGTAGATAGAACGTCGGGATGCCGATATCGGCGACACCCAAAAAGAAGATACCCAGCAAGCTCGACAGCACCATAAAGAAGGCGTTGAGAATATTATTAAAAGCAATAATCCGCGCCCGTGTGTTCTCTTGCGTACGCATTTGCACCATGGCGTAAAG
>JARGOV010000052.1:0-5336 GCA_029212965.1 Porticoccaceae bacterium
TCCCCCCAACAAATGGCTGAGCTGCGTGAATTCGACCGTCGCCTGTATGTGCAATTGCGTAGCACCTGTGCCATTACTCGTTTGCAGGCTAGCGATAAAATCAATGTTGTTGCCGCTCAGGCATGGGCGGAAATAGATTGTCGTTTACTCCCCAATCATGACCCCGAGAAAGCATTGCAAAGTATTAACCAAGCTCTGGATGATGAAGGTCTAATTATTACCTCTCTACTGTCTTTTGCACCAGGTATCTCGGCTCAGGATAATTTTCTTTATCGTGCGATTGAAGATAATTTGAAGCAGCAATTTCCGACAGCCACGATTACTCCACGTATGACAGCGGGCTTTACAGATAGCCACTTCTTTCGGGAGAGAGGTATTCCTGCCTATGGCTTTATACCGCACATTCTTGATGCCGAACAGGCCGCGGGTATCCACGGTGACAACGAGAAGGTTTCCCTTAAAAACTTGCATTTTGGCAGCGACTTCATGAAAAAGCTAGTTGCCGAAATTTGTCTTGATTAAGGCTACGAGAAAGCCATCTATTTTAGCAACCGCCCCGCGTCGACTCATTCGACGCGGGGCGGTTGCTAATGCAGGACTAGACTAAGCTTCCAATAAGCAGGCTATAAGATAGGCTAAGTCTCCGATAAAATAGCAATGGCCGCCAGTGCTTCGGGGTCTTTGGCTTTGATTTTGTTGGCGATGTGATGTTGGAAAAAGTAACGAAACCCTGTGTCGGCATCGACCTCATAAAGGCTGGTGTCACCAGGTAATACAGGCGTCGTTTCTATTTTTTTCTCATCGGCAACAAGGGCGTGAATCTCGCCGTTGTTGAGCAGATGCCAGCTGACCACTTCCTGTAGACGCAGTGTTTTGAACCCGTCGTTGGAAAAGACCGCGTGGGTACCAATAGTATCGGGTATTTCCTGTACAACATCGTCAGGGTTTGCGTAGCTACAGTCGTAATACTCTGCAGCCATTTCTAGCTCCAGGGCTTTATGCAGTGGTGCATCGGTGAAGAGTTCTTCTGTGCGAGGGTCGTAATAACCCTCCCACTTTCCATCAAGGGGGTCGCTGATATCGGGGCAGGGGGTGATTTTGTTGAGCCATGGCACCATGCCAACAATGTCACCGTTTTCACGTAGACCCCAGCAAAGGATTTTGATACTGAAACTAGTATCGGGGTGGGCGCCATTGGTGTAGAGCATTTCGAGGCCATCGAGTTCAGGCGCCAAGCGAATAAACTGTGTATTGGAGTCAGGTGACCACGTTTGGCCGGTGAAAATATCCACAACATTGTCGCTGTTGTGCTCGGGTACGGTGATCGTCATAACGTACTCCTTATCTTGGACGTAAAGATAATGGCGGTGAAGCCGTATTAGCCTGCTACGCATTACTCACAAACTCTACATACAGTACCTTTCAATCTGCAATTACACAATACCTAGTGTTTTTATAAGGAGCTAGAGAGCCAGTCCCTTGGTAAACATTTCGGCCATTTCGTTGGCAACTTCTCGGGTGGTCATTTCACCATCAACCTGATACCACTGCGTCATCCAGTTGATGGCACCAAATATAGTAAAAGCGGTGATCTTGGAGTTACAGGAGCGTATAGATTTGTCGTCGATACCACTATTGATGATATCTCGCATTGCCGCATCGAGCTGTTGATAAAGGGGGTCGATCTGCTGTAAATATTTATCCGATAGAGGGTCAGGGCCGGGACGGGAAAGACAGCGACCGAACTCGTCGTCGAAAATAGAGGTGAATAAATAAATAAAACGACTGAGTTTTTCTAGGCCTGTGAGATCGGCGCTTTGTATATTTGCAGTTTGTTCGAGCATCTGTGTGATGGCTGTAAGCAGACACTGGAAGAGGATGTCTTCCTTGTTTTCAATGTAGTAGTACAGCGTCGGCTTGGTGACTTGTAATTCTTGAGCGAGATCATTGAGGGAAGTCTCACGAAAGCCGTTCTGGTTGAACAAGCGGGCAGCAGTTTTCAAAATGGCAGTGCGCTTCAACTCGTGCTGCACGTCTTTACTTTGGATGGTTTTACCCCAGCGCGTTTTGTTGGCTTTGCTCATTTTATAGTTGACCACTTATTAGTGAGGGTTCTCAGTGTATCTTATGCGGGGTTGTTTATCAATTTCCAGTAACCCTTCATACCAATGGGTAAGCCTGTTTCCATAAATATAAAATAATAATAATAATCAATAACTTGAAATTATTATTTAATTGTTATTCTATTTATTGTCGGGCATTTTTATAGGTTCACCTTTATGAGGGTAAACAAATCAAACCGTTGGTTAACTATCAAATGAGGCGTTTAAGGGAGCCGGAGGTGTTTATCTTTATCCCCTTTCTATTTAGCTGAGCTCTTAACTCACAGTGTTTAGCGCCTGTTCAACATCGCTAATAATATCGTCGATATGCTCGATTCCTACCGAGATGCGCACCAGGTCTTCGCTGACGCCGGCACTGGCAAGCTCATTACTGCTTAATTGGCGGTGAGTGGTTGAGGCGGGGTGGCAGGCCAGTGATTTGGCATCGCCGATATTAACCAGGCGCAGAATCATCTGTAGAGCGTCGATAAATGTCGCTCCGGCCTGGGCTCCGCCTTTAATGCCAAAACTGAGAATGCCTGAGGCGCGGCCATCACAAATTTTCTGACAGTTGCCGAGGTAGGGGCTGTCATCGAGGGCTGCGTAGTTCACCCAGGTGACTTTGCGATGTTGGCGTAAATAGTTGGCCAACGCGAGGGCATTTTCACAGTGTCTGTCCATACGCAAGCCAAGCGTTTCAAGGCCCTGAAGAATTTGGAAGGCGTTGTGTGGCGAAATGGCGGCGCCGGTATTGCGAAGAGGTACCACCCGGCAGCGGCCGATGTAGGCTGCTGGACCAAAGGCTTCGCTATAAACCACACCGTGGTAGGAGGCGTCGGGTTCGCTGAATACGCCAAAGCGGGCTTTGTTTTTCACCCAGTCAAATTTGCCGGAATCGATAATCACTCCGCCAACGGAAGTACCGTGGCCGCCAATGTATTTGGTGAGCGAATGAACGATGATATCGGCGCCGTACTCGAAGGCGCGGCATAAGTAGGGCGTCGCCACAGTGTTGTCGACAATCAAGGGCACACCGTGGCGATGGGCGATTTCGGCCAGTCGTTCGATGTCGACAATGTTACCGGCAGGGTTGCCGATGGATTCGCAGAATAGGGCGCGTGTTCTATCGTCAATCTGTGCCTCAAAGCTAGAGTAGTCATCGTGCGACACCATCCGTGCTTCAATTCCCTGGCGGGGAAAAGTGTGGGCAAACAGGTTGTAAGTGCCACCGTAGAGCTGACTGGTGCTGACGATATTATCGCCCACCTCACACAGGCATTGAATTGCATAGGTGATGGCCGCCATGCCCGATGCTACAGCCAAAGCGCCAATACCGCCCTCCATTGCCGCCAGTCGTTCTTCAAGCACGGCGGTGGTGGGGTTCATAATACGGGTGTAGATATTGCCGGGTACTTTTAGATCGAAGAGGTCGGCACCGTGCTGGGTGTTGTCGAAGGTGTAAGACGTGGTTTGGTAAATCGGCACGGCTGCCGCCTTGGTGGTGGCCTCTGCTTCGTAGCCGTGGTGTAGGGCGATAGAGTCTAGCTTCATGTTCGAGGTCCTGTGAGAGTGAGTTGTGCCTAGTGGCCGGATTTTAAGTCTGCGTTACTACTGTGGAATGATTTTATACACGGCTGTATTTAAATCTGATGTGACATAAATATTGCCAGCGCTGGAAACCGCGACCCCAGTTTGGATATAAGCCGGCGGTGTGCCCTGAGCCGGGGCGAGGCCGATGGCGAGGTTGCGAGCGATTTCCTTAATCTCGCCGTTATTGGGGTCGATATGCACAATGCGTTGTTTGCCGACTTCGGCAAGAACGATGCTGCCATCGGTGGCGACATCAAAGCCCTCGGGGCGGTCGAGGCCTGATGCAATAACCTCAATATCACCATCGTCGTCGATTTCCAGAAGTTGACCATTGAGTACATCGGTGGCGTAGAAAGTATCTTCGTCCGAGCCTTGGCGTAGGGCGGCGATGCCGGGACGTTCGTCGACTAACACCTCACGGTCGCCGTCGTCTGAGACTTCTATAATCGCCCCCGTACCATGCTCTGCGACCAGCAGAGTACCGTTCGCTAATTCTAGAGCATCAACCGGTTGTTGAAAGCCGTGGTGCACCACCAAGCTTTGGTGGCTGTTGCGATCGAAAATCTCGACACCACTGGTAAACCAACTGGTGACAACAACCCGTTCGCCCTGAATATTGAGCGACATCGGCATCTCGAAGTGGTCACGCAGGCCACGTTTGATATCTGTCACTACACCGCTAACACCGTCAATGGTGCTATAGGTGAAGAGGTTGGCGAGAAGAAGCGTTTCTTTACCTTCTTTTTCGATCAGATCGAGGCCGCCGGGTACGGAAATATCACTGCGTACGATAGTTCGTGCCGCACCTGTGCGCGTTTGGATTTTGAGCAGTGCGTTATCGTTCATATTGGTGATAAACAGTTCATCGCGGCTATTCAGTGCCAGGTTGTCGATGCCCGGCTCAGCAGTGGCGACCAGAGTTTTTTCACCGGTGTTGATATCGACACGCAGCAGGCGACCGAGAGCGGTATCGGCCACGTAGAGATTGTCATTGCTGTCGAGATTAACCGCCACCGGTATTTTAAAGCCGCTGGCCAGGGTGGTCATTTCACCACTGTCGACATCAATCCCCACCACCTTGCCCTTATAGAGCAGGGGGCCATAGAGGTTGCCGTCTTTATCAAAGTCAAAGCCATTGAGGTGGCCCATATTCTCGATCACCTTGCGGGGAGGCTTGTGGCCAGACAGATCGAGTTCCCAAAGGACGTCGCCCCATAAGACCTGAGTGACAAAGAGGCGACCGTCAGGGTGAAAAGCGATCGCGTTAATACCCGGTAAATTCTCAGCGACCACAAACACTTCGCCATTGGGACGACGAGCGTGTACCTGGCCGGTGAGTATTGATGTCCATACGAGAGTGCCGTCTGGGCCAAACTCAAGATCATCGGCCATGCCCTCGGGTGGGCCGACAAAAACGCTTGACTCCCCAGTCTGGGTGTCAATTTTGTGGATGCTCTGCCCCATCACACTGCCGGCATAGATGTTGTCGTCCTCGTCAAAGGTAATGCCGTGAATACTGAGAAAATCAGAGCCGGGTACCAAATATTGCACAAGGTAGGGATCTCTAGTGCCACTGGCCTCGAGCAACCCTTTATCGGTGTCTGTGTCGGTGCTACAGGCACTTAGACCAAGTGCGATAAGTAC
>JARGOV010000052.1:5436-10342 GCA_029212965.1 Porticoccaceae bacterium
GGTTGTGCTTGTTCCCTCTCCCGTGTCAACGGCTCTATTTGTCCGGTACCCTTGACAATTCTTTATTGGTAGTTGGCCAGTCAGTTTTTCCTTAGAAAAGCGCTGAGTAAGGTCGGTAGCCAGAGAGATATCTTCACTGGGGTCTTGGTAGAATATGTTTTACTGAGAGTATCAAATGAAGGACACAGAGGCTGCGATAAAGGCAACCTCGGTGGATATGCTGCGTAGCTTATTGATTGGTAAAGGTGGGCTCACGGCGTTCGGCGGTGGCTTTAATGCCCTCGGCAGAATCAGCAGTTTGTATTAGCCATTCTTGCTCGTTAAGCTCGTGGTCAGTGGCGGCGCGAACGCGACCGGCAAGGCCTTGGCGTACAGTGGCGCGAATCGATTGCACGGCTAGGGGTGCCGATCTGGCGATCTCGCTGGCAAGCTCGGTGGCGACTGCCTGTACCTGATCCTGTGGCACGATTTGGTCAACCAGGCCCCATTCGAGTGCTTCTTCGCCCTTAATTCTACGCCCGGTGTAAAACATTAAGTGGGCTTTCTGTTGGCCAATGAGTGCCGGTAGTGTGTGGGACAAGCCAAAGCCGGGATGAAAACCAAGTCGTGAAAAATTGGCAGCAAAACGGGCCTCAGGGCAAGTGACACGGAAATCACCAACTAAAGCCAGGCCCAGACCGCCGCCAATAGCGGCGCCCTGTACTGCGCAAATGACGGGCTTTTTATTGCCGAAGAGACGTACGGCTTCCCCATAGAGGCGGCCAGAACGGCGTCGAAAAGCGCTCTCTTCAGACTTCTTTTCTTGGTTTTCGCGATTGATGGCATCATCACCTCCAAAGTTGGCGCCAGCGCAGAAGGCTCTGCCTTCGGCAGCGAGAACAATAGCTCGGCAGCTGTCGAGTTTATCGAGGTCGTCAAAGGCATCGGCGATAGCGCAAATCAAGTTGTAGTCAAAGTAGTTAAACGGAGGACGCTGGATAGTGACGGTGGCAACATGTTGTTCCATAGAGACTTGGATATCTTGGTATTCGCCGATAGCGGACATCGTTTTTCCTTAAAAATTCAGTGGGTTGATGTGGATGGTCTAATTTTGTACAAGCTTTCTACACAGGGGTGTGACGCAAGCTGGCAATATAGAGCCGATTTTAGGCGAGACTTTTTAACTTGGGGTGAATAGCGATGTTTATCGATGGATTAGTGCCTAGCCTGAAATGTTTTTTGACAACTTAATTTAACCTGATCGAGGGAAGATGGGAAGTATTGCTTTACTAATGACTTCTTCCAAAGGAATGTTAGGGGCTTTTAATAATAGACTGAGGCTGCGTCGGCGTCTGATTTTTTGGCTTGTGTTGCGTGGGTTAAGCCCTACGATATTCCTTATTTTGTCATTGAGGCATCGTAAGGCTTTTGTTGTGACCCCGTGCTTTAGTCTTTTTTTGTAAATGTCAGGGTGTTTTCTGCAACAGCTAGGTCGCACTTGATTTGAGTAGCGATTTTTCTCGCCACGGACATATATATAATCCTGTCTTTCTCGTCGACGTCGTGGCAAAAATTTTCTCGTACATAAATCAATGACTCGCCCTTAGGTAGGGTTTCTATTTCGCGATAAAGGCTATTGCTCGACATTATTAACTCCTAAATTATTATTTATAGATAGAGTAAATAAAATACAGTGTAAAAAAAATATATAAAACGCTTCTTGAGTGGTGTTTTATACATGATATTTCAAGCTATAGAAAGGTTTCATCTCTGTGAAGAAAATAGTAACAACAATCATTCGTCACAGTTCTTCGGTAATGGGTAAACTCAATTAGCATAACGAATTCGAGTAGTATTCATTGCTATAAAATTAAAGATATTTGATTAGCTGTACGAGGTTAAAGCCTTGTACATATGGTTTTTTAGAAGTGCTTTCTGTTTTAAGTGTGAGTTAATAGCATTAATAAAATGAGATTTTTTACTCTGCGAGAGTGGTTCGCTCTCATGAAAAGCTGAAGCAGCAGGGAAAAAATAAATGCTGCATGACTTCGCGACTGCGCTATTTATCCCTGCTTCTATGGCACAAATACTGACATCCTGGCATCGGGAAGATTGCAAATTAGACGTTTGCTGAATGGATAATACGTGCGAGTCCTCGGTGGTATTGATAGTGGTGTATTGTTGAACTCCCCATCAGGTTTGCCCAGTAAAGAAAGATAAAACGACTGGCGGAGACCATCGGAAGTGCGATCGCTTTGTGGGCGGCGCTCTCAGTCGTGCTTGTTATTTGCATACTGGGACCAGGTGCTGATGATGGTATTAGCGTAACTACACTTGGTTATTAGGCTGAATTTGTGGGAGTAGTGGGTGGTTATCTAAAATCTGTGGAAGACTTGTAGGTGCAAGATACGACTTATTGCGGCGGTATCGCCTATAATCCCTAGCACTTAATAGCCAATGCACTTCTAGCACAAGCAGGATGGTCTGAATTAACGTTGACTTGAGGCGGACTATATAGACACGGCAGCAAGCGCGGAATTGCATTAAGACATTATTTATCTTTAAACAGGAGTAATGAAGTGAGTGCAGGAAAAAGATTGCCGGGTACGCCCGAACCTATGCACCGTTGGCCGGGTGCCGATGGTGTCACTATTGCGGGTGACTCATGGGGTGACCCCAAGGGACCATTGATATTGTTACAGCACGGAGGGGGGCAGACTCGCCATGCTTGGAAGGGTGCTGGCGAGACCCTGGGTGCGGCGGGTTATTATGCTGTGGCCTTCGATGCACGTGGCCATGGTGACTCGGATTGGGCACCTAATGGTGTTTATGGCATGGATATCATGGTCGAAGATTTAAAGTGTGTTATTGAAGCCCTCGGCGGTAAGCGACCTGTTCTGGTTGGTGCCTCTATGGGTGGCGGTACCAGCTTGGTTGCCACGGGCGAAGACCATATTGACGCCACCGCTTTGGTGATGGTGGATATCGCCCCGCAAATTGAACCCGAAGGTGTTGATAAAATTATGGCCTTTATGAGCCAAAAGCCTGAAGGCTTTAGCTCTTTGCAAGAAGTTGCCGATGCTATTGCAAGTTACCAGCCTCACCGTCAGGCACCGAAGAATCTCGATGGTCTGGCAAAGAATGTGCGCGAGGGAGAGGACGGTAAATATCGTTGGCACTGGGATCCTCAATTTCGCACCATTCGCCGTGACATGAATAAGCGCAGGGAGAGGCTCGAAGCTTGCACTCGAAACTTGACTTTGCCAACTCTGCTGGTGCGTGGAGGCTTGTCAGATGTCCTCAGCGAAGAAGGCGCTCAGGGTTTCCTTAAACTTTGCACTCACAGTGAGTACGTCAATGTTACTGATGCTGGGCACATGGTGGCGGGTGATCGAAATGATGTCTTTGGCTCCAGTGTCATTGAATTCCTGTCGCGCACCGTGCCGGTAACTGGTGAGCCGGTACAGAAAGCCCACGAGGTGCACCCACACCACGAAGGGCCTCCTGGAGATACCATCGATATTCCTTAGAACTCGATTTCAGGAGAGATGAGTTTGGCGTTATAGGCTGACGGACCTCTCGCAATGAATGGAGCTTGTTCCGTTCTTTCTTGTCTCTCATTATCGCTAGCGGTGGGGTAGTGCGGAGATAGGCTAGTTCGTAAGTGCATTTATGTATTTTGGCCTTACAACGCCGGTTTGTATTTTGGTTGAGGTTCAGCTCCATTCGACGAAATACACTTTTTTTTGCTAATTTTGTTATCGCGCTTGACACCTAAGAGCTGTGTTCATAGAATGCGCGCCTCTTCAGTGATAAGCACTTGAGAGTACAGTGTCCCGTTCGTCTAGAGGCCTAGGACACCGCCCTTTCACGGCGGTAACAGGGGTTCGACTCCCCTACGGGACGCCATTTTCTTTGGTATAGCTTGACTATAGCAATTGCGGGAATAGCTCAGTTGGTAGAGCGCAACCTTGCCAAGGTTGAGGTCGCCGGTTCGAACCCGGTTTCCCGCTCCATTTTTCATCGGTCGTCCTGGCTGCTGATTTCGAATTATTCTTAATGGTAAAAACATTCGCAAAAAGTCTGTTTCTTGCCTGATATATCTCGAATAAAGTTATTTTGCTATCGACCGGGGAGTTTACCTATCGCCTCGAAAAGCATTTATAGTGCCCTTATAATTCAAGACTATACCCAGGCTGGTAATCAATTGCGTTGGGTATAGTTTTATTTTCGCTAACCGGTTATTGCAATGAATGATGATCTTCCCGCTTTAAGTATTAAAGGCCTAACCAAAACCTATGGCAACGGATTTCAGGCGCTAAAAGGGGTTGATCTCGATGTGATGCCCGGAGATTTTTTTGCTCTGCTTGGCCCCAACGGTGCCGGTAAGTCGACCATCATAGGCATCATTAGCTCCTTGGTGAGAAAAACCACGGGCTCTGTTGCTGTCTTTGGTCAGGATATCGATAAAGACTTTGCCCGCGCTAAAAAAAATGTCGGAGTGGTGCCTCAGGAATTCAATTTTAATCAGTTTGAAAAAGTCTTCGATATCGTCGTCACTCAGGCGGGCTATTACGGACTGCCACGTAAAGTGGCGGAACAACGAGCGGAAAAATATTTGCGTCGACTCGATTTGTGGGATAAACAAGACCAGCGCTCGCGCATGCTTTCTGGTGGTATGAAGCGCCGCTTGATGATCGCCCGTGCCCTCGTGCACGAGCCACGTTTGCTGATTCTCGACGAACCTACCGCCGGTGTCGATATTGAGCTGCGCCGCTCACTGTGGGGCTTCCTACGGGAAATTAACGCCCAGGGCACGACGATTATTCTTACCACCCACTATCTCGAGGAGGCTGAAAGCCTTTGTCGTCGTATTGCGATTATCGATCAGGGAGCCATTACCCAGAACACGACAACGCGAGAGTTG
>JARGOV010000010.1:0-31726 GCA_029212965.1 Porticoccaceae bacterium
TGGGTTGTTGACCACGAGGGCGCAATGACTATGCAAGCTAAGGTCGTATTGAGGGCATAGGCGTAGGCATAGAAAGAAAGAGAAATAGCAAGACTTTCGCCACTGACAAAAAGACCTTGAGGAATTCCCTGTGACCCAAGAATCGTCGACTCAGCAACCTTCCACTCGCCAAGAGCTGCCTTTGTGGCGCTCGGCGCTATTCGTGCCCGCCAATATTGAAAAATTTGTCGCCAAGGCTCATACCCGCGGTGCAGATGCCATTATCCTCGACCTTGAGGACAGCGTGATTTTGTCGGAAAAAGACAATGCGCGTCATGTCGTACCCGCGGCAGCGGCGACGGTCGCCAGTCACGGTCTCGATGTGCTAGTGCGCATTAATCGGCCGTGGCGCCTGGCTGTTCGCGATCTTGAGGCGGCTGTCTGTAAGGAGGTGCATACCATTGCCGTGCCAAAAGTTGCTAGTGCAGACCATATTCAATTTATTGCCGAGGTGATCGATGAGCTCGAGGTGGAAAAACAACTGCCCCATGGCCACACTCGGATTCTCGCGTTTATCGAAGGGCTGGATGGCCTGGAGAATATTGACGCCATTGCAGCAGCTTCTGACCGCGTGATGGGTGTGTTTATCGGCGCCGAAGACTTCTCCTCAGAAGTGGGTATGGAGCCGAACGAAATGGGCTTGATGTACCCCAATCAACGGGCTGTCTTTGCTGCGCGTAAAGCGGGTGTGTTGCCCTTGGGTTTTGTCGGCTCTATCGCTGATTACTCCGACCTTGATGCCTTCCGCAAGAAAATCCGACAGGCCAAACAATTGGGCTTTAGTGGTGCTTTGGGTATCCACCCCAGCCAGATCGGTATTATGAATGAAGAATTTATGCCCTCTGTGGAGGCTGTTGAGCACGCGACAGGCTTGCTGGCGGCTTATGAAGAAGGATTAGCAGCAGGGCGTGGTGCGGTTGAATACAAGGGCAAAATGATCGATGCCCCCGTGGTTGCCCGCGCTGAAGAAACCTTACGTAAGCACCGTGCTTTGAATGCAAAGCAGGCCTGATGACTGCGCTATTGTGAGTGTTACTCTGAAAGTGTTACTCAATAAAGCCTGGCCATTACCGGAAATAATTGGATTGATAGGCACTGCTTGTTTGTCCTCAACGCGATTAAATCAACAAAGGAAAAGACCATGACCGAAGCTGTATTGTACGAACAGACGGGTCGCATTGTGACCATCACGCTGAATCAACCTGAAACCCGCAATGCCTTGTCCGATGTATTGGTGCCCCACCTGATTGAAAAGTTGAATCGGGCTGAAGCGGACGAAGGCGTGAGTTGTGTGATCCTTACCGGTGCCGGTAAAAGCTTTTCCTCGGGTGGTAATCTGAAAGAAATTCGTGCCATGACACAGGAGAAGAAACTTTCAACCCACCAGATTCGCAACTGGTATCTGGATATGATCCAGCAAATTCCCCGCACGATGGAGAAAATGACAGTCCCTGTGATTTGCGCCGTCAATGGCCACGCCATTGGTGCGGGCTGCGATTTAACCATGATGTGTGATATCCGCATCGCCTCGGAAAAAGCGCTCTTTGCCGAGAGCTTCATGCGTGTGGGCTTGATTCCCGGTGACGGCGGCGCCTGGTTTTTGCCCCGCGTGATTGGCTTGTCACGTGCCTGTGAGATGAGTTACACCTGCGACATGATTGACGCCGCTAAGGCCGACAAATGGGGTATGGTTTCTGACGTCGTCGCCCCAGAAGCTCTGCTTGATGCTGCGATGGCCGTGGCCAAGCGCATTGTTGCTCATCCGCCGCTAGGTATCCGTTATGCTAAGAAGCTTTTGGTCGAATCACAAAATATGCCTCTCTCAGGGGCTTTAGAAATGGCTGCCGGCATGCAAGCTACTTTGCAGAATACCGAAGATCATCTTGAAGCTATTGACGCCGCACTAGAGAAGCGAGAGCCCCACTTTAAAGGTTGCTAATGTTTTGCCGTTTCTGTGCCAAAAACATCTTTAATAAATGGTATTCGTAGGGCTTTTCGTCACTAAACGGATAAGTCGAATGCTCAGGTTGCCAAGAGCCTAATTAGAAATTGAATATGCAAATAGCTGGCTAAGCATATTCATCGGTGCATCGCTTGCTATAAAAAGTGAGAATGCAGTTCTTCTCGCAAGGTTTGCTTGCGAATAATATTGGTATTGAGGATAACGTTATGGAGGTAGGTTCTTTTTATATGCCTGTCGTGGGCAATAAAGAAGAAATTGAAAAAGGTATGGCGGGTAAGCGTACCGATTTGTATCAAATAATGTTGCAAGAGTTGACTGAGCAAGTTCAATATATGGACGAGCATGGTTATTACGGAATGGGTACGACAGAGCATCACTTTCATATCGAAGGTGAAGAAGTATCTACTAACCCCGTGTTGCTGAACCTGTATTTTGGCATGCAAACCAAGAACATGAAATTTGGTCAGCTGGGTAATGTACTGCCTGCTCACAACCCTGTCCGTTTGGCTGAAGATATTGCTATGGTTGATCAGATGCTGAATGGCCGTACTTTCGCTGGTTTTGCTCGTGGTTATCAACCTCGTTGGGTATCGACGTTAGGTCAACAATTGAATGGTATGGCGAGTGCCAATGAGCTAGGTGATGCTGGATACGATGCACTAAAAAAAGAGGTCTACTACGACCATTTTGATATCATCATGAAGGCGTGGTCGAACGACACTTTCTCGCACAACAGTAAATTTTGGCAAATTCCGACGCCAAATACCTATTGGAATACCCACGAGGTAACCCGTAAATACGGTCAAGGTGTTGACGAGAATGGTATTTTGACAGAAGTTGGCATTGCGCCCCCCACTTTCAACAAGCGCATGCCCGATTTATTTCAGCCATTTAGTGTATCGGCGAGCTCAATCGAATGGGCTCAGGAAAATGACGTCACACCGATTACGATTATCACTAACAAAGAAGTTGCACAGAGCCATATTCGTGCAGCAAAAGAAGCAGCGGATAAAGCGGGTAAGCCCTATCGTATGGGGATGACACGTGAGGTTTACGTAGCTGATACTGACGAAGAAGCTTATCAAATCGCAAAAGACGGCGGTAACTACATTTGGTGCAACTTCTTTCAGCCCTTTGGTTTTAATGCAGCTGTTGCTAATCCTGGGGAGTCACCTTTTGATGTGCCCAATAACTTTGAAACAATGGTTGAGCGAGGCTTGGTGATTTACGGTAGCCCCGACACTGTGAAGCGAAAGTTCGAGCAGTTGTTTACTGATTTGCCCTGTGACTACTTTTGGTTGTTTACCTACAACGGACTGGTACCTCAGCACCAAATGATGCGCCACTACGAATTGCTGACAGAGCAGGTTCTGCCGCACTTTACAGATAAAATTAAGTAGTTTAGCCCCGCTAACACGATTCTCATAGAGTGTTAGCGGGGCTTTGTTGTTTGCAAGCTTAGGGCTGCAATTCATACGAGGCCTATTTTTGCTATTGATCAAGTGCCAGATGATTGTTGAGTAGTAATTGAGCTAAACTTTCATATTTTACTTTGAGCACCCTTGCTCATGCTTATGGGGTAAATAAGGCATGTCTATGGAAAATCGATCAATTTACGACAGTGACCACGAGTTATTTCGCGCGAATGCCCGGCGTTTTTTTCGTGAAGAGCTAGAGCCGAATATTGAAGAGTGGGAAAACGCCAGCATAGTACCCCGTGAATTTTGGCGCAGTGCCGGCGAGAAAGGCTTGCTTTGTTGCGGTATCCCCGAAGAGTACGGCGGCCCGGGTGCTGATTTTAAATATAATATGATTTCCTCCGAGGAAATTGGCTATGCCATCGGCGGTGGCAGTTGTGGCTTTGCCCTGCAATCCGATATTACCGCCTACTATATTCTCAACCATGCTAGTGAGGAGCTCAAACAAAAGTGGCTGCCGAAAATGGTCAGTGGTGACGTCATCTCTTCCATTGCCATGACTGAGCCGAGTACCGGCAGTGACTTACAGGCGATTCGTACCACTGCTATTCGCGATGGCGACGAGTATGTCATTAATGGTCAAAAGACTTTTATCACCAACGGTCAGCATTCTGATTTCGTGATTGTCGCTTGCAAAACAGACCCCAGCCTGGGTGCGAAAGGTATCAGTCTGGTAATTGTTGAAACGGGTACACCGGGTTATGAAAAGGGCCGAAATCTGGACAAGATTGGCCAGAAAGCGGCGGATACCTCCGAGATGTTTTTCTCTGATGTCAGAGTACCTGTTAGCAATTTGATTGGTGAAGCGGGCAAGGGTTTTGGATATTTGATGGATGAACTGCCCCGTGAGCGCTTGACTGTTGCCTTTCGTGCCTGGGCAGAGGCGCAGCGTGCTTTTGAAATTACCGTTGAATACACCAAGGAAAGAGAAGCTTTCGGTAAACCCCTCTTTGGCCAGCAGAATACAGCTTTCACCTTGGCTGATGTCGCCACTGAATTAGCGGTGGGGTGGGCTTATCTCGATCAGTGTCTGGAAAAAATTGTTGCTGGTACGCTGACCCCGAAAGAAGGCGCAATGGCAAAGCTGTGGACTACCGAAAAAGAAGGTAAAATCGTCGACAGTTGTTTACAGTTTTTTGGGGGTTATGGCTACATGCGTGAATACCCTATCTCACGTATGTACACCGATGCCCGGGTGCGTAGGATTTTTGGTGGCTCAACCGAAATCATGAAGCTCTTTATTGGTCGCACCCTGTAATAATGACGAGTGCACTTACAAGCGCTCAGTAAACACCATTTAAATACACAAGTTTAATCGTTTATTTTTAAAGGAAATATCATGGTAGGAATAACAGCTTACGGCGCTTATTTGCCAAGAATGCGCTTGCAAAAGCAGGTGATTGCAGACGCTAACGCCTGGTTTGACCCAGGACTAAAAGGTTTGGCAAAAGGTGAAAAGGCCATCTGTAACTGGGATGAAGATACTATCACTATGGCCGTAGAAGCCTTCCAAGACTGTCTGGGCAATAAGCCGGGTCAGGCACCGGCAGCGTTGCTGTTAGCGTCGACCACATTGCCCTTTAGTGATAGACAAAACTCTGTGGTGGTAGCTGAAGCGCTGAATTTAGAAACTTCTAACCTTCGCACCATGGATATTACCTGCTCACAGCGCGCAGCAACATCGGGCTTGTTGTCGGCACTAGATATTGCTGCTGCCGGCAAAGAAGCTGTATTGGTTGCCTCTGAACACCGCAGAGCCAAGTGTGCCTCCCGTGAAGAAATGCTCTACGGTGATGGTGCCGCTGCGGTTGCCGTGGGCGGCGACAATGTGCTTGCCGAATTGGTAGCAAGCCATAGCCAAGCGGTTGATTTTGTTGACCACTACCGGGGTGAGGGCGAAGATTTTGACTACGGATGGGAAGAGCGTTGGGTGCGTGACGAAGGCTATATGAAAATCGTTCCCAACGCTGTCAGTGCTCTGCTCAGTAAGGCAGGTGTTAGCGGCGGCGATATTGCCCACTTTGTTTTGCCGACTGATCAGGGCCGTGTGCCGGCGATGGTTGCTAAAAAGCTGGGTATTAAAGGCGAGGCGGTTGCCGATAACTTACTGCAAAGCGTCGGTATCACTGGTGCCGCTCATGTCATGTTGCTACTTGCCCATCGTCTTGAGCAAGCTGCTCCAGGTGACCTGGTACTAGTTGCGGGCTTTGGTCAGGGTTGCGATGTGTTGTTATTTAAAGTGACTGATGCCATCAGCCAGCAAGCGCTAGGCAAGGGTGTTTCTGGGCACCTTAGCAATGGACGCCCCGAAACCAACTACAATAAATATCAGTCGTTTAACAACTTGCTGGAAAAAGAGCTGGGCAAACGTTCGGAGGTGAATAAACAGGGCTATCTCTCAGCTATGTATCGTGCTCGCGGACTGACTAACAGTTTCCTCGGTGGCAAATGTAGTGCCTGTGGCACCGTCCAAATACCTAAGCATAAGTACTGCGTTAACCCTGAGTGTGGCGCATACGACACCCAGGTCGATCACCCTATGGCAGGCGCTCAGGGTACGGTTGCTACCTGGACCGCAGATACATTAACGTTCGACTACAATCCGCCTGCCTACTTTGGCATGGTTACATTTGAAGGGGGTGGTCGTATTATGATGGATATGAGTGAGGTCGACGCTGAAACGTTTGATACAGGATCAAAGGTATCAATGCACTTCCGGCTCAAGCAGATCGACGATCAAGCCGGTTTCCGTAAATATTTCTGGAAGGCTATTCAAGTCTAATTATCAGCTTAGGAGCTAAATATCATGGCAAGTGGAATTAAAGATAAAGTCGTTATTTTAGGTGCTGGCTGTAGTAAGTTTGGCGAGCGTTGGGATTGTGAACCCGCGGATTTGATGGCTGAGGCCTTTGAAGAATGTATCGCTGATGCGGGTATTGAAAAAAGCCAGATAGAAGCCGCTTGGCAATCGACGGGTGTCGATGCTTTTAGTGTCGGTCCTGGTGCTATGCCTTTGAGCATGGGCCTGCGCTTACCCGATATTCCCGTCACCAAAATTGAAAATTACTGTGCTAGTGGCACCGAGGCCTTTCGTGCTGCGACTTACGCTGTGGCTTCGGGTGCTTGTGACATTGCTCTGGCGGTGGGTTTTGAAAAGTTGAAAGATACGGGTTATGGCGGCTTACCCCAGCGTTCGCGTGGTGTCGCTAACGACTTGTACTACCCCAATCTTTCGGCACCGGGCATGTTTGCCCAGTTAGCGGCAGGTTATCGTGGCAAGTACGGCACCAGCAAAGAAGACCTGAAACGCGCTATGGCCCATGTCTCCGTGAAAAGCCATGCCAACGGTGTCAAGAATCCCAAGGCCCACTTACAGCGTGCCATTACCATGGAGCAAGCACTTAACGCACCGTTGATCGCTGAACCCATTGGCTTGTTCGATTGCTGCGGTGTTAGTGATGGTGCCGCCTGTGCCATTGTTACCACGCCTGAAATTGCCAAGAGCCTGGGCAAAGAACAGTTGATCGCCGTCAAGGCCCTGCAACTGTGTGCCTCCAATGGGCAGGAAGGTGGCTACGAGGGCTGGGACGGTTCTTATGTGCATACCACTCGCGTTGCGGCTAAACGTGCCTACGCAGAAGCGGGTATTACGAAGCCCCGCGAACAGGTTAGCATGACCGAAGTTCACGACTGCTTTTCTGTCACTGAAATGGTCACCATGGAAGATCTTTTCTTGTCAGAAGACGGTGGTGCGGTGAAGGATGTACTGGATGGCTTTTTCGATGCTGACGGTAAAATTCCCTGCCAAATTGATGGCGGCTTAAAGTGCTTTGGCCACCCGATTGGCGCGACGGGTCTGCGCATGCTCTATGAAATGTATCTTCAGTTATCAGGCAAGGCTGGTGAGCGTCAACTGCCTAACCCAACGGTTGGCCTGACTCATAACCTTGGAGGGTTTCCCCACCAGAACGTTTCGAGTGTTGCCATTATTGGTGAATATGGCATTTGACGTATTGCCTGTTTGGAGGCCGGCTTTTGAGCCGGCTTCTTTCTATTTGGCGAATAACATTCTTCTTTGAAAGTGATTATTACGTTTAAAAGTGTGTGAGATCGACACGAGGACAAAAATGGACGCAGTTACAAACCAACCGCTTGAGGCTTTTAGTCTAAGCGGATCTTATGCCAGCGATCTAGGTCATTTGGCCAAGGCAGTTGTTAGTGCTCGAACGTTGGTTGACCAAGCGCTGGCTTACATTAAAAAAACCAGCAGTACAGAAAAAGGTTTGTCTGCGGCCTTGCTCGACGAGCAACAATTGGTGAGTTATGACATATCCTTTTGTGTGGCAGATTTGTCGGCCGTCGAAGCTCTGCTTAATTACACGCAGCAAGTTTTGGAGCGCGATGAGCTATCGGGCTGGGTTGCCTGCCAGTTTGGCAGCGAGGCTCTGAAAGCCGTTGCCGGTCGTTTATTGGCACGGCCTACGGACTACGGCTTGTCCATGTCGAGTATTTGCAACCACTTTGAAGACTTTGATAATACCGGTATTGCCGCGCATTACCTGTCGGCAAAAATGATGGCCGCATTGGGTCGTCAGTTGATTGACAGAGAAGGTGACTTCCTACCAGCAAACCTCGACAGTGAAAAAGAGCTCATACGAGATACCTTCCGCCGCTTTGCCTCTGACGTAGTGATGCCTCTGGCTGAAGATATTCACCGCCAGGATGCGGACATCCCGGAGAGTATTTTGCAGCCCCTGCGCGAGATGGGCTGTTTTGGTATCTCCATTCCAGAGCGCTTCGATGGGCTACAACCTGACACAGGTGATGACAGTCTTTATATGATCCTCGTCACCGAAGAGTTGTCCCGTGGCTCTTTGGGTGCTGCGGGCAGTTTAATTACCCGCCCCGAAATTCTTGCCCGCGCCTTAATGAAGGGCGGCACCGATGCCCAGCGTCAAAAATGGTTGCCGCAGATTGCCAGTGGTGAAACTCTGTGTGGCATTGCACTTACCGAGCCGGATTACGGTTCTGATCTGGCCTCGGCAAAACTAAAAGCCACCAAAACCGAGGGCGGCTGGTTGCTTAATGGCAGTAAAACCTGGTGTACCTTTGCCGGTGCAGCCAGTGTTTTACTGACTCTTGCCCGTACCGGGACAGAGGCCGATGGCTACAAGGGCTTGAGTTTCTTTCTGGTTGAAAAGCCCCGCACCTACGGTCACGACCTTAATGTTTTGCAGGAGGGTGGCGGTAAGCTCTCGGGCAAATCGATTCCGACGCTGGGTTATAGAGGCATGCACTCGTTCGATCTTTTCTTCGAGGATTATTTCGTTGCCGATGCCAACCTCGTTGGTGAAGAATCAGGTATTGGCAAAGGCTTTTACTACGCCATGGCTGGCTTAACCGGGGGCCGTATTCAAACCTCAGCCCGCGCTGCGGGAGTAATGCAGGCCGCCAGCGAGCAAGCTATTGCCTACGCCAAAGAGCGTAAAGTTTTCAAGCAACCTGTTGCTGACTACCAGCTAACCCTGGTGAAGTTAAGCCGCATGGTGACAACTTTGTTGGCGTCGCGTCAGTTTAGTTATGCGGTGGCTCGCGAAGTCGATGCTGGTGGCGGTAAAATGGAGGCGAGTTTGGTCAAACTCTTCGCCTGCCGTGCCGCGGAATGGGTCACGAGAGAAGCGCTGCAAATTCATGGTGGTATGGGCTACGCCGAAGAAGTGCCAGTGAGTCGCTACTTTGTCGATGCCCGAGTGTTGTCAATTTTTGAAGGTGCGGAGGAAACCCTGGCCTTGAAAGTCATTTCTCGAGAACTGATCGCTAACGCTTAAGCTGTTTACAGATTAAGTCAGGTGGTTTTTCATAGCATTTAATTCATTAAAAAAAGGGAAAAGTAATGAGCGTTACTGAACATCTTAAAGGTAAATCTGTTGTTGTCACTGGGTCTGGTCGCGGTATTGGCCGCACTATTGCCCTTGAAATTGCTAAAGCTGGCGGTAACGTTGTCGTTAATGATCTCGACCGTGACGTCGCTGAAGAAGTGGTTGCAGAGATTAAAGCGCTTGGCGTCGATGCCGTTGCTAACACCGATAGCGTTGCCGACTGGGAAGGTGCTAACAATATGGTTACCCAGGCTGTGGACAACTTTGGTGAGATCAGCGCCGTTGTTAACAATGCCGGTAATCTGCGCGATGTCATCTTCCACAAGATGACTCAGGACGATTGGCATCAAGTGATGAATGTGCACTTGAACGGTAGCTTTAATGTCAGCCGTGCAGCGGCGACTCACTTTCGAAATCAGGAGAGTGGCTGCTGTGTTCACATGACCTCAACCTCAGGCTTGATCGGCAACTTTGGCCAGGCGAACTATGCTGCGGCTAAAGCGGGTATCGTTGGTTTGTCCAAGTCTATTGCCTTGGATATGCAACGTTACAATGTGCGCTCTAACTGTATTGCTCCTTTTGCCTGGAGCCGTTTGACAGCATCGATCCCGGCCACTACGCCCGATCAAATTGCCCGCGTTGAAAAGCTGAAGCAAATGACACCTGAAAAGGTTGGTATTGTAGTTGCCGCTTTGTGTTCTGATCAGGCAGCACATATTTCTGGGCAGATTTTTGCTGTGCGCATGAATGAAATCTTTCTTATGAGCCAATCGCGCCCGGTGCGCTCTAGCCATGCTGGTGATGGGTGGTCCATTGATAGCATTTTTGAAACGGCCATGCCTCAGCTCGAAAGCCACTTTTATCCACTGGATCGTTCGCAGGATATTTTTTCCTGGGATCCCGTTTAAGTTACAAGCTTACGAGACTTGAGTGAGAATATGAGTAATAAAAAAGGGGCGTGTTGACGCTCCTTTTTTTGGAATACAGTTTGTTAATACTGAGGTTGAACAATGGCAATTGTTTACGACGAATTAAAAAACCGAAAATTTGAAGAAATTGTCCACACCTATACCGAGCGCGATACCATGTTGTATGCCCTTGGCGCAGGTGTCGGTTACGATCCTATGGATGAAAAAGCACTGAATTATGTCTATGAAGAAAACCTCAGTGCACTGCCAACGATGGCGACCGTGTTGGCCTATCCGGGTTTTTGGTTAAAAGAACCCGATACCGGCGTTGACTGGACTAAGGTTCTGCACGCCGATCAGGAAATCATTCTCCATAAGCCGCTGCCTCCTTCAGGTACCGTTAAAGCGACGACCAAAGTCGATGAAATTATCGACAAAGGTGAAGGTAAAGGTGTCTTTATTTATTCTTCCCGCACAGTCAGCACGGAAGACGGCGAGCCCCTTTGCACGTTGATTCAAAACACAATGGCGCGGGGCCAGGGTGGTTTTGGCGGCTGTACCGATCGCCCACCTGCCTCACAGACTATTCCAGAAACGGCTCCCGATAGCGGCTGTGAGCTACCAACCTTGCCGCAGGCGGCTTTAATTTATCGTTTGTCCGGGGATTACAATCCTTTGCATGCCGATCCGGCGGTGGCTAAGCAAGGTGGTTTCGAGCGACCCATACTCCATGGCTTATGTACCTTTGGAGTGGCTGGGCATGCTCTGCTCAAAACGTGTTGCGACTACGACGTGAAACTGTTCCGTAGTATGAAAGCACGCTTTTCAGCACCGGTTTATCCGGGTGAAACTATTCGCACCGATATTTGGAAGCTCGACACAGGCGTGGCATTTCGTTGTACTGTCGTCGAGCGTGACCTTGTGGTGATCGACAACGGTTTTGCTGATGTTGGCTAAAGGGTATAGCTGAGGTTTACGCGGGTTTGACAATGATTGTGTGCCGCCAGTGCGCCGCAGTTAGGAGTAAGGAATGAGCAGTGGAACACAGGGTATGAACAATATCCTCTCTGGTATGCGTATCGTAGAGGGCGCGGCTTTTGTTGCGGCGCCTTCTGGGGCGATGACTCTTGCCCAGCTCGGTGCCGATGTTATTCGCTTTGATATGATTGGCGGCGGCCTCGATTACCGCCGCTGGCCAGTCGACAAAAACAATCAAAGTTTGTTTTGGGCTGGCCTCAATAAGGGCAAGCGCTCGATAGCTGTCGACTTTCGCAAACCTGAAGGGCAAGAGCTTCTCACCCGTTTGATTAGTGCGCCGGGTGACGAGGCGGGGATGTTTTTAAGCAATTTCCCTGCTAAAGGCTGGCTTGCTTACGACAAGTTGCGAGAACACCGTAATGATTTAATTTATATGAATCTCAGTGGTGATCGCCACGGTGGTTCGGCCGTTGACTATACGGTCAATTGCGCTGTGGGCTTACCGACGATGACTGGCGAAAATGCTGAGCCAGTCAACCATGTGCTCGCCGCCTGGGATGTGATTACCGGTCAGACCCTGGCCCTGGGTATGCTCGCCGCAGAGCGCCACCGGCGTATGAGTGGCGAGGGACAGTTGATTAAATTGGCGTTGGCCGATGTGGCGCTGGCTACTATGGGCAATCTCGGCTTTATCGCCGAGGCGCAAATTAATGGCGAAGATCGCCAGCCTTGCGGTAACTATTTATTTGGCGCTTACGGTAAAGACTTTCTTACGGCTGATAAACGCCGGGTGATGATTGTTGGATTGACCGGCAATCAGTGGAAGGGCATTTGCAAGGCTACAGGTTTGAGCCGTGAAATAGATCAGCTTGCTGAACGCCTTGGTTTAAACCTTCGTCATGAGGGCGATCGTTTTATTGCTCGGTTAGAGCTTACCGCTTTATTTGAACCCTGGTTTGCAAGCCATACTTATGCGCAGGCGACGGCGATACTCGATGAGCACAAGGTGTGCTGGGGCAAGTATCAGACGCTCAAACAGTTGGTTGACAGTGACCCGGAGTGCTCTGTTGAAAACCCGATGTTTACCAATGTAGAGCAGTCAGGCATTGGGACTTATTTAAGCCCTTCGAGCCCACTGCAGTTTAGCGCTTTTGAACGCCAGAGCGCGCAACCGGCACCGGCGTTGGGGCAGCATACAGAAGAAATTCTTGCAGAGGAGTTAGGCTTGAGCAGTAGTGAAATAGGGCGGCTTTACGATCAGGGTGTCGTCGGCGGGTAGCGCAGCTTCATTTTTCAAGTGTTAGTTTTTTTACCCTAAGCATACCAATGTGGTGTAGTGTAGATTAGTCAAAAGATAACGTCGAAGCTCGCTTTTGTAAAATCAATAGTCTCGAGGTCAACTATGCAGAATCAATATCTGGGCCGTATGCCGACCGAGTCAGAGGCCAGCTTTCGTAAGCAAATTGATGTTGCCTGGGCTGACTTTGTCAATAAGGGTGAGTGCCAACCGGGGCAGGTCAGGGATGTCATTCACGATTCCTGGCAACGTTGCCGTAACCGGGGTGTCGAATTTACGCAGCACTATCCACCAATGGTTGCCTCGGGTGATCAGTTCGAGGCTCTCAAACTGGAAAATGAAGAACTCTTACTCGCCTCCCGTAATACTTGGCAGATGTTGTCTGATATTTTGTCCGATAGTGAAAGTTTTTTTACGGTGGCCGAAAGTAATGGTGTTCTACTAGAGGTATGTGGTGACCCTAATCTGCGTGACAACTTGGCGGGCCAGCGTATTGCTCCAGGATATGATTGGAGCGAGGGTTGTACTGGCACCAATGCCGTTGGCACTGCAGTAGCTTTAAAGCAGCCAGTCGAAGTGCACAACGCGGAGCACTTTTGTGAATCAATGAAAATTTGGAGCTGTTCGGCGGCACCGATTATTGACGTGATCGACGGCGACCTACTGGGCGTTATTGACGTTTCTTCTCTCTCTCACGCCTACAGTGCTCAGAGTTTGGCATTAGCAATGACGTCGGCGCGACAAATAGAACAAACGTTGCATTCACGTGAGTTGGCACGCAATGTTGCCCTAGTCGACTGGTTTGCCGGTAGTGTTGGCCGCTGGCGCCAAGATGGCGTGGTCTTACTCGATCGTAAGGGCCGGGTGGTAACCGCGAATGAAAAAGCTAAAAAATTGTTTGCCAGTGAACATATTGAAGCAAAGCTCGACAAGAATTATCGCCTACTTCAACCTGAACGACTGAATGTGGTGAAAGACTGGGAAGAGTTACTGCCTAGCGCTATCGTGCCAGTTGCTTATGAAGCCTATAATCGCGATGGTCGCTCTGAGGGTGGTATTTTAGTCATTCGTCCTCGCCTTGCTGCGGTGCGACCAAACCTGTCGGCTCCCCAGTCTATACCCGCTTCTGTTTTCGATACGATCATTGGTCAAAGCCCGGGGATATTAACGTTGAAGGACCGGGCTTTACGCCTGGCAGCTTCCAATGCCCCTGTATTGATACAGGGCGAAACGGGTTGTGGTAAGGATTTATTCGCACGTGCGGTGCATTGTGCAGGCCGTGGGGAAGGAGCGCCTTTTGTTTCAGTGAATTGTGGCGCTTTGACTCGTGAACTAGCGGTGAATGAACTACTTGGCTATGAACCGGGAGCCTTTAGCGGCGCAGCGCCGCAGGGCCATTTGGGTAAATTTGAAGAAGCGAATGGTGGCACGCTTTTTCTCGATGAAGTTGGCGAACTATCGGCCGAGGTGCAGGTTGCTCTGCTCCGTGTTCTTGAAGACGACACTGTAGTCAGGCTGGGTGGTAGTAAAGAGCGTAAAATCGATGTCAGAATTATTGCGGCGACCAACCGCCTTCTCGCCACTGGGGTGGCTGAGGGGCACTTTCGAGAGGATTTGTACTACCGACTTAAAGTGATGTCTCTCGATATTTTACCTTTGCGTGAGCGTCCCGGCGATATTGAATCGTTGGCAGTTTATTTCCTCAAACAGTTTGCTGAAACATATGCTATTGAGCCCGGCGAGCTCGATCCCCTGTTACTTGAGGCGCTATGCCAACATCCATGGCCAGGCAATGTCCGCGAACTGCGGTCAATACTTGAAAATATGTTTGTGATGAGCGAGACAAAGGTTCTTAGCCATGACGTTTTGCCTGCTGATATCGCTACCTCGCTAGAGGGTGGTCTAGGCGGCCTTAAGGGAAAGGTACGTGCTGGTTTGTCGAACAATACGTTACCAGCTGCCGAAACGCTGGATGGACTGGAGTGCGAGGCGATTCGCAACGAATTGATTTTACACAAGGGCAATCGTTCGAAAGTGGCGCGAATCCTTGGTATTTCGAGAAGTACGCTCTACCGGAAGATAAAAAACTACGGTCTAGCGGGGGATTAAATTGAATTAGCTCAGATTAGCATTGCGTTAGTTTACCTCCACGCAGTGCTAAGGCAGAATGTTGGGCTGACTTGCCTGTTGGCATGGCGTTAGGGGATTAATAGATTTAGTGGGCTTACTACTAACTAGTTGGCGCACGGCAAAGAAGCAGTGGCGACAATATTCGATTTGAGGTTTAACAACTAATCATAAGGTCAAACGACATGGAGTTAGGAAATGGCAAGTAAAGAAGCAGAATCAATAGTAGGTTTATATCATGAGTGGTCAGAGAAATTGGTGCTCAGTGATGATATGGAGTTGCCGCAACTGCGCGAGTTATTTGATCACTGGGGTGATTTGACTGCGCAGCCGGAAGGTGTTGAGTTTGAGGAGACTGTGTTGGCGGGTGTTGATTGCGTCTGGGCAATACCCAAAGATGCTGACAAAAGCCGCGTGGTCATTTGCTGCCACGGTGGTGGTTTTATGGTGGGCTCGCCAAAAAGCCACAATAAAATGTACGGCCACGTCGCTAAAGCTGTCGGTTGTGCAGCTCTGGTGCTTGATTACACTCGTGCCCCTGAAAACCCGCACCCTGGCATCGTCGAGCAAGCCGTAGCGGTTTATGGCCAGCTTCTCGAACAGGGCTATCAGGCGGAACACATTGCCACTACCGGTGATTCAGCTGGCGGTAACCTGTGTACATCGATGATTCTTTATGCACGCAACAAAGGGTTACCAGTGCCGGCTTGTACTGCGCCTCTATCGCCTTGGTATGACATGGAGTCGAAGGGTGCCAGTATGCAAACGAATGCTGAAAAAGATGCGTTGGTTGGCGGCGATATGCTAGAGGGCATGATTGGTGCTTTTCTTGGGGAGAGTGGCTCCAGGCAAGATCCTTTTGCGAACCCCTTGTACGGTGATTTGGCTGGTTTTCCACCGACCTTAATTCAGGTGGGTGAGTATGAGGTGCTACTCGATGACAGTACGCGCTTTTATGAAAATGCCAAAGAGGCAGGTGTTACGGTAGAACTTCAGGTGTTTGACGAAATGCAGCATGTCTTTCAATTTATGGCGGGCAATGCGCCCGAGGCTGATGATGCGATTGCGAAAATTGCTGTCTTTATGCGCTCTCATCTGGGCTTGAATTAATAATTTAACGCCGGGGTTACCCGGCTAATGGGATGGGTCTCAGTGCTTCTACTGTGGCCTTATGTAAAGTGAACAAACAGTAGGATAACAAGAGGTAAGAGAGTAGCGATGATTGAATACGACAAGATTTACATCAATGGTGAATGGGTAACACCTTCCGGCGAAGGGACATCGCACCTAATTAACCCCGCGACCGAGGAAGTTTTTGCCACGGTGCCGATGTCTTTTCCTGAAGATGTTGATAAAGCGGCCAAAGCGGCGCGCGAGGCTTTTATCCCTTGGTCACAGACCCCAGCGGTTGAACGAAAGGCCTATATTGATGCGATTTGTGCCAAGCTCAAAGAGCGTAAAGATGAAATGGCTTCATTGATTTCACAGGAGATGGGTATTCCCGTTCACTTCGCTCTCGGTATTCAGGTGCTTGGTCCTATTTCCGGCTTGAAAATTTTTGGCAATTTAGCTGAAACCATGGATGAGGTTAAGGAACACGAAGAAGGTTATATTACCGTTAAAGAAGCGATTGGTGTTTGTTCCTTTATTACACCCTGGAACTTTCCTTTGTTTCAGGTGATTGCCAAGGTGGGCCCAGCACTGGCGGCCGGTTGCACCTGCATATTGAAACCCAGTGAACAGACACCGTTGTCGACCTATATTTTTGCCCAAGTGTGTGACGAAGTCGGTTTACCTCCTGGCGTTTTCAACCTGTTACCGGGTAAAGGCTCGATGATTGGTGATGAGTTGAGCTCGCATCCCGAAATAGACCTCGTTTCCTTTACCGGCTCGACCGAAGTGGGTGTCGATGTTGCCAAATCAGCGGCGAACACCGTCAAGCGGGTTTGTCAGGAATTGGGTGGTAAATCGGCCTTTATTATTGCCGAGGATGCGCCAATTGAAAAAGCGACCAAGTATGTGGTGAAGGACTCTATGTTTAATTCTGGCCAAATGTGCGTGCAGTTGAGCCGCATCTTTGTTCATGAGTCCCAATACGAAGAAGCACTGGCAGTGGCGAAAAAGGTCAGTGAGCGACTAGTAGTGGGTGATCCTACGTCGACCGACACCTTCCTTGGCCCGTTGAGCTCAATGAAGGCACGTGCTTCGGTGACCAAGATGATTGATGATGCATTGGCTAATGGTGCTCGTTTGGTAACTGGCGGTAGCGAGTTACCTGAGGGCATTGATAAAGGTGCCTTTGTACGACCCACTATTCTCGGTGATGTTACCAATGATATGCCTATTGCGCGCAATGAGGTGTTTGGCCCAGTACTGTGCTTTATTCCTTACAAAGACGAGGCTGAGGCTATCCGTTTGGCCAATGACTCCGACTTTGGTTTATCCAGCGGTGTTTGGGCCGAAAGCAAAGAGACCCAAATGCGCATCGCCCGTCAATTGCGTGCTGGCCAGGTCAAAGTGAACGGTCCTGCGTTTAGTTTTGCTGCGCCATTTGGTGGTTATAAAATGTCCGGCAACGGTCGTGAGTGGGGTGCAAGTGGTTTAATTGAGTACACCGAAGAAAAAGCAATTTTAACCGGTGCTTGATCTTAGCTAGTGCATAACATCAACCCGTACCCAATCGCGGGTTGATGTTAGACGTTAGCGCCCTCGTTTTTTTACTATTGGAGAAGAGGGCGTAAGCGGACTTTCCTGGGGCGTATTCTCGCCCGCAACGAAGTTTTAATGGAGAATCAAGGTATGTCTGTAACCCGATTTCGTTTTCCCTTTGTCGAAATGCCCGCTGAGGCAACACAGTTGCGACAAGAGGTTCGGGAGTTCCTTGCC
Source organism: Porticoccaceae bacterium (assembly GCA_029212965.1). Taxonomy (GTDB): domain Bacteria; phylum Pseudomonadota; class Gammaproteobacteria; order Pseudomonadales; family Porticoccaceae; genus Reddybacter. The sequence continues at coordinate 17,556 of JARGOV010000010.1, forward strand.
GAGGAGCGAGCTAATGGCGGTTATACGCCAATGGCTGATTGCTGGGCAGGTGGTATGAGTGCTCAGTTCAGCCATAAGCTGGGTCAGCGCGGTTGGCTGGGTATGACCTGGGATAAGAAGTATGGCGGTCACGGACGCAGTTTTCTCGAGCGTTATGTCGTCACTGAGGAAATGCTGGCTGCGGGTGCCCCCGTTATGGCCCACTGGATTGCCGACCGTCAAAGCGGTCCGCAAATTATTAAGCATGCTGACCCCGAAGTACGCGATGCCATTATTCCGCGCATTGTGGCCGGTGAATGCTTTTGTGCGATTGGCATGAGTGAGCCGGGTAGCGGATCTGATCTCGCCTCGGTATCAACCCGTGCTGAAAAAGTGGAGGGTGGCTGGAAGGTCAACGGCACCAAACTATGGTCAACCGGTGCACACGGCACGGGCTGTGACTACATGATTACTTTGCTGCGCACCTCGCCTCTCGATACCTCGGCCCGGCACAAGGGCTTGTCACAATTTATTATCGACTTGAACTCGCCGGGTGTGGAAGTACGCGGCATTGCTGATATCGGCGGACAAGTACATTTTAACGAAACCAATTTTGAAGATGTGTTTGTTCCCGATGCTTACGTACTAGGCGAAGTCGGTGGTGGTTGGAATATGGTCGTGGGCGAACTAGCTCTTGAACGTTCCGGCCCCGAGCGTTTTCTCAGTACTTTTATCGTGTTGCAAGAGGCGATGCGTCTATTGGTCAATCATCCGACGGATCAAACTGCTGAAATACTCGGTCAGGTGGTGGCTAAAATCAAAACCTTGCGTCGTATGTCATTGGGTATTGCCGGTTTGCTTCAGGAGGGGTCGTCGCCAGAAATGGAAGCCGCTCTCGTTAAAGATATGAGCACCAATTTTGAGCGCGAGCTGCTTGAAAAGCTGCGTCGTATATTGCCACAGAATGTACTCTATTCGTCTGCAGGTTTATTGCCAACGCTATTGCGTGAGGGCGTTTTACGCGTGCCGTCGTCTACCTTACGAGGCGGTACAAATGAGGTATTGAAGGGCATGATTGCTCGTCAGCTGGGTATTCGTTAAGCCGATTGGCCTTAGAAAAAGGATAGTAGAATGACAGATTCAGACAACATTATTTTTGATACCGCCAATCGTATTTTCGCCGACCTGAGCACTCCCGAGGCGATCAATGAAGCCGAGGCGGGAACTTGGCCTGAAGCACTGTGGCAAGCGGTTAGTGAATCCGGTTTAAACCTGACCTGGGTGCCGGAAGACAATGGCGGTATTGGTGCGAGTATTCTTGATGGTTTTGCCGTAATAAAAGCATCTGGTGCTGCTGCGGCCCCGGTACCCCTTGCGGAAACACTTTTTGCTGGATGGTTGCTAGCGCAAGCGGGTCTGCAAGTTAGCGGTGAAACCGCGACAGTTGCCATCGGTGAGTTGAGTCTGAGCGATGGAAAACTCAGTGGTAGTGCGAAGGGCGTCCCCTATGCACGTCACACAAAACAAATTGTGGCTCTGGTTGAAGTGGCTGGCAAGGCACAGGTTGTGCAAGTCGCTACTGAGCAATGTGAATTGAGTGAACAGACCAACCTGGCGGGTGAGCCTGCAGATACCATCACTTTTAATGCGGTGAACGTGGCGCAAATTGGCGAGCCGGGTAGTGACTTTAATGGTGAGAATGTCGAGGCTATGGGGGCTTTGATCCGTTGTGTGCAAGCGGCAGGTGCTCTAAGCACGGCGTTGGAATTGACCATCGAGTATTCTATGGAACGAGTGCAGTTTGGACGTGCCATCGGCAAATTCCAGGCTTTGCAACACTCGATAGCGGCTTTTGCGGGTGAAGTCGCTGCGATAAACGCTGCTGCTGACGCTGCGGCTGAGGCAGTGGCGCGAGCTCCAAGCATTGATCACGAAGCCTGGATAGAAATAGCCACTGCAAAAACCCGCCTCGAGGAAGCCGTAAACAACGGCGCAGCTGTTGCCCATCAGGTACATGGCGCGATGGGCTTTACTTACGAGCATCGCTTGCATCATCTGACACGCCGCCTGTGGTCGTGGCGCGATGAGTTCGGAAGCGATGTGATTTGGGCGCGTCGCCTCGGTCAAGAGGTTCTGAACTGGGGAGCTGAGGGGTTGTGGCCGCGCATTACCGCCGTAACCGATGCGCGTTAATACTAAAACGTATCAAAAAATATTTTTGAATTGAAAGACGAAAAAGAGGTTATGTAATGGATTTCTCACTGAGTAGTGAACAGCAGGCCATCGTCGATAGCATAAAAAGCTTGATGAAAGATTTTGATGACGACTATTGGCTTGAGCACGATAAAAGCGGCGAATACCCCGAAGACTTCTATCAAGCAGTGGCTGCAGGTGGCTGGCTGGGTATTACCATGCCTGAAGAATACGGCGGCTCAAACCTGGGTGTTACTGAAGCAGCACTGATGATGATGACTATTGCTGAGGGCGGTGGTATGTCGGCGGCCTCAGCTGTGCATATCAATATTTTTGGCCCCCATCCCATTGTTAAGTTTGGTACCGATGAGCAAAAACAGCGTTGGTTGCCGCCTTTGATCCAGGGTAAGCAGAAAACGTGTTTTGGTGTTACCGAGGCCAATGCCGGTCTCGATACCACGCGCATTGAAACCTTCGCCAAGCGTGACGGTGATAACTACATTATCAACGGCCAAAAAATATGGACCACCACCGCCCAGCAGGCCGATAAAATTATGATGTTGGCGCGCACCACACCCCGTGAAGAGTGCGCGAAGCCTCATGAAGGCATTTCTTTGTTTTACGCTGACATGGATCCAGCACATGTCGAAATTAAAGAAATTGAAAAAATGGGCCGCAAGTGCGTCAACTCCAATATGACTTTTTATGACAACCTTGTTGTGCCCAAAGCCGACCTGATTGGTGAAGAGGGTAAGGGCTTTCGCTATATTCTCCACAGCTTGAACCCAGAGCGTATGTTGCTGGCCTCAGAGTCCGTTGGTATGGGCCGTAGTGCTCTTGAACGCGCTACTCAATATGCGAAAGACCGTGAAGTGTTTGGCCGACCCATCGGCATGAATCAGTCGGTTCAGCACCCACTAGCGGAAAACTGGGTAGAGCTTGAAGCCGCCTACATGCTGATTATGTCTGCTGCGTCACGCTATGATAATGGTCTTGAGTGTGGTGCACAGGCTAATGGCTCCAAGTACTTTGCGGCAGAGGCGGGTTTTAAAGCTTGCCAACAAGCGGTAATGACCCACGGTGGCATGGGCTACGCCAAGGAATATCATGTTGAACGTTTGATGCGTGAGGCGATGTTGCCGCGCTTGGCACCGGTGAGTCAGAACATGATCCTCAATTTTATTTCTACAAACGTACTGGGCTTGCCACGTTCTTACTAGTTTTAATAAAGCGTTTAGAAGAAATATTAAAAAAAAGGGCTGCTTAGGTCAGCTCTTTTTATACAGGGTTTGGCGGCTTTATGGCGATAGTTCTTTTAGTCTGCGAACGAGCACTGTTGCAATGATTGCTATTTAAGCGGACTTACCCTAGAATTCGCGCCCCCGATCCCGGCTTGTTGCTGGGGTTCTCCTTGCCACACCACTAATAGTGGGTGGCTTTAACCCGTAAGGAGGCATAATGCGCCATTACGAAATAATTTTTATAGTACATCCGGATCAAAGTGAGCAGGTTCCCAGCATGGTGGAACGCTACACGTCTATTGTGACTGCTAACGGCGGAGCGATCCACCGTCTGGAAGACTGGGGGCGTCGTCATCTCGCTTACCCAATTCAGAAAATCCACAAAGCCCACTATGTTTTGATGAACGTTGAGTGCGGTCAAAAAGAGCTCGACGAACTCACTGCAACCTTCCGATATAACGATGCGATATTGCGCAATTTGGTGATTAGCCGTGATAGTGCGATCACTGAAGAGACCGATATCATGAAGGCCGAGGCTTCTGAGAAGGCTGAAAAAGAAGGTCGTGCCCGTCGTGAAGCCGAGCGTGCTTCCCGCGAAGAAGCGAAGAAAAAAGCCGAAGCTGAAGCTGCTGATCAAGCGCCCGAAGCTGCCACCGAAACCCCAACTGCCGAAGCGGAGGAATAAGCCATGGCACGTTTTAACCGTCGTCGTAAGTTTTGCCGTTTTACTGCTGAGGGTGTTACCGAGATTGACTACAAAGATCTCGACACTCTAAAAGCGAATATTTCCGAAACAGGGAAGATTGTGCCCAGCAGAATTACTGGCACCAAAGCTAAGTACCAGCGCCAGTTGGCGACAGCAATTAAAAGAGCCCGCTTTCTTGCTTTGCTGCCCTACACTGACGGCCACAAATAAACCAACGAAATAGACACTGCCTACATCGATGCGCGCTCTAGCTGAATTTATTATGGCTGGCCGCTTTAAGGCGGCTTTGGTTGCACTACTGGGTAATTTTTTACCCTTGGTGAGCCCTGCTGCTGTTGGCTTGGTGGTGTTGAGGCAAGGTCTCACCGAGGGTTGTTTGGTATTACTTTGGGCTGTATTGCCTCTGGTTATTTTGGTGAGCGCGGGAAATATGAGCGGCGCGATGGTTTGGGCCTCAATATTTTCAGTGGTGGTGGTATTGATCGGCGCGAGTGCTTTGAATCAGACTCGCAGCTGGACAAGCGCACTGAAAGTGATACTCGGTGTGAGTGTGCTAAGTGGGCTGGTGATGAAGTTATTACTGGCGGCGCAGGTGGGCGCCATGCGCGAAACCTTGAATGAAATGCTTGGCCAGTTACAGCAGCAGAATAATGCGCTGGTCTTTGAACCGAGCAATTTGTTTATCGCAGGTTTACTAGCTTGGGTTATTGCCTTGACGGCAGTTGCAGCACTTTTATTGGCACGTTGGTGGCAGTCGCTGTTATATAACCCCGGTGGCTTTCGTGTGGAGTTTCACGCCCTGCGTTTTGACAAGCTCAGTGCGTCGCTGCTGTTTCTGGCGTTGATGGTTTGCTATGTACTTGGTCAGGAGTATGTAACCTGGGGCAATTTAGTAGGCCTGCCTCTATTGTTGAGTGGCGTGGCATTGGTGCATCACAGTATCGCTTTTGCACAGCTGGGTACGCGTTGGTTGGTGGCGTTTTACATGGGCTTGGTGTTATTACTGGGTCCTTTGAGTTCGGTGCTGATCGGGTTGGGATTTCTCGACAGCGTGATGGATTTTCGTTCGCGATTGGCAGCACGCCGGTCGTCATGAATAGCATGATTTAAGAGGTGAATGATGGACGTAATATTATTAGAAAAAGTAGGTAAACTAGGTGCTATCGGTGACAAAGTTGCTGTAAAAGCTGGCTTTGGCCGTAATTTTCTGATTCCTCAGGGCAAGGCTGTTTTCGCTACTGAGGCTAACTTAGCCGATTTTGAGCAACGCCGCGCTGAGTTAGAAGCCGCCGCCGCCGATAAATTCGGCAAAGCTGAGGCCCGTGCTGCTGAACTGGCCCAATTGGCGAGTGTTACTATTAGTGCTGTTGCTGGTGACGAGGGTAAGCTATTTGGTTCTATTGGTGCTCGAGATATTGCTGGAGCCGTCAGCGCCGCTGGTGTTGAATTGGCTAAGAGCGAGGTGAAAATGCCAGAGGGGCCCCTGCGAGAACTTGGCGAGTTTGAAGTCACCATTCAGTTGCACAGTGATTTATTAACATCTATTCAGGTTGTTGTTGCAGAAGAAGAATAAGTCTTCTGCAGTGCTACAGGCCGTACAGGTTTTACCTGACGGCTTGTAGTCAGTCACCATTTGTTGGCACAATTGCTGGCCAACTATTAAGTGTCAGGTGCGAAAATTCCTTTGTTATGAATACTCTCGTGCAAAGCCGAGTTAACTATCCAATAGCCTGTCATGTTGCCGTTGCTCTTGTGATTTCTGTGAATATTCTGTCCCTTGACACTGGCTTCAAGGGCCGCTGTCTGTGGCTTAAGTATGACTGAGCTTGCCACGGCTATTACACAAATACCGGAGTTGCCGCACTCCATAGAGGCGGAACAGGCTGTCCTCGGTGCATTGCTGTTGGCCAACGATGCCTTCGATAGTGTGGCCTCGCTAATCACCGAAGAAGATTTCTATGGTCAGGATCACCGCCTGATTTTTGAGACCATGAAAGCGCTGACTGATAAAGATCAGCCTCTCGATCCAATTACTCTCTCCGAAGCACTGAAGTCACAAAACCTCCTGGAAGAAGCAGGGGGCGAAAGTTACTTGGTCAAAATTGCTCGCAATACGCCGAGTTCTGAAAATATCAGCGCCTACGCCCAGATTATTCTCGAGCGCTCTATTGTCCGAAAACTTATTCTGGCCGCGAGTGACATCGCACAAAAAGGCTATAACCCTTTGGGTTGGGACAGTGGCAAGTTACTTGCTGAGGCAGAACGCCGACTGCTCGAGGTGGTTGAAGGCAGGCCGAAAGAAGGTGGCTTTCAAAATGTCACAGATTTACTGCGCCAGGCCGTTGATCGCATAGAGCAACTCTTTTCCAGTGATGCCGATATTACTGGCCTGAGTACGGGTTTTAATGAGTTAGATGATAGTACTTCTGGCTGGCAGTTAGCTGATTTGGTGATTATTGCGGGTCGTCCCTCCATGGGTAAAACCTCGTTTGCAATGAACTTGGTCGAACACGCCATGCTCCACCAGGAAAACCCCGTATTGGTATTTAGTTTGGAGATGCCTGCTAATCAGCTGGTGATTCGTTTGTTATCGTCAATGGGTAAGATCGATCAAACGAAAATGCGTAACGGTAATCTCGACCCTGATGACTTTACCCGGTTGGCAGGGGCTGCAGCGCGGTTGAAAGATCGTCCACTGTTTATCGACGATACGCCGGGCATTAGCCCCATGGAGTTACGCAACCGTATTCGCCAGCTGAGTCGTGAACACGGTAGTCCTGCGATGATCATGATCGATTACTTGCAGTTGATGAGTTCCAGCACCAAGGCCGATGGTCGGGTGCAGGAGATTTCGCAAATTTCACGAGATTTAAAAATTATCGCCCGTGAGTTTAATTGTCCGGTTTTGGCACTTTCTCAATTGAGTCGTAATCTTGAACAACGTCCCAATAAGCGGCCGATCAACTCAGACTTACGTGACTCTGGTGCCATTGAGCAGGATGCCGATGTCATTATCTTTATTTATCGCGACGAGGTGTATAACGAGGAAAGTCAGGATAAGGGCATAGCCGAAATCATTATTGGCAAGCAGCGCAATGGCCCCATTGGCACTTCTAAGCTAGCTTTTGTTGGCAAATACACGCGTTTTGAAAACCTAGCGCGGGATTATTTTACAGAGGACTAATGTTCATGGCCTCGTATAACATAGGGAATTATAGAGTCGAATGAATATCTACCATACAGTTTCTGGCTTGCGTTCTGATATAAGAGCGCGGCGCCTAAATGGCGAGTCTATTGGTTTTGTACCCACCATGGGTAATTTACACGAAGGGCATTTGCAGTTGGTGCGTCAGGCTAAGGCGCAGTGCGATGTCGTTGTCGTCAGCATTTTTGTTAACCCTCTACAGTTTGGCCTCAATGAAGACTGGGAAAAATACCCGCGTACTTTTCAAGATGATGCAAAAAAGCTTGAAACTGAGGGCTGTGATTTTCTTTTTCACCCCGATGAAAATGAAATTTACCCCAATGGCATGGCCGACCAAACGCGTGTCGTCGTGCCCACCATGACTGATATTCTCTGTGGCGCAAGCCGTCCTGGTCACTTTGAAGGTGTCACTACCGTGGTCTCGAAGTTGCTGCATATCGTACAGCCCGACACAGCGATTTTTGGTATTAAAGACTACCAACAATTGGCGGTAATTCGGCGCATGGTAGAAGATTTATGTATTCCCGTGGACATTATAGGTGCGCCTATTGCGCGTGATTTTGATGGCCTGGCGCTTAGCTCGCGCAATGGTTATCTGGGGGAAGATGAGCGCCCTCGGGTGAAAGTGCTTTACGAAGTCTTGTGCTGGTGTCGCGATCAAATTGAGAATGGCGAGCGGGATTTTACGACGCTTGAAATTCAGGCAGACAAAACACTTGAAAACAGTGGTTTTCGTACAGATTATGTTAGTATTCGCAACTCGAAAACACTGGAGCCGGCAGCGCACGATGATAACCAGTTGACCATACTGGGTGCGATGTTTACTAAGGGCGCGCGTCTTATTGATAATATCAGCTTGACGCTCGGCGAGGTCAATGCCTTGACACAACAGGCAGAAGCGAAGAAGTAGAGGTTTATTTATGTTGAGCAACATGTTGAAAGCCAAGTTACATATGGGCTCTGTTACTCAAGCTGAGCTGTGGTATGACGGCTCCTGTGCCATTGATAGTGACCTGCTTAAATTGGCGGGCATGCGCGAATTTGAACAGATTGATATTTACAATGTCGACAATGGTGAACGCTTTACCACCTATATCATTCAGGCAGAGGCGGGCAGTGGTACCATCTCCATGAACGGTGCAGCAGCAAGGCGAGTACAGGTTGGCGATAGAATTATCATTGCCACTTACGGCCAATTTAACGAAGCTGAAATGGCTGAGCACAAGCCTAAGTTGGTCTATTTACATAAAGATAACAGTGTTGAGCGCACCACCAACACTATTCCTGTACAAGCGGTATCCTGATCGATAGCCCTGCTGTTGCGGGGCTTGGTGTGCTATTAACCTAAAGTCTATTCCCCCTTTTTGCTCACCCTCTCGCTATGACAAAGCACCCCATTGTGACAAAATGGAGGTCTTTTCTTAGCTGTCATAACTGACGTTTACAGGGGGTAGTATGTCTGAATTTCCCGTTCATCCGGTGCCTGATGCCTGGCGCAATAGCGCCTATATTAATAAAGAAACTTACCAGGAGATGTATCAGCACTCCATCAATGATCCCGATGCCTTCTGGGCAGAGCAGGCTGCCGAATTTCTGAACTGGGATAAAAACTGGGACCAAGTCTGCAAATACGATTTGCGCGAGGCGCAAGCGGCCTGGTTTAGCGGCGGAAAACTGAATGTCACTGTTAACTGCATAGACCGCCATCTTGCGACTCGCGGTGATCAAACGGCCATCATTTGGGAGGGGGATGACCCCAGCGTCGATAAAAACATCACTTATCGAGAGTTGCATCGCGAGGTTTGTCAGCTCGCCAATGTGCTGAAAGCTCGTGGTATTAAGAAAGGTGATCGCGTCTGTATTTACATGCCGATGATCCCCGAGGCCGCCTACGCAATGCTTGCCTGTGCGCGCATTGGTGCCGTACACACTGTGGTATTTGGTGGCTTTTCCCCAGATGCCTTGAAAGATCGTATTCTCAATGCCGATTGTCAGTTAATGATCACAGCTGATGAAGGTTTACGCGGTGGCCGTAGTGTGCCCTTAAAGAGCAATGCCGATATTGCCCTTGAGCAGTGCCCCAACGTCCATACCTGCTTGGTTGTTGAGCGCACTGGCGGTGAGGTGGCGTGGCAGGAAGGACGCGATATTCATTACGCCCAAGCAATTGCCTCGGCAGATACTGATTGCGTGCCTGAGTCGATGGATGCCGAAGATCCCCTTTTTATTCTCTATACCTCCGGCTCAACGGGCAAACCTAAGGGTGTCTTGCACACCACTGGCGGCTACCTTTTACAGGCGGCGATGACCCACAAATATGTCTTTGATTACAAAGAGGGTGATATTTACTGGTGCACCGCCGATGTCGGATGGGTGACAGGTCATAGCTATATCGTTTACGGGCCACTGTGCAATGGTGCCACGACCGTTATGTTTGAAGGCGTACCGACTTATCCCGATGCTTCGCGCTTTTGGCAAGTGATCGATAAGCATCAGGTCAATCAGTTTTATACTGCACCGACGGCACTGCGCGCTCTAATGGGTGCCGGCGATGACTTTGTGAAAAAGACGTCCCGTTCATCGCTCAAGTTACTCGGCTCTGTGGGTGAGCCGATCAACCCTGAAGCCTGGGAGTGGTACTATCGAGTGATTGGTGAATCGCGCTGTCCTATTGTCGATACCTGGTGGCAGACGGAAACCGGCGGCATTATGTTGACGCCATTGCCTGGGGCTACTGATCTCAAACCGGGTTCTGCCACCTTGCCGTTCTTTGGCATTCAACCCGCTGTGGTGGATGCCGATGGTAAAGAACTCGAAGGTGTCTGTGAGGGCAACCTGGTGATTAAAGCGTCCTGGCCGGGGCAAATCCGTACAATTTACGGTGACCACCAGCGCACCATCGACACTTACTTTGCCACCTATCCGGGCTATTATTTTGTTGGTGATGGTGTACGTCGCGATGCCGACGGTTACTACTGGATTACCGGTCGTGTTGACGATGTACTCAATGTGTCTGGGCACCGTATGGGCACCGCCGAAGTCGAGAGTGCACTGGTGTTGCACGAGGCGGTCGCCGAAGCGGCGGTGGTAGGTTATCCCCATGACATCAAGGGCCAGGGCATCTATGCCTATGTGACCTTGATGGGTGGCTCTGAACCTTCTGAAGCATTGCGTAAAGAGCTTGTCGACATGTGCGTGCAAGAAATTGGCGCCATTGCCAAGCCCGATTTAATTCAATGGGCCCCCGGTTTGCCCAAGACGCGCTCGGGTAAAATCATGCGTCGAATTTTGCGTAAAGTCGCAGCCAATGAATTGGACAACCTGGGGGATACCTCCACCCTGGCTGACCCTTCAGTGGTTGATGAACTGATTAAAAACGGGCACAACACCTAAAAATTGCGCCACCTTTTTCGAGGCGCCTATTGGCGCCTTTTTATTAAATCGTTATTAATCCACACAACAAAAATTGAGGCACAACATGCAATCACTCGACAATAAACTCGCCGTTGTCACCGGCGCTAGCAAGGGCATTGGCAAGGGCATTGCCATCGCACTGGCCAAGCAGGGCTGTAAGGTGATTCTCGCCTCCCGTGATGAAGAAAAAATGAATACTGTGGCCGCAAAAATTCGTGCGGCAGGGGGGCAGGTCGAGGTCTGTGTTTGCGATATTACCAACGAAGCCTCTGTAGATGACTTGTTTGCACGGGTGGCAGAACACAAACAGGGACTGGATATTCTCGTCAATAATGCCGGTATGGCGATAGCGGGTCGCATCGATGAGCTCAGTTACGATAGCTGGCGTCAGGTACAAGATGTCAATGTCAACGGTATGTTTCTTTGCTGTCGTGGTGCCGCGCGCCTAATGAAACCGGCTAAGAAAGGGCGAATTATTAATATTGGCAGTATCTCAGGGCAAATGCCGCGAGTGAAAAGCTCACCCTACACGACCTCAAAATTTGCCGTCACAGGTTTGACAAAAGCGCTGGCACTAGAATTGCGCGCCTATAATATTGCTGTGTGCTGTATTAACCCCGGTAATGTGATGACTGATATTTGGGAAAAATCCCCGCAGGTGCCTGAGACAGAGGGGGTGATGGCAGTTGATGATCTGGCCGAATTGGTGGTGACCATGGCCTCACTACCCGACCATGTCAACCTATTTGAATCGGTGATTTTGCCGGTTTCTCAACCTTATTTAGGGCGGGGCTAGCTGTCCTATTTTGTGCTTAATAGAGCACAATAATGACGCTTGCTAGATAAATATCAGCGCTTGGTGACGTTGACAGGGTTTATTTCTAAGCTAATGCCCGAGACCTTCCACTCATTATTGCGCCATAAAAAACTATAGTCGAACTCAACCTGCGAAGGTCTTGTTGGGAAATAACCAGTGAGGGTCAAGACACCGTCATTACTTAAAGAGGGAGGGTCGCGAAACTGTGCTTTTAGATTAGCAACCGGTAATAGATTGATTTTTTGTTCAATAAAACCACTAAACGCCTGTTCAAATTGTTCATGAGTGAACGTGGTTTTAAATTCTTTGGTTGTTTGGTTTCTAAATAAAGAAAGGTCGTTGGCATTGACAGCTTTAGCAAAAGCTAAAGTAGTATCCATGGCAATTTTTTCATTCTCCGAGTTGCTGGGAAGAAGCTGTTTTTCATCCCCTGTGCATGACAATAAAACTATCATAGCAGCGCCTAACGCTAGTTTCTTCAGTGCCGAGAGACGGTTTTTAGGGGTCTTCATTTCGATTATCTTCCTTTTTGAGCGTGTAAATACTCACACATAATTCAGCTAAAAGTAAAGCGTGATAACGAGACGGGGTTGTAAATTGTGGCAATGCCATTTGTTGCTAATATATTTTGCAAACACCTTAATCTTTTTTTTCAACCAATTATTAGTCACTCTCATGTAATTTTACTGTCAGGTTTTTTTACAGCTATTTTTTTAGTTCAGAATTATAGAGTCTATTCATAAACTAGCGCTAACCACCTATTTAATTGGCATTTATTGGCGTAATAGTATGTATGCCTCGAGAAAATTGCCAAGGGGTTTGTAATAGGTAAGTGTCAGTTTTTTTTACACATCTGCTTTCAGCTCGATGTTTCCGGTTGATTGTTCTCTCAGATCTTCGGCAAGCTGTTGATTATATTTAAAAAAATATATATGGCGTATAGCTTGCATATGTGCTTGCAATATCAATGGTGTTTGCCAGCCTGTCGCTGTTGTTTGTCGTGCTTTTGGCGGAAGGAATGGGTAAAAATATATAAAGGACTACATGACAATGGCTGTTTCTTCTAATAACGTCAAAGCAAAAAAGGCTAACAAACGCCACTCTTTTATTTCTTATTCTATAAGTATAATTCTTGCTTTTGCCCCCTGTTATCAGCCGGTATGGGCGGCCACTGACAATCAAACAGGCGCAAACGGCACAACGGGAATCGCTGGCAGTACGGGCAATCCGGGTTCTGACGGTGGTTCTGGTACGGTTGGTGTTGATGCCACAGCGAATGCAACGACAACTAATACCGATGCGACCAACACCGCTACTGCCAATGGCGGTGTTGGTGGCCGGGGTGGAGCAGGCGGCCAGGGTTCACCAACCAATTCCAATGGTGGCGATGGTGGTGATGCTGCCCTGGCGGGTGATGCAGATGCCGTGGCAGATACAACAGTGGCTACGGGTAACGGTTCAGCTACTGCAACAGCTAATGGTGGTACAGGAGGGGCAGGCGGTAGTGGTGGCTTTGCATCGGGTACCGGAGAGCCTGGTGATGGTGGCGATGCTACTAATGGTGGTGACGCAACTGCCTCAGCTCTGGTTAATAATACTGGCACAGGTACTGCTACCGTTTCAGCAACCGCAAATGGCGGCAACGGTGGCGCTGGTGGAGCCAGTGGTAATGGTGGCGGTACGGGCGGAAATCCAACAGCGGGTAATGCCGGTAATGGCGGTGACGCGACCTTAGGTTCAGTCTCGGGCTCATCCGTCAGTGGCGGCACGGTCAATGTCACCGGCGCGGCCAACGGGGGTAATGGTGGTGCAGCGTCGGGCAGTGGTAATGCCGGTGATGGCGCCAGTATAGCGATGACCGACAAAGTCGATGGTTCAACCAGCGGTAGTTTAACGCTGACCCAAAATATCAGCGGTGGCAACAGCGGCGCGGTCGATAGCGGCCTCAATGGCACTGCAGGTTCAGCATTCAGTTCACTGAGTAAAGACGTCACGGCGGATGCGATCAAGCCCAGCGCCTTGTCTGTGAATACGCAAGGCTTTGGTGGTAATGGTGGTGAACGCGATGCTGCGACGGGCCAGGCAGCCAACGGCGCCGATGGCACCGCGATTAGCAGTGCCACGAATAATGGTGGTAGCGCCCGGGTACAAACCGATGCCCGAGGTGGCACCGGTGGTGTGGGCCGCAATGGTGCCGATGGTGGTGATGGAGGTAACTCCTTCTCCACCGCCACCGCGAGTACCAGTGGGGATGGCAACAGTATTGATGTTGATGGTTTTGCTGCCTTTAGCAGTGGCCACGGTGGTGGTGTAACGAACGGGGCGGGCAGTGACGGTGGTGCCGGTGGTACGGGCACCAGCAGCTCGACGGGTATTGCCAGCGGCAATAGTCATGTGAATGTCCGCGATGACGCCGATGGTGGTACCGGTGGTACTGTGAGCAGTGGTACCGGTAGTGGTGGTGCGGGTGGCGATGCGATCTCCAATGCCAGTGGTAGCAATGCCGCGGGTGCCGGTACGGCACAAAATGTCATTGCCTCCGCCAATGGCCGTGGAGGTAATGGTGGTACGGGTCGTGGTGTCGGTGAATCCGGTGGTGCTGGGGGTAATGGCACC
>JARGOV010000010.1:31826-37286 GCA_029212965.1 Porticoccaceae bacterium
TGGTGGTACGGGTCGTGGTGTCGGTGAATCCGGTGGTGCTGGGGGTAATGGCACCCTGGGTACAGTCAATGGCACCTCAACCAGTGGTGGTGCAGTGACGGTCACGGGCACGGCTACGGGTGGTACTGGTGGTGCAGGCGCTACAGGCGCTAACGGTGGCCTGGGTGGCAACGGCGATGCGGTCAATGCCCTGAGTGGCAGTAGCACGGGCACCTTAAGCCTGACACAAACCGGTACCGGTGGTGCCGGTGGTAGCAGTGATGGCGGCGGTAGCGCCGGCAATGGTGGTATCGGCAATGCCGAAGCGACTGGCACGAATAGCGGCGGTACCTTAACCGTCACAGCCACGGCCAATGGTGGCAACGGCGGTGCAGGATTCAGTGGCAGTGATGCCGGTGATGCGGGTATTGCAACACTGGGTACTGCTTTAGCGACCGATACCGTTAATGGCACCTCCAGCAGTGGTAGCACGGTCAATGTCACCGGCGCGGCCAACGGGGGTAATGGTGGTGCAGCGTCGGGCAGTGGTAATGCCGGTGATGGCGCCAGTATAGCGATGACCGACAAAGTCGATGGTTCAACCAGCGGTAGTTTAACGCTGACCCAAAATATCAGCGGTGGCAACAGCGGCGCGGTCGATAGCGGCCTCAATGGCACTGCAGGTTCAGCATTCAGTTCACTGAGTAAAGACGTCACGGCGGATGCGATCAAGCCCAGCGCCTTGTCTGTGAATACGCAAGGCTTTGGTGGTAATGGTGGTGAACGCGATGCTGCGACGGGCCAGGCAGCCAACGGCGCCGATGGCACCGCGATTAGCAGTGCCACGAATAATGGTGGTAGCGCCCGGGTACAAACCGATGCCCGAGGTGGCACCGGTGGTGTGGGCCGCAATGGTGCCGATGGTGGTGATGGAGGTAACTCCTTCTCCACCGCCACCGCGAGTACCAGTGGGGATGGCAACAGTATTGATGTTGATGGTTTTGCTGCCTTTAGCAGTGGCCACGGTGGTGGTGTAACGAACGGGGCGGGCAGTGACGGTGGTGCCGGTGGTACGGGCACCAGCAGCTCGACGGGTATTGCCAGCGGCAATAGTCATGTGAATGTCCGCGATGACGCCGATGGTGGTACCGGTGGTACTGTGAGCAGTGGTACCGGTAGTGGTGGTGCGGGTGGCGATGCGATCTCCAATGCCAGTGGTAGCAATGCCGCGGGTGCCGGTACGGCACAAAATGTCATTGCCTCCGCCAATGGCCGTGGAGGTAATGGTGGTACGGGTCGTGGTGTCGGTGAATCCGGTGGTGCTGGGGGTAATGGCACCGCCAGCGCTACGGCAACTGGCATTGGCTTTACATCTGCTGTAGCGACTGCTGCGGGAGGTACCGGTGGTACGGGTGTTTCAGGTGCTGTTGGTGGTTTAGGTGGAAGCGCTTTTGCGACTGCTGATGCATCTGGGGTAAGTGGTTCTGCCACAAGTAATGCTACCGGGGGTACATCTAATGGTTTCCTGGTGAATGATGTAAATGCTATCGCCTCTGCTCCTGTTTCAAGCTCGGTGACTACAGAAGCGAGAGCGCAATATACAGGGCCAGGGTTTACCATTAATGATGCTGCAGGTAAATCAGCAGTGGCTCTGGCCTATGCGGCACCAACCAGCACAGTGAGTTTGCCGATGATAGCGGCAAATGCAGTTCACGCTAATTTTGATATTACAGGTACGCACAATAACCATACTTACGTTGACAGTGGGCAGCTTAATAGTGATGTCTATGGCGTTGCGGTTCTTGGTGCGGGCTCTCCTCTCGATGCAACTTCTGGAAGTTCGCGTACCTATACAACGGATATTAACTACGATGTCGACTTATCTCAGTTACAGTCCGGAGAGCAAAACTTATTGATGGGTTTTATGAACCCTGTTATTACCGGCAACATTGCTAGTGATCCTAACTTTCAAGTGACTCTTCGCGTGCGTCAGGAAGGGGCGGTTATTGAAACGCAGACATTTACAACACAAACGGCATTAAATAGCTATTTCAATGGTGTTACTCATAACCTATCAGTAACAGACTCTGCAAATACGTCTGGTGATTTAGATCTTCAAGTTGAACTTGATGTTAGAACAAGCAACCCCGGTGTTGGTTTTGCGGTAGATACGGTGTTTGGTAATTCCACTGAAACAGCAAGAGCAGCTTCATTTGTTAATAACACGGTTATCAATACGGGTGAAATGCATATTGGTGACACAGTGTTGGCAGGAGTCAGTGTCAGTAATTTGTCGGTCGCTGGCTCTGATGGTGCGAATGCACAATTTACAGCCACTACCGGTCAGGTTAATACCAACGGAGGTATTATTAGCGGGTTAGCACCACAAACAACAGATAACTCGACTCTTCAAGTGAGTGTGGATAGTTCGAGTTCTGGTGTTCGCACTGGTACTGCAAATGTTGAATTAGCGACCGATGGCGCAGTAACAGGTAATGCAGAGATATTCGCAAATGTAAATGTACAAGTAAGCGGTACTGTGTATGAGTTGGCGAGTGCTCAAATTAATAATGGACAACCCATTGCATTTGGTAATGTGCACGTAGGTGATATTCCTGTAGCTCAGGATGTATCGATTACGAATACTGCGCTAAACAATGGTTTTGGTGAAAACTTGAATGCCAGTGCAGGGGCTGTTACTGGCGGAGTTATCTCTAATGGCGGTTTATTCAATGGCTTGGCGGCGCAAGGAACTGATGTTGGTAGTATCAACGTAAATATTGATACTAGCTCAGCAGGCAATAAGGCTGGGCTTGCCACTATTGATTTCGTATCTGATGGTAATGGTATCAATAATTTGGGTCAGACTCCCCTGGCTTCACAAGATGTTGCAGTAACTGGGCAGGTTTTCCGCTTAGCAACAGCAACGGTTGACAACCCATTGGCCTTTGCCTTTGGCAATGTGCATGTGGGTGATAGCGCCAGTCAGGCAGTATCGCTGACCAATAGCGCGACGGCTGATGCCTTCTCCGAAAGCCTGAATGCCAGCTTTGGTTCAGCGTCTGATGCGCGTATCCAAAACAATGGTGGTTCGGTTGGGCAACTGGCTGCGGGCGATACGGATAACAGTGCCATGGTAGTAACAGTGGATACCAGTGCTGCAGGCAATGTGAGCGGTACACAGACCCTGAACTTTGCCTCTGATGGCACCGGTACCAGCGGTTTAGGTATTACCGGATTGCCTTCACAGGACCTAAACGTATCGGCAAGCATTACCGCGGGTGTTTATCGCCTGGCGAATCCGCTGGTTAACAATGCTCAACCTCTGGCTTTTGGCAACTTCCGAGAGGGTGACGTAGTAACCTCACAAGCACTCTCTATTACCAACAATGTACCGAATGATGGCTTCTCTGAAAGCCTGAACGGCAGCGTGGGTGGCACCAGTGGTGGTGTAACAACCAATGGGGGTTCGTTCAACCTGTTGGCTGCGGCCGGTACCGATAACAGCGCTATCAGCGTTGCGATTGATACCAGCACAGCGGGTGATAAAGCGGGCAATGCAACCCTGGACTTTGTTTCAGACGGTACTGGCACTAGTGGCCTGGGCCAGACCCCATTAGCCTCACAGGATGTGGCGGTGACAGGTCAGGTGTTCAGGCTGGCGCAGATGGATGCGAGCCCATCACCGGTCGTATTTGCTGATTCACATGTTGGTGATACCGCATCGCAAGGTCTTTCTATCGCCAACACAGCAACGAATGATGGTTTCTCGGAGCAGCTATCGGTAACAGGTCGTACTGATGCTGGAGATGTTACATCAAGTGGCATGATTGGAGGTTTAATCAACGCTGGCACTTCTGATACGGGTGTGAGTGTCGCGCTGGACACCAGCAGTGCTGGTGCGAAAAGTGGTTCAGTGACGTTTAGCGGTGAATCTGACGGCACTAACACCAGTGGTTTTACCACTAATGTTTCGCTGACTGACCGGACCGTGAATGTAAGTGGTAATGTCTACCGCCTGGCTGAAGCCAGTGCCCATAGCCCTGAACCAGTTGTTTTAGGCAATGTGCATGTCGGTGATCTGTCACAGGCTGCTTTAACTATTAGTAACACCGCAGCGACGGACGGCTTCTCTGAAAACCTCAACGCCAGTCTGGGTTCAACAACCGGTGATGCAACCGCCAGCGGTAGCTTTAGCGGCCTTGCAGCAAGTGGTAGTGACAGCAGCTCACTAGTAGTGGGTATCGATACCAGCACAGCGGGTGCCAAAACTGGTACCGCGGCATTAGGCCTGGAGTCCGATGGTGATGGCATCAACAGCCTTGGACAAACAGCTCTGGCAGGCCAAACCGTCAACATCAGTGGTAACGTCTACCGTCTGGCAGAAGCCACCGTAGACAACCCATTGGCCTTTGCCTTTGGCAATGTGCATGTGGGTGATAGCGCCAGTCAGGCAGTATCGCTGACCAATAGCGCGACGGCTGATGCCTTCTCCGAAAGCCTGAATGCCAGCTTTGGTTCAGCGTCTGATGCGCGTATCCAAAACAATGGTGGTTCGGTTGGGCAACTGGCTGCGGGCGATACGGATAACAGTGCCATGGTAGTAACAGTGGATACCAGTGCTGCAGGCAATGTGAGCGGTACACAGACCCTGAACTTTGCCTCTGATGGCACCGGTACCAGCGGTTTAGGTATTACCGGATTGCCTTCACAGGACCTAAACGTATCGGCAAGCATTACCGCGGGTGTTTATCGCCTGGCGAATCCGCTGGTTAACAATGCTCAACCTCTGGCTTTTGGCAACTTCCGAGAGGGTGACGTAGTAACCTCACAAGCACTCTCTATTACCAACAATGTACCGAATGATGGCTTCTCTGAAAGCCTGAACGGCAGCGTGGGTGGCACCAGTGGTGGTGTAACAACCAATGGGGGTTCGTTCAACCTGTTGGCTGCGGCCGGTACCGATAACAGCGCTATCAGCGTTGCGATTGATACCAGCACAGCGGGTGATAAAGCGGGCAATGCAACCCTGGACTTTGTTTCAGACGGTACTGGCACTAGTGGCCTGGGCCAGACCCCATTAGCCTCACAGGATGTGGCGGTGACAGGTCAGGTGTTCAGGCTGGCGCAGATGGATGCGAGCCCATCACCGGTCGTATTTGCTGATTCACATGTTGGTGATACCGCATCGCAAGGTCTTTCTATCGCCAACACAGCAACGAATGATGGTTTCTCGGAGCAGCTATCGGTAACAGGTCGTACTGATGCTGGAGATGTTACATCAAGTGGCATGATTGGAGGTTTAATCAACGCTGGCACTTCTGATACGGGTGTGAGTGTCGCGCTGGACACCAGCAGTGCTGGTGCGAAAAGTGGTTCAGTGACGTTTAGCGGTGAATCTGACGGCACTAACACCAGTGGTTTTACCACTAACGTATCGCTGGCTGACCAAGTCGTGAATGTGGTTGGTAATGTCTACAC
>JARGOV010000010.1:37386-58573 GCA_029212965.1 Porticoccaceae bacterium
GACGGAAGTTTGACAAGCAGTAGTAATACGCTATTTGAACTTGATTTTGGCACCATTGTGCTAGGTTCAGGTTTATTTACAGCTAACTTAGGTGTGCTTAATGATGTGGCTGCGCCGGCTGATTTATTAGCAGGGTTGTTCGATCTCACCAATGCGGGTGTCTTTGGACTTCTTGGATTTGATGACTTCGGGTTTAGTGGACCAGGCGTGTTTGATTCATTAACAGCCCTTGGTGCACTTGATTTACTGGGTGGTATGGAGGTGTCCTTCGATAGTTCTAGCCTTGGCCTTGGTAATTACACAGGTAGTATTTTATTGAATCCTTTCGGGTTTAATACAAGCGGGTATGATGGCGCTTTTGACGAGGCAAGGTTAGTCTTTACTGCATCGATTGTTGACGGTGCTAGCGTACCTGAACCGGGAGTTTTAGTGCTCTTTATCTCTGGCTCTTTGTTGGTCCTAGTGTTTGGTAGGCGACGGAAACAGATTAAATGAGTAAAACATTAACGACGCTACAGTTTTGGTTGTTGAGCATTACTGTAGCTTTAGCTTTGATTATGGTGTTGTTTAGCATTTCACTTTTTCTTTCGAATCGATCGGTGCAAGGGGAGGTTAATAGTCGTCAGCAGTACATTAATGACAGTATTAAAATAAATCGTTTGAGCAATCAGTTGATACAATCGCTGGCGAATTTATCGGCGCAAACCAGCGATGATAAGTTAAAAGACCTGTTGTCAGCACACGGGATTCAGTTTTCTGAAAAATCATTATACCTTCCTACCGAGGAGTCAAAGTGATGAATGTTTCATCACCCTCTTCGTCTATTGAGAGTGGGGAAAATACAAAAATAAAACCTGGGCGCTCTGAAAAGACCTCTAGTGAAAAATCACTTGGCGTAAACATGGCTTATAGTTCAATTTTCCCATTGTTTGGTATAGCGATTACGTTATTAGTCATGACGGCGTTTCAGCTTGTACAGTTGTCAATGGAAAGGTCTAATATTGTGGCTGTAAAAAACAACCAAAATGTAGCAGTTATTGAATCAGAGAAAGTGCGGGCTCAATTCGATTCACTCGTTAAAGGTACTGTCAAGTTGGCAGCGAATGGTAACCTTAATGCAGCACAGATTGTCCGACAGCTAGAAGAGCAGGGCGTTACTATTAGTCGAAACGTAAACTCTGCCCAATAAAAATTGTTAAATTCTATTCTACGTTACTATTTGTAAAACGGCGTCACTGTCTTCAATGATTCACTGCAATCGCTTTTTTATTTTGAGGATTTCCGCCTGACAATATTATCTGGACTTTCAGTCTTGGTTTTACTCAAACCCCATTTCAATTCCTAGCGTAAGGCGGTCATTATTGTCAAACTGCCCAAAAATACCTTCCCTGCTTCCGTAATAGGTGTCATTAGAAATCCAAGTCTTAAGGTTATCTTGCCATTCATAACTGGCCCGTAAACGAACTAGACCATCGCCGATATTGGTGTTGGCTAGGCAAACGAATCGCAGCTCTATAGTGTCATTGAGCAAAGTGTGATTCACCAGTAGTGATACAGTGGAATCGGTTTTGTCGCGTATTGTGGCTGATTGGCGATTCAGAACGACACTTTGAAACAGTTGGCCACTGATCAGGGTGTTTTCCAAGCCCGCCCAGTCCAGACCTATTACGTAAGATATCTCTTCGCCTTTGGCGAGGCCATTGCTGGTGCTTGGTCCTTCGGCGAGAAAATAACGGTTACTAAAGTAAGCCAGTTCACCACGCAGTACCCAGTGATCAA
This sequence comes from Porticoccaceae bacterium, assembly GCA_029212965.1. Taxonomy (GTDB): domain Bacteria; phylum Pseudomonadota; class Gammaproteobacteria; order Pseudomonadales; family Porticoccaceae; genus Reddybacter. The sequence continues at coordinate 39,166 of JARGOV010000010.1, forward strand.
AGGCATTACTAAAACTTCCACCCAGGACATGGGTGCGGCGGTATTGGGGTTCTATTTCAACGTGAAGACCGTGGGAAGTAAGTGACCTGCGTTGGTAGAGTAAGGCAAAGTTATCGTATTGGTAAAGGTAGTTGAGGGTGAGATCCCAACCCCGCCAAAAGCGCGATAGGCGCAAGCCTACATCGGAATCCATCAGGGTGCGTGCTGGGCGTTTAAAGGGTTTTACTTCGACACTGCTGACGCCAGCCTGGGATTGTGGCAGCATGAGAGGAGAAGTGGGTGTGTACAGAGCATCGTCAGTTGCCAGTATGTGATAGCTTTGGTCGGGTATCCATAAAAACTGGGTATCCCATCCCCTGAAATTGCTCTCAATATTAGCCAACCACTGTGGGATGCGTGAATCGTCAAAATCCTCCAGAATAAATTCGCGGTAAGACTGGGGGTTGACGATATCTAGCACTTTTAATCCATCGGCTTTTCCCCATACCACCTGTTGTTTGCCGAGGGTAAAGTAAAAGTTATCACTGGGGAATTCGACGTAGAATTCGCGTAACTCAAGCTCGCTACTGTTACCGATAAAAAGGGGTTTACTGAAGGGGCTGTAGGCTTTGTCGGTAACGCCTTCTGGTGAAAGTGCATCGAGGCCAATACTGCGAAGTCGCCCCAGTGCTGTAAGCTTTGCGTTGTTATCAAAGCGGAGAATAAATTCGGGCTCAACAGTGAATTGATAGTTTTGCTGTTTAAAATTATGGCTGCTGGCACTCCATAGAACACTACTAATCACTGAGCTTTGCCATTGAGCAGCGTAGAGCGAAGCGCTAAATAGCGTGCATAAAGCCGTAATAATAGCAGCCCTGATAAACGCAAAATAACAATCCGCCTGTGATGTTAATAGTCGCTTTTTGTCAGGTTGTAATTTGCGGTTTGCGTCGGGCAGCACAGACAAGGTGTTAGAGCCCACGTTTCATAGCGTTGGTGTTAAAAATACCGTCTGCCACTGAACTGCGGTAGTCGACCTCGCTAAACGTTAGGCCTGTACTGTGTCCGGTTTTATGGTTTTCAACTTCAATATTTTTCTGAGTCCAAATGCCTTGAATTTTCTCAATATCGTTGATAGTAACGGTTTTTAGTAAGTTATCTTTAATGTCCCAAAACTGGCTGGTTCGAACCATCCATATTTCATTATCAACGCAGGATTGGGTTTTGCTATAACCCAGCTCCCGGGCGATTTCCTGAGTTTTTGGTATGCCCTCAATTTTTAGCCCGGGTTTACCCTTGGCGTTACAGGTGCCGATGGTTTGAAAGTTAAAGTCAGCAGTGGAGACCCTCGTTTCTAACTTGATGTCTTCATAGGTCATGTCGGTGCCGAGAAAATAATCGCCCCGGTCTGATGCTGAAATACGCCTTACTTTGCGCAGAGCCGGCAAGTATAGCCATTGATCATCCGCTAGATCTGGATCGTTATAATCGTAGGTTAAAAAAGCGGTATCTTTGATATTTTTGGGAGCAAGATAAAAAATAACCGTACGCTTTTCTTTGGCAAAATATTTTCGGTAACTCATTGTTTCACGTTGGCGGATTTTCCCGCTCCTGTCACGCATTTCAATCTTGAGCTTGCGACTGACAGCTTTCCCTTCGTCGCGACTATTGATGTGTGCGGCAATTTCTTCGCCCGTTGGTAAGCCATTTACATTGCTGTCGGTTAGATTTTGGGCCAATACGGGAAGAGCGAAAATGCTGATTAAAACAATAATTAGATGGGTCTGTTTCAAACGAGTTTTTCCTTTTGTGAATCATAAAATTCATTTATCGATGGTTATCATAGCTCAAAAACTTTGGTTTAAATGTCTTTGCCATAGCAGGTAATAAAATCATACTGGCGAGAAAGCTCATGGTAATTGATAGGGCAACACAAGTGCCAAATTCCTGCAGGATAACGACTTTACTGAAAGTAAGAATACCAAACCCAGATGCCAAAGTGAGAAAGTTAAAAAGCAGGGCGCGTCCGGTTGATGGAAACAACGCCATCAATGTTTTGTCGGTAACTGCATTACTACGAGTAATTAGCACCTGTAGGCGTTCGACAGTGTGGATTGAAAAATCGACGCCGAGACCAATGGCAATGGCGGCAAACATTGATGAACTGACGGAAAGCGGGACACCAACGTACCCCATGTAGGCATAAATACCAAACACAGTGGTAACAATGGGCGCTAAGCAAAACAATCCGGCAATGACAGATCGAAAGCTAAGCGCAGCCATAATATAAACCAGTGCCAGGGTGACTGATAAGCCAACAAAGTGCCCCTCGCCCAGATGTTGCATCCATTCGTAATTAATATTGGCTCGACCGGTCGGTTGAGCGCTGATGTGAAGGTCGTTGAATGTTTCTTGTAGATAGTCATTGAGGTATTCAATGACAGAGGCAACGGTTTTGTAATTTTCTTTTTCAAGACTGATGCGAATATTTGCCAGACGGTAGTCGTAATCAATAATGTCGTGAAAGTCAGTGGGGTCCGCAGTGATTGAATAGAGTAAGAAATATTGAGCATTGAGTTCGATGCTATCTGGCAGACGGTAGGCATCGGGGGCGTCGGCATGCATAGCGCGATTCATTTGTTTTAAATAATCAACGACTGATGTGCTGCCCTTGACGAGGGGATGCAATGCCATGTGGCTTTGCAGGGCTTCAATTTTTTGCAGATTTCTGGGTTTGAAAAGATCCTCTGAGTTTTCAGTTTCAATCATGACATCGAGAAAATAAGATCCATCGAAAGTTTCGTTGATGACGTCATTGGCAATAATAATCGGCTCGTCTTTTTGGAAGGCTTTAATTAAAGATTCATCCATTTCTATTTTAAGACCGCCGTGTATACCGGCGCCGATAGTGAACATGCCTAGCAATAAGAAAAGACGCGGATGGTTGAGCGTTATTCTACCAAGCAAACTGACGGCTTTGGCGAAACTGTCAGAGTGTTCGCGGTCAGTTTTGCTGGCTGAGAGGGTGCCCAAGGGTATTTGCTCTGGTGTGTTTGTTCTGAACCCCAGTGCGCGCTTTCCATAGGCACGGCTTGTTTGGGGCTTGAGTAAACTCAATAGGGCAGGTACAACGAATATTGAATAGACCCACGCAATGGCAACGCCAAACAGGGCAAAAAGGCCAAAGTATTTCATCGGAGGCATGATCGAGGCGATGCTAAGGCCGAAGAAACCGGCGATTGTGGTCAGCGAGGTCAGCGTTATGGGACGCCAGATTCGGCTCATGGTGGTTACAGCTAATTTCCGAGGGCTTGAAGCCGGTTGTTGAGCTGCTGCTTCATAGTATTCCGTAAGAATGTGTATGGAGTCGGCGACGGCTATGCCAATCAGCACCACTGGCAGTGCATTGGTAATAATATAAAAACTGACGCCCAATGCCGCCATTAAACCGATAGCAGATGTCGCAGTGGCAAGTATCACCAAGGCGGGAATCAAGGTGCCGCGTGGGGTTCCAAAAGCGACAAAGCACAGGGCAACAATCAATAACGCTGAGAAAGGTACGATCCGTGAAGCATCGGCATCAATATAGGTGCCAAAATACCCCGCCAGTGCTCCTTCCCCCGCGATATGAATGCTTTCATCACTGTTTAATTCGGCACTATTGGCCAGTGTCAGTAAAGCTTGGTAAGTGGTTTGTGCTTTGTCGCTATCGATTTGTTCGGCAATAATTACTGTGCCTGAGCCGTCTTCAGCAACCAAAGTGCCAACGTAGAGAGGAAAGGCCATGACCGCAGCCTTTATTGCTGCGGCATCATCTTCTGTGGTGGGCAATGACTCAAAAAAGGGTTCGACTGCCATGCCCTCTGCGGTACCAATAATATTGTTCTCAGTCGACAGGCTGGTGATTTCCTCGGGGTCGAGGTTGCTGACGTTTTCTAGCTGTCTGGTGATCCAGTCAACCAACTGCAGTGTATGGGGGTTGAATACCCCATTGGGACCCTTGTTGATAATAGCGATAATCATAGGGTCGCCGAGTCCAAAAGTTTCTCGCGCTTTTTCACTGAGTAGCAGGGCGGGATGGTCTGTCGGCATGAAGGCATCGCTGCGGGTATCTTTTTCCAGCGTCGGAATAAAATATATAAAACAAAGGATGACGCAGAAGCTCAGGTAGAGACTGAGACGAGGGTAGGCGGTGCTAGCCCAGAAAAAACGCCAGGCATGAGAGTGAGTGTTAACAGCAGTATCCACGGGGTAGGGATGTCCTTATTACTAGCCGGTTTGAGATGTTTATAATTATCTGCTCCATGGCTAAACCCGTAAGTTTAGCTAGCCCCGGAGCTAGTTCTAGGGCCATTATAAAACGAGAAGGATTTGTCTTTACAGATGAATTTTAGAAGCCTGCTCAAAGGCATAAGCTGTTGATAGCTCCTATAACTTTATAGCCATTACCCTTTATTGGCTTGATATATTAGCAGCCTAGGATTGAGTTAGCCGTTAATGTCAACGGGTCATTGTCAGGTAGAGTTTGAGTGTAAAGCAGGGAGTAGTCCGCTTGTGATTGAACAGTCTCGGTGTTTAACTATGAGGAGGCACCAACTATCAAACCTGTATGTGGTAAAGTCTGGTTGTAACAAACTGTGAGTTACGTCATAGAGCATATAAGCAGTCTTGTCGGCCAATAATCTCGTGTTGATGCCTTTGCCGAAACCCGCTTTACTGTCTCAGGAGACAGGTGAATTGATTGTGATACAGGCACTATTGTGCTGGCGTTGGTATCGCCAGATTTTAAACACAGGTCGTCAGTATAAGAATAAAAAAAGAAAGGAGCTGTAATGCCCGAAAGTGATCAGGCTGCATTTGCTAGTGAGAAAGCTTCACTAGCTAACCCTTCCAAGGGCGTTTTATCAAGATCGAGCTTAACGCGAATTTTGCTCACCTGGTTTTTGATTCTTTCCCTCTTACCTCTCGCTTTGGTTTGTTTTATCGGTTATCAGAAGAGCGCCGAGGCGCTACGTGCGTCAGCTATTGCCCGTCTTAATGAAAGCGCAAACCAACAGTCGGCCTTTATTAACAAATGGTTTGTCGATCGCTTTAAAGGCCTGCGCGCTCAGGCAGAAGATAATGACAACGTTCAGTTTATTAAAGTTTTGGCTGAAGACTTGAAAAATAGTGGGCAACCGGTCAATGACTACGTTGGTTCCCCTGACTGGATCAACCTTGTTGAAGCAAATAAGGCCGACCTTGAACAGTTAATGGAAATTTATAGCTATTATTACGATCTATTTTTGATCGATTTACAGGGTAATATTTTATTTAGCGTTCTGCGAGAAAGTGATTTGGGTACCAATTTGTTGAATGGCCCCTATAAAGACAGTCTCTTTGCCAGCATTGTGCGCGAGAGTTTGACTAATGGTGGGGATTTGTTTTCCGATTTAGAACGCTACCCACCCAGTGATAATCAAATAGTTGGATTTTTATCGGCACCTCTACTTGATGACAATGGTGAGAAGGTCGGCGTTTTTGCGGCGCAATTAAAAGAGCTGGCGATAACAGAATTAACCTCTAGCGTTAGTTCGAAAAATGTTTCGCAGGTAAATTACCTTGTTGGCAAGGATCTTTTGTCGCGCACAGCGATTCACTCCGTTGATGATGTGTTAGCAAAAAAAGTTGAAACGCCACAAACGCTCTTGTGGATGCGTGAGCATGGCGATGCGCACAATGAGCATATTTCTGACGAGGGCGCTTTTGATTATGTGGGACCCTTTGGCCAGAAGGTAATTGGCGTTCACCATGCCCTGAAGATTGCTAATGTTGAGTGGGGTTTGATTGCAGAGGTCGATGAAGCTGAGGCCCTGGCTCCTGCTCGTTGGTTGGCGCGAATAACCTTGGTCATTTTGTTGACTCTTCTTGTCACCGTGGTGGTGGCAGCGATTTATGTTTCCCGCCGTATCACGCAACCCCTTAAAGAGTTGGTTAGCTCTAGCCAGCGAGCAGCGAAGGGGCAGCTCGACCAGCCAGTTGAAATTCCTTCTGTTGAAGAAATGGCTCAGCTCGGCCATGCATTTAATGCCATGCTCGAGTCGCGGCACGACTACGAAGCGAAGTTAACTGACAGCAATGAGAAAACGTCCAAGGCCTTGCTAGAACTGGAAGAGCAGAAGTATGCCCTCGACCAGCATGCTCTGGTTAGTGTTACTGACGTTTCAGGAACGATCATCTTTGTTAACGAAAAATTTGCAACCATAAGTGGTTACAGTGCTGATGAGCTGTTAGGTGCGAATCACCGCATCCTCAACGCCTCCCTCCACCCCACAAGCTTTTTTCAGGAGATCTATGCAACCCTTGGGCGTGGCGAGGTGTGGCATGGCGAAATTTGTAATCGCAATAAAAGTGGTCAGCTCTATTGGGTTGAGAGCACCTTCGTCCCCTTTGTTAATAAGCACGGGGTGGTGACCAGTTACATTGCTATTAGCACCGATATTAGCGCCCTCAAACAGGCCGAGCGGAACAATGAAAACTCTCTTGCGATTGTAAAGACAACACTTGAGGCGACTGATAACGGCATAGTGGTATTCAATCAATTCAACAAACCCATACATTTTAATCAGCGTTTTGTTGCACTTTGGCGCTTTAGCCAGGAGCAAGTGTTATTTGGTGATACCAACTCAATGCTAAGTGCGGTGGTTGGTCAGCTCATTGATGGTGATAGTTTCGCCGAAGCTGTAAAACGGGTGCAGGTTGATGAAAGTCTAGTTTTGTCCGGAGTTATTGAGTTCAAAGATGGCCGCATTTTCGAGTACACCTCTAAAGAGCTACTCTTACCGGATGACCAAAAGGGTCAAGTATGGAGTTTTAACGATATTACTGCCGAAAGACTTGCGGCTGAAGAGCTAACACGTGCCAAAGAGGTGGCAGAACAAGCAACTCTTGCGAAAAGTGATTTTCTCGCCAATATGAGCCATGAAATTCGCACACCAATGAATGGTGTTTTGGGTATGTTGAACTTGCTGTCGAAGACTCAGCTAAGCGCCAAGCAAAGCCACCAGGTGCGTCTGGCGCGATCTAGCGGTGAAGCCTTACTGGTATTAATCAACGATATTCTCGATTTTTCAAAGATAGAAGCGGGCAAGTTGGAACTGGAGTCGATTGATTTTGATCTGCGTCAATTGTTTTCCGATCTTGCCGAAAGTATGGCGTTCCAGGCGCAAAGTAAAGGCCTTGAAATTGTTCTCGATCTTACTGGCATTGCGCAGTCTCGAGTCAAGGGTGACCCAACTCGAGTACGGCAAATGCTCACCAATTTGATTGGTAATGCACTGAAATTTACCCATGAGGGGGAGATTGTTATTCGTGCCTCAATGGCAGCCGGAGCTCAAGGCGAGGTAGTTTTGTCAGCCACAGTGACAGATACAGGCATTGGTATTCCACCTGAGAAAGTTGAGCATTTATTTGACACCTTTTCGCAGGTTGATGCGTCCACTACGCGCCGGTTTGGGGGTACAGGGCTTGGCCTATCTATCGTGAAAAGCCTTTGCGATTTACTCGACGGGGATATTGCCGTCAGTAGCGAACTCGGTGTGGGTAGCTGTTTTACAATTACCCTACCTTTTGAGTCTTGCGAGACCGCTGCGACTGTAAAACCGACGATTAACCTCAGTGGTGTGCGCATACTGATTGTCGATGATAATGCAACTAATCGTAAGGTTTTACACGGTCAACTCAGTCTTTGGGGCGCCGTTGTTACCGAAGCCGATAGTGGGGCCCGTGCTCTGACCATACTCGAAGCAGAGGCCAAAAATCCTTTTCCAGTGGCTATTATCGATATGCAAATGCCCGGAATGGATGGTGCAGGCCTGGGCCGAGCTATTCGCGCTGATGACCGCTTTAAGTCAACGGCCATGATTATGATGACGTCAATGAATGAGCCTGGAGATGCTCAGTTCTTTGCCGAACTGGGTTTTTCTGCTTGTTTTCCGAAACCGACCACGATGTCCGATTTGTTCGATGCTCTGGCCATTGTTTTAAGTGGTGGTCATGCGTTACAGGCTGCTAAGCCGCTGATTACCCCCAACTATCTACAAAGCTTTGAATCAACAGATGGTACTCAGGATAATAAGCCATTGTTGGCCAACGCAGAGTACCGAGTACTGCTGGCGGAGGACAATGTTATTAATCAGCATGTTGCCTTGGGCATGTTAGAGGATATGGGCTATGTCGCTGATATTGCCGATAATGGTGCTTTGGCAATATCAAAACTGCAAGGGGCACCCGACGCTGCGCCTTATCAACTGATTTTAATGGATTGCCAAATGCCTCTACTCGATGGCTACGAGGCTACAGCTAAAATTCGTAGTGGCGAGGCGGGTGAGCGTTATCGTGATATCACCATTATCGCAATGACGGCGAATGTCATGAGCGGTGACAGAGAAAAATGTCTAGAAGCGGGGATGGATGATTACATCGCGAAACCGATAGATCCCGAATTACTGGAGGCCAACCTGGCTCGTTACCTGGGCTCGAAAACTGGCATCTCTTCTCTATCTGTTGTTGGTGACACGAATGATGAGCTCGTCGAACCATGTGAAGTAAGTGCCGAGGGCTCTGCTTCAGACAAGCAAACCTGGGACCAGGAAGATTTATTAAAACGGGTCAAGGGCAATACGAGCTTGATGCTCACTTTGCTGCAACAGTTTCTTCGCACGATGCCCGAACAAATCACACAACTTGCAGAGGCTATCGACAAGACTGATTTTGTTCGTATCAATAATCTAACTCATACTCTAAAAGGGGTGGTCGGTAATTTAAGTGGCGAGCGTTTACTGACTATTGTCGCTACTATGGAGCTTGCTGGGAAGAAGGAGGACAAGCAGGAGGTCGAAGAACTGTGGCCACGGTTACTGAGTGAGTATGAGAATTTGCATGAGGTTTTGAAACGATACGTGGACGAGCATCAAACGCCTTTAAGTGATGATACCCAGAGCTCGCAACAAAATCAGGTAATGTCGGCACAATTAAAAGAACAAATTGCCGAGCTTCGTATAAAACTGCAAGCTGGTGGTTTTGTTGATAGCGGTGACTTGCAATGGCTGAAGCCTTATTGTTTAGAGGACTCGACAAAAGCATTACTGGCTACATTATTTGCCCAATTGGCTGATTTTGACCTACAGGCAGGTGTACTAACCCTGGACAACATAGAGCAAAGCTTGGAGTACGGTTAATACTGAAATTAATGGAGTTGCTGTCATGGAAAAAAAGTCCACTCTTTTGATAGTCGATGATGCGCCGAGCAATATTCAACTGCTCGCAGGTCTGCTCAAAGACAAGTATCAAATTAAAATTGCGACGGATGGCCAACGTTGTCTGGATTTAGCTCAGAGCGACCCTGTACCAGATCTTATTTTACTTGATGTGCAAATGCCCGAGATGAATGGCTACGAGGTGTGTCGGCATTTGCAAGCTAATGACAGCACTCGACAAATTCCTATTATTTTTGTTACCGGCAAAGATCAAACTGAAGATGAGGAATTCGGTTTAATTCTGGGCGCGGTGGATTACATCATCAAACCCTATTCTCCAGCCATCGTTGAAGCCCGTGTCGCGACCCATATCAAACTGAAGCAGCAGAATGACGCACTGCGCCGTTTGGCCATGGAAGATCAGCTGACGGGACTTTACAATCGACATGTTTTAATGGATGTCTCCACTAAACGTATAAGTCAGGCTCACAGGCACAACCTGACACTCTCGGTGCTGATGATTGATATTGACCATTTCAAGGCGGTGAATGACGAGCATGGTCACAGTGTCGGAGATGCTGTATTGCGTCAGGTGGCGGCCATTTTTAAACAGCAAATCCGTACAGAAGATGTTATCGCGCGTTTTGGTGGTGAAGAGTTTGTCATTATCCTAGACAATTGTGACCTGGCTAAAGGAACTAAAAAAGCAGAATTACTACGTGCTGCCCTTACCGGGTCACCAATTGAAGGCTTACGTGTTAGCGCCAGTTTTGGCCTTGCACAATTGCGCGATAAAGATGAGACCTTTGAGCAGGTTTTGCATCGCGCCGATGAGGCTCTCTATAACGCTAAAAACAACGGTCGTAATAGGGTGGAGTTGGCGGACTAGGCGCTGGCGAAAAAGCTTTACATCAATTTGACAACGTTACCGGGCTTGTAGCCTACTTTTTTGAACGCTTTAAAACTAAATTATCGATTCCATTCTGCAGCAGGGTAGAGCGTGCATGGGCCAGTTTTGAACTGGACTCAAAGGGCCCAACTAAAACGCGATGCCAGGTCCCACCTTTGCTTGAGTGAGTTTTTTCTACCTGGGCATTGAGGTTTAACAAAAGCAGGCTGACCCGCAAGCTATCAGCATCTTCAAAGCTTTTAAAGGAACCGGCCTGTAAGATAAACACTTCGTTCTGCCCTTTTTCATGCCCTGATTTTCTCATCGCAGCCGGTGGACTTTCGGGCACGATAATTTCCGCGTCGCGTAACCGGTCATAAAATTCAAATTGGGGCGTATGTGTCTTAGCCGGGGTAATACCGGTGACCTCATCGATGACACGGCTGATATCCTGACGGGGTGTTTTCCACAGCTGAAGCAGGCTCACTGATAATGCGCCGAGAAGAAAGCCACTCAATAGCCATTGCCATCGAGGAGACTGTGTCGGTGGCTGGTTTCTTGAATTAGCGCGGGTATTAGTGCGAGGACTTCTACCTTTGACAGGGGTCTTTTTGCCGGCTTTATTTGCGTAATCTCGAGACATGTCAGCTCGTGTTTTGTGGTTAACTGGCATTGTATGCGGTCTGTATATTGAGCGCTAATTATTTTTAAATTAATTCTTACAATACTCCGGTAACTACTTGATTATAAAGAGTAGTTATATATTTTCTTGAGGGTCGACGTCGATTGACCACCTGATTTTGCGAGCGCTTTTATTCTGTTCAAGCCATTGGCAGAGCCTGGCGAGTAGAGGCTGGATATCGCGCCGCTCGCTAGCAATTACAGTGAGTTGGTAGCGATAGCGCCCCCCCCGTTTTTCCAAAGCGGCGGGAAACGGGCCTAGATAGCGGAGGGCGGGGCTTGATGACATTTGATTTTCGAGAAAGGCGCGTGCGCTTTGTAACAGGCCAAAGGCTTCTCCCCCGTGATGAAATTCAGCGCGAATTAATGCGGCGTTAGTGAAGGGGGGCATGGCACTGAGTTGGCGTTCGGCCAGTACGTGTTGGGCAAATTTGGCGTAGCTCTGTTGGCTTAATAGCTCAAAAACTGGGTGCTCGCAGTGATGACTTTGAATCATGACCACGCCGGGTTTGGCGCCACGTCCGGCCCGCCCGGCAACCTGGGTAATGAGCTGACCCATTTTTTCCAGAGCGCGAAAATCGGTGCTGAACAAAGCGGTATCTGCATCGAGCACTACCACAAGGGTGACGCCGGGGAAATGGTGGCCTTTGGCGAGCATTTGTGTGCCCACCAGAATGCAGGGTTCGTTTTTGTTGATCTGTGAGAGCAAGTCCTCCATGGCATGTTTATTCCCCGTTGAATCTCTATCGACACGGTACACCTCGGTCTCGGGGAAAAGCGCCTTTAAAGTGGCCTCGCTGCGCTCCGTACCTTGACCTAGGTAGTTCAATTGCTGACTGTTACATTCGGGGCAAGTCGTAGACAATCGCTGGCGCGCTTCGCAATGGTGACAGTGCAACCCCGGCCGGTTGGTGTGTACTGTGAGGTGAGCATCGCAGTGCTTACACCTGGCGACCCACCCACAATCGTGGCACATTAATGTTGGCGCAAAGCCCCGTCGATTGAGAAAAACAAGAACCTGGTTGCCCTCGGCTAACTGAATACTAATCGCTTCAATAACGGTTTGGGAAAAGCCAGTATTGAGCTGGCTGTGGCGAATATCGACCAGTTGCCAGACAGCTTGACTTGCCCCTTCATGGCGGCCCTTTATCGTAATGTGCTGATAACGGGCCTGTTGGCAGTTGTAAAGACTTTCGAGGGAAGGTGTCGCCGAGCCAAGCAGGAGGGGAATGTTCTCTCGGCTGGCGCGCATTACCGCGACATCCCGAGCAGAGTAGCGAAAGCCCTCATGCTGCTTAAAAGAACTGTCGTGTTCTTCGTCAACAATAATAATGCCCGGTGACTTCATCGGCACAAAGGCGGCAGAGCGAGTGCCGATAATAATGCCGGCGCTGCCACTCGCTGCTGCCCACCAGGCCTTTAACCGTTGGTGCTCACTCAGGCCTGAATGAATCAATGAAATGGGGCAGGTAAAGCGCGCTTGAAAGCGGGCTAAGGTTTGCGGGCTGAGATTGATTTCGGGAATTAGCACCAGTGCTTGTTTTGAGTAGCGCAGCACTCTGGCAATGGTCTGCAGATAAACTTCGGTCTTTCCCGAGCCAGTTTCTCCGTCGATTAAATAACAGTGGTAGTTGTGAAGTTCAATACGTTCGAGCGCCTTCTGCTGGTCGTCGGAGAGCTTCAGTGGCGATTCGGCCAGAATGTCGGTCGCGCCATCGGTGTCAAAAAGCTGGTGAGTTATGGTATGGGTAAAGTCTTCTATCAACGCTTTTTTCTTCAGATTGCGAATCGTCGCGGTACTAATGCCGGCAGCGGCGAGGGCGTCTTTGCTCAGACTTTCGTGCTGCTGAAGCAATTGCAAAAGGGCTTGTTGTTTGGGCGCACGAGGCAAAGCATTAGTGGGTAAACCTTTGCCGAGCGTGCTAAGCCGCCATAGGTGTTCGCGGGGCAAATCACCACCCTTACGTAATGAGGTCGGCAAGGCACTGGCGAGTACGTCGCCGAGAGGGTGATGATAATAACGAGCAGCCCAGAGCAGCACATCGAAGAGTATCGGTGACAAGAGCGGTGAGCTATCGAGAACCGCAGTAATGGGTTTTAGTTTATCGCTGGGATAGTCGCTACTTGCCGAGCTGGACACGATAATGGCGGTGACTTCACGCTTGCCGAAGGGTACGGTGACGCGAACACCTGTAGGGAGCTGAACGCTGGCATCTTTGGGCGGCAGATAGTCAAATAAACGGCGCAGTGGTGACTGCACAGCAACTTGATAAAATAGCGTATCTGTCATTTTGGATGATAACTCAGCTGTTATTCTTGCATTGCCCTGAGCCAGGCATTGCGTTTGGAAATGGTGCCCAGGGTGGGCTATTGTCCGGTGAAGTGGCGTCCTGTGCAATCGGTAGATTGGTCAATAGCAATTTATGGCTCCGAGAAAATCAAGTCCTTGAACCCTTTGGTTTCATACTTGAATCACTGGGTTTTTCTGGTAACATGCGCGCTCCTGCAAGTCTGCATGCGGTGCCCGACAAAGTCGCTTTACATAAACTCGCTGTTGGTTCTTCTAGTAGTGGTAGTTAGTAGTGATAGTGAGCGAGTGATAGTCGACCACAGATTGGGTGGCGGTGTGCAACAACCCTGCAACAATGAGGCAAGTAAAATGAAAGCTGAAATACACCCTACTTATGGCAAGCTGACGGCAACCTGCAGCTGCGGTAATGTAATTGAAGTTGGTTCAACTAGGGCGAGTGCAATACACCTCGACGTCTGTGCACAGTGTCATCCGTTTTATACGGGCAAGCAGAAGACTGCGGATGCAGGTGGTCGAATCGACCGTTTCAACCAGCGTTTTGGTGGAATCAGCAGCGGCAAAAAATAAACTTAGCCAGCGGGCTGACCAGCCAGTGAAGAATGCGCTCAGAGTGAATACTCGGAGCGCATTTTTTTTCGCTTTTTTTCTTTTAATTTTTCTATTTACGTCAACATACTCGCGTGCGGATAGCTGTCGTGCGAGCGACCTCAAGCTCGGTCAAGGTGAAAGCGTTGTCGTTAAAACGGTTTATGATGGAGACACCTTCACGCTAAGTGATGGTCGTAAGATACGTTTAATCGGTGTCAACACCCCCGAGCTTGGCCGCAAGGGTCTACCTGATGAAGCCTTGGCATTGGCGGCTAAACAAGCAGTACAAAAAGCTATACAGCCCGCTAGCACGCGAAGGGGTGTGCGTTTGTACCTGGGACGTGAGCGTGGTGATACCTACGGTCGACAATTGGCACATTTGTTTATCGACGGGCAAAGTCTGGCCGCAATGTTACTGGAACAGGGCTTGGCCTGGCATGTGGTCGTGCCACCTAACACCGGCTTGGCCGCTTGCTTTGCCAAGGCAGAGCAAAGTGCCAGAGAGCAGGCAAAGGGTTTATGGCACAAATCGTTGCTGCAATTTGTTGTTAGCAATCAGATAGAGCAGGGTGGTTATCAGCGGGTGCGCGCCACTGTGCGCAAAATCAGTTTTGCCAAAGCCTGGTGGATTAATTTTGATAATGGTTTTGTGGCGGTAATTTACCCCGAAAACCAGCACTATTTTGACAAAGAAAAGGTCAGTGCTTGGCGAGGAAGGCAGCTGGAAATCGAGGGCTGGGTGTATTTGGCGAAATATCGCGGTAAACAGCAATGGCGCATTAAGCTGGCCACCCCTTACGGTTTGTCGGTGCTGTAAGTGATGACGTAAAGCGCCGTCCCAGGGTGTTAATCGAAGGGGAGCAGCAGTTCAGGTTGTCGATAAACGGAACTGCTGTTTGTAACAAGAATTTTAGCTGTTGCCGTAAGACATTAAACGCTTAAAGCGCTTTTCAATGAGCTGGTCGAGGGGTTCACTTTGCAGTCGGTCGAGTTGCTCGACCAAACGCCCTTTAAGTGTTTGCGACATGGTATCGAGGTCCCGGTGAGCGCCACCAAGGGGCTCGGGAATTGTTTCATCGGCAATCCCCAATTCTTCAAGAACGCTAGAGGTTACCCCCATAGCCTCTGCGGCGAGGGGTGCTTTTTCGGCAGTTTTCCAGATAATGTTGGCACACCCTTCGGGTGAGATAACGAAATAGGTCGAGTATTGCAGCATATTTAGCCAGTCACTGACACCTATGGCGATAGCGCCACCAGAACTGCCCTCGCCAATAACGGTGGCGATGATGGGTGTTTTTAAGCGCGACATAACCGCCAGGTTCTGAGCGATAGACTCACTGATGCCGCGTTCTTCAGAGTCGATACCGGGGTAGGCACCGGGTGTGTCAATGAAGGTGAGGATGGGCATTTTAAAGCGTTCGGCCATTTCCATCAGTCGCAAGGCTTTGCGGTAGCCCTCGGGCTTGGGCATACCAAAATTGCGACTCACTTTGTCACTGACACCGCGACCTTTTTCCTCACCGATGACCATAACCGGTTTGCCGTCGAGTCGTGCGACACCGCCAACAATGGCTTTGTCATCACCAAAATGGCGGTCGCCGTGTAATTCTTCAAAATCGGTGAACAGTTTGGGGAGGTAGTCATTGGTGTAGGGGCGCAGGGGGTGGCGTGCAACCTGTACGATCTGCCAGGACGATAAATTGGAAAAAATACCCTCAGTCAGCTTGCGTGACTTGTCGCGTAATTTCTTGATCTCATCGGCAATATTAAGCTCGTTGTCGTTGCCAACCAATTGCAACTCTTCTATTTTTGCTTCGAGTTCAGCGATGGGCTGTTCAAAGTCCAGGTAGTCAAGATTCATAATTACTTTAATTCCGGTTGCTTTATTCCGCGCTAGAGCCGTCGATAGTGATGGTCAAATTATACAGATACTACATTGAATCGAAACATCGAACTGATATTTTGCGGCAATTTCTTTATCAGTTACCGCCTCTGTGAGGTGTCAATAGAGAAGTTGTAAGTTGCCGGCACCGAAGCTGTCTCGCAGATGGTGTAGCAGCTCATCTTCGGGTTGTACTGCCCACTCCTCAGCTAGTGTGAACTCACCTTCCGCGCCGTGGCAGCGATATTTCACTTTCATGCCACAAGGCCCGTTTTTATAGGGCTTAAGCAATTGTTCGAGGTTGTCGACGGTGGCCAATGTCATGGTGCTATCCGAGAGGTCGATAACTAGGCTTTTGAGCATGGTCTGCCGGGCTTCTATGACAGTGCGCACTTCCTGCGCGCGCATTTTCAAGCCGCCGGTGTATTCGTCCTCGCTGAGCACACCGTTAACCACAACCATGGAACCTTTGCTGATTTTGTCGCGGCAGGCAGCATATTGTTCAGAAAAAATGGTGACATCAATACGGGCACTGTCATCGTCAATGAGCATCACGCCCATGATGCCGCGACTGGTTTTGATGGTGCGAATGTCGAGCACAAGACCGGCAACGATTTGTATATTTCTCGAGGGTTGCAGTGCCTTAAGGCGGCAGCTAATGAAATTACTCAACTCGCCAGCGTATTCTTCAATGGGGTGGCCGGTGAGGTAGAGCCCCAAGGTATCCCATTCGCCCTGTAGACGATCGCGTAGGCGGAAGCGACGCACTTGTGAGAAGGCGGCGTAACCGATTTCCGGCGCGCTTTCGGCGGGCGTGGCACCAAATAAATCGGCCATGCCGCTGGCGGTATTCTTACTGTGCTGGTCAGCAAGTTTGACGGCTTCTTCCATGGCTTCCAGCATGACCGCCCGGCTGTAGCCGGGGTCGTTATTGGGGCCGATTTTATCGAGTGCGCCGGAGCGAATGAGGGCTTCAAGGGCGCGTTTGTTGACCTTTCGAGGGTCGACGCGGGCGCAGAAATCAAACAGGTCTTTAAAGGGGCCACCATTGCTACGGGCGGTAATAATATTAGCGACCGGCCCTTCGCCCAGACCTTTGATAGCACCGAGGCCGTAGACCACGGCGGACTCCAGAGAGACCGAAAACTGGAACTCTCCAATATTGACATCGGGCGGGGTGACGAGCAGGTTCATGGCCCGGCACTCATCAATCAGCGTTACCACTTTGTCGGTATTTTGCATATCCGCCGATAACACCGCGGCCATAAAGGCGGCGGGGTAGTGGGTCTTTAACCAGGCAGTTTGATAGGCGAGCAGGGCGTAGGCGGCGGAGTGGGATTTGTTAAAGCCGTAGCCGGCAAATTTCTCCATTAGGTCAAAAATATTTTCAGCTAGCTCATTACTGACATTATTTTTGGCCGCACCGTCGACAAATAGTTGGCGCTGGCGGGCCATTTCTTCAGCCTTTTTCTTACCCATCGCGCGGCGTAGCATATCGGCCTCGCCCAGTGAATAGCCACCGAGTACCTGGGCGATCTGCATCACTTGTTCTTGATAGAGAATAATGCCGTAGGTCGGTTCGAGCACAGGTTTTAAATCGGGGTGCTGGTACTTGGGGTGGGGGTAGGCTACTTCCTGACGGCCGTGTTTGCGGTTGATAAAGTCGTCCACCATACCCGACTGCAGTGGCCCGGGGCGAAACAGAGCCACCAGTGCGATAATGTCTTCAAAGCGGTTGGGTAGCTGACGCTTAATTAAATCTTTCATACCCCGGGATTCGAGTTGAAACACAGCCGTTGTTTCGGCGCTCTGCAAGAGTTGATAGCTGCCGGGGTCGTCGAGGGGAATGTCCTCAATCACTACTGGCGGCTTGCCGTTGCGTTCATTCTGCACGTTGGCGTTGTTCAGTGCCCAATCAATAATCGTTAGGGTGCGCAGGCCGAGAAAGTCGAACTTGACCAGACCGACGTCTTCAACATCGTCTTTATCGTATTGGGTGACCAAGCCTTCTCCTGCTTCGTCACAGTACAAAGCTGCAAAATCGGTGAGCCGCGTGGGGGCAATGACAACACCACCTGCGTGCTTGCCGACGTTACGGGTGAGGCCTTCGAGTTGCAGGGCCATTTCCCAGATTTCCTGTGCCTCTTCGTCCTGCTCGAGAAAGTCCCGCAGCACTTCTTCCTGGTCAAAGGCTTTTTGAAGCGTGATGCCAATTTCGAAGGGAATCATCTTCGATAAGCGGTCTGCGAGTCCGTAGGACTTGCCTTGGGCGCGGGCGACATCGCGCACTACAGCTTTTGCCGCCATGGTGCCAAAGGTGATGATTTGCGATACGGCTTCACGGCCATAACGCTCGGCGACATAGGCGATGACCCGGTCGCGATTGTCCATGCAAAAGTCGATATCGAAATCTGGCATGGAGACCCGCTCGGGGTTGAGAAAACGCTCAAACAGGAGGTCGTATTCAAGGGGGTCGAGGTCGGTAATCTCCAGCGCGTAGGCCACCAGTGAGCCCGCGCCCGAACCGCGACCGGGGCCAACCGGTATATCGTGCTCTTTAGCCCAGCGAATAAAATCCATTACGATGAGGAAATAACCGGGGAAGCCCATTTGATTAATAATGGTTAGCTCAAAGTCGAGTCGTTGCTGGTAATCTTCAAGGCTTTGCTGGGTTTCAGGGTTGAGAGTAATACTCTTCAGCCGTTTAGCCAGCCCCTCTTCGGACAACTTGCGGAAGAAAGACTCGGTCGTCATACCCTCGGGAATGGGGTATTCCGGTAGCTGGGGTTTGCCCAGTGTCAGACTTAGATTACAGCGTTTGGCGATTTCAACGGAGTTTGCCAGTGCCTCGGGAATGTCGGCAAACAGGGCCTGCATTTGCTCGCTGGTTTTCAGATATTGTTGGTCGCTGTAACGGCGCTCGCGGCGGGGATCGTCCAGGGTGCGGCCCTCGACGATGCAGACTCTGGCCTCGTGGGCTTCGAACTGCTCCTGGTGGATAAAGCGCACATCGTTGGTCGCAACGACAGGGCAGTCGCAGGCTTGCGCCAGCTCGATAGCGCTGTGTACAAAATCTTCTTCGCCGGGACGTTGGCAGCGCACGAGTTCGAGATAAACACTGTCGGGGAAATCTGCCATCCACTCTTTGAGGAGATGTAGGGCCAGGGGCGCGCGGTTGCTCGCCAGCGCCACACCAATATCACTTTTATGACCACAGAGGGCAATCAAGCCCTCTCCCAGTTCTTTTAGCCAACTGCGGCGAATACAAGGGAGGCCATGTACCTGGCCCTCAAGGTAGGCACGGGAGATCAGTTGGGTGAGGTTTTGGTAGCCAGTCTGATTTCGTACCAATAGGGTGACTTGGCTTTGCGGGTCGTCGGTTTTATCGCCGGCAATGGTCAGGTCGCTACCGCAAATGGGCTTAATTCCCGCCCCTTGAGCCGCTTTGTAAAATTTCACCAGGGCAAAGACATTACATATGTCGTTAACGGCAACGGCGGGCATACCGAGCTCGCGAATTTTACCGACTAAGGGTTTTATGCCGATGGTGCTATCGGCAATGGAAAACTCACTGTGCAGGTGTAAATGGATGAAAGCAGGGGCCGCTGGGGGGAAGGATACTAAAGCCTGCTCTGACATAGACGAACCTGGTTATCGCCGCGAGCTTAGTTTAATGCTCGCAGAATGACTGGAAAGAATAAGTGATTTTAGCAGCTTGGCAAAGTCGCTAGAAGAACTGTTTGAAGGAGTTTCTAAACGCTGTTATTACGTTTTGCGGCCTGGGTGCGGAGCTCTATGGCCTCGAGAATCAATTCGAGCCCAGTTTTTTCAGTCGTCGGCAG
>JARGOV010000010.1:58673-80291 GCA_029212965.1 Porticoccaceae bacterium
GGAGTTTTGCAATACATCTGTGCACGCTGCCGCCATGCCGTTGACTGCGTTGCGGAAGATTTCGCGCCCGGAAAAATCCAGTGAAACGTCTAAAGGCCGGTGCTGTGCGACAGCGTGCATGCCGAAGTCGGGCATTGCCAATAAGTCACGAGTATCTTGCACACAACCCAGTTTACCCTGAAAAAAACCACTTTTTTGTTCAGACGCTTGCAAGACAACGGCGCCGGCGCCATCGCCAAAAAGCACGGCAGAATCCCGCTTATTGGCCCAGTCCATCAGTGAGCTAAGGCGTTCAGAACCGACAACTAGCGCGGTCTTGATCGACCCCGCCCGAATCATATCCGAGATCATGTTAAAGCTGTAAAGAAAGGCAGTACATGCGGCGTTGAGATCAAAGCAGGCCGCGTTAGCAGCGCCGAGTTTGCCCTGTAACAAGGATGCCGTGTTGGGGATGATTTCATCCGGTGTCGTGGTAGCGTAGGCAATAACATCGACGTCGCGTGCGCTAATGCCAGCACACGCGAGTGCGCGTTCAGCAGCGACGTGGGCAAGGTCGACATTCATGACATGGCTAATACGCCGGGCTTTGATACCGGTGCGTGAACTAATCCATTCACTGGATGTATCGACCACTGTGGCGATTTCTTCGTTTGTTAAGATTGCAGGTGGCAGGAAACGACCCCATCCCGTAATTTGAGCGTACAACATGCCAACCCCGTTAAACGAATTCAGAAAGTATATGACGGTATTATTACGCCCGCGATTCTCCTGTACTTAGCCTATAAGTGCAACGTGGTTATAGTTTTATTATGGCCTGCTGCTCTGTCAATCATGGTTGACAGCTAGCCCATAGTAAGGGCTCCACTAGGTAGGGGCTGAGGCTAATGCCACGTTTCTCTCAAGCTATTGAGCCCATTAGTAGGTCAGCCAATTTGGCCCGCTGGTATTTTGCGTCTCCATACAGAACTTGATTGTGCTTTTGTCGCTTGCTGTAAAGGTGGACAAAGCATTCCCATGTAAAGCCGATGCCGCCGTGAAACTGTATCGAACGATTAGAGGCGTAGGCTGCGACCTCTGACGCCAATGCCTTGGCCATGCGTGCGAATTTCGCAGCGTTTTCTGGTTCGCTATCAACAGCGCAGGCGGCGTTGTAGGTCAGAGACTTGGCTTGATCGATCATGATCATTACGTTGACGAGAGGGTGTTTTAAAGCCTGAAAATACCCCAGCGGATGGTCGAACTGTTCTCTAACTTTCATGTATTCGACCGTGGTTTGTAACTGCCATTCACCAGCGCCACAAATATCGGCGCTCACCAGGGTGAGTATGCCCGGCTCGGCGGCCTCCAATACGTCACAGGCCTGCTCGCTCAATAGCTGTGCGTCGCTGACGCTCACCTTGTTGAGGTGGATATGGGCCTGATCACGAGTTAGATCGATAATGCCGTCGGCAATTATTTCCACACCCTCGCTGTTCGTTGGTACTGCATATAAAGCGAGACCGGATTGTGTTTTACATTGCACTAGTAGAGTCTCGACCTTACGGGCATCCTGAACGAAATAGGCGGATCCGTTGAGTGTGCCATCGACAAGACAGACATCACAATCAGATGCCAGCCATGAAGCACTCTTAGGTGTGCTCGCCAAGGTCGCTGTTTTACCGCTGGCGATTGCCTGCAGTAATTCGTTGGCAGGGCTTGTACGGCATTCGCGCAGTACTAAACTGGCAATGGCGGTGGCAATAAATGGTGAGGGCAAGGCGGCGCGGCCGGCTTCTTCCACAAGGGCGCATAGCGCGACTAAACTCATGCCCGAGCCGCCGTTTTCTTCTGGGACAATAACGGTGCTCCAACCTAACTCAACAATTTGCAGCCATAGGTTTTTGTCCCAGTGGCAGGGCGGATCACGGTAGGGGTCACTATCACTGGCCACCAGTTGGTGGAGTTTGTCGGTCGGTAAATGATCTTGTAGAAATTTACGTGCTGTATCACGAAGCATTTTTTCATCTTCACCAAAGGCAAAGTTTTTTGCTTGAGTCATTATTGTGTCTTCTTTTAAAAGGCGATTAGATAGTTATGGTTATTTTGATTTGGCCATGCCCAGTACGCGTTCGCCGAGAATATTGCGCTGGATTTCGCTGGCACCCGCGGCGATGGTGATACCGTATGAGTTCATATAGGCTAATGGCCACTCACCGCCTGCTGGGGCATTTTCATCATTAATAGAGAGGGTGCTGTGGGCGCCGAGAATATCGAGAGCAACGGCGGCATTGTCCTGACGAATTTCTGACATGACTAGCTTTGTCTGTAGGGGAAGACGCATGGGGTGTTCACACAGCCCCTCCACTTTTGCGCGGCGGGCGCCCTGTTTTGAACCCTCCTGGCGAATGATCATCTGCATTATTTGGTCGCGTAATAAAGGGTCGTTAGCGGCACTTTGACCATCGCGCATTGAATCTTTGGCCAAATCAATCAAGGCGTAGGCATCGCCCACTGCACTGGCCTTTTTATTACCGCGACCGCTGGAAGGGGTCACCATTGGGCCAGCGCCGCGCTCATGGAGTAATGTCGTTTGCGCGACTTTCCAGCCTTTACCCACGTCATCGAGGCGATAGTCGTCACTAATTTCTAAATTATCAAAAAAGACTTCGTTAAAACCCGTTTCTCCAGTGATTTTAATGAGGGGTTGTACGCGGACACTTTCACCCAAAGTCGATTTAATGGGTACTACAAAATAAGTTAGCCCATCGTATTTTTTCGACTTGTCGGTGCGCGCTAAAAGAATCATCCAGTCGGCAAAGTGGGCGAGAGAGGTCCAGACTTTGTGGCCGTTAATAATCCACTTATCGCCTTTGCGCTCGGCAAAGGTTTGTACGTTGGCGAGATCAGAACCGGCACCGGGTTCACTAAAACCCTGGCACCAAACATCTTCACAAGAAAATAAACGTGGTAAGAGGCGTTCTTTTAGCGCTTGTTGGGCGTGAAAATGAAGGGTCGGTGCGGCCATACCCAAGCCGAGTATATTCGGTAGAAAGGGTTTGCTTGCACGAGCCATTTCCTGATTGGCAATGGCCTGGCAGCCCTTGCGTCCAGCACCACCTTCGATAATGGGATAGTCGCAGCCAATTAAACCGGCTGCGTAAGCTTCACCTTGCCATTTACGTAAGTAGTCGAGTTGTTCTTGATGCATAATTTCGATGGCCGATTGGGGGAGCTTGACCAATGGTGTGCCAGCGTCATGGTGGCTCAACCAGTGGCGGCAGTAGTTTCGAAATTCGGCTTTCTCGGCATTTTCTTTTGTTATTTTCAGAGACATAATTTAACCTTTTTATTTTTCTTTTCCACAAGGGTAGTCTCGAATCTTCATAAACGCCTATCAGATGATGGGACTCAGACTAAAGATTTTACTCGGTGGGAGCTGCCTGTGAAAATTTTTATATTGTAAGCCTAAGCTTTTTAGATAAACAGATTTGCGCAGGCAGAAATAAGTTGAACGTTACAATTCTGAAGGTGTTAGAACCGATACTGTCCAAGGGAGTAATCTCCCGCTCGAAAATTAAATATTCTATAGACTTAACATTGATTGGCTGATTAATTTTGTTGCTAATCTTCGAAAGAGTTTTCAAAAATAAAACCGTTTTTTGCCATGGTAAGACGGTGTCGATCGCCTTTCACTGTTGCATCCCACGCTTCGTAGCCCGCGTCACCGTGCCAAATAGCCACTCGCTCGCCATCCTCAGTTTCACCAAGGTGGGTTTCGTAGATTGTGGGTGAACGCGATGCGAACACATTGAGCACCTCATCGACAGAAGCATGCTTCGCTAGATAATACAGTGTTACCCAGGTGGGAGGAACGAAGTTGAAGGTGCGTTCCCGATGACGTGCAAGGGCATCTTGCGGCTTAATCCACTGGTGATCGTGGATTTCCCCACCATCGATAATGATCTTTTTGTGTTCGGGCACACGGGCGGCAAAAAACCAGGTGGAAAAACGTTTTGGTGTAACGGGTGGCGGCGTCCAGCGGGAGAACCAAACGAAGTCTTCTGGAGTTGTGTGAATGCCAGCTTCCTCGTGAGTTTCACGGGCTGCAGCATAACGTGCAGCTTCGGTTTTATCGCCACTTGCAGGGTAGTCATCAGGATCAATGCGTCCACCAGGGAAAACCCACATATCGCCGAAGTGGATATCTTTGTTCTTACGCAGCATTAATGTTTCTATGCCAGCGTCACTATCGCGTAATAAAACGACGGTGGCGGCGGGAATTGGGTCAGTAGCTGGCTTGTTACTGGGCTTTGTAAGGTCAGCGTAAGGGTCACTGGTGTGCTTGTCTGGTGTTTTGTCAGAGCTGTTCATCATTATTATTCCCCACTTGGGGCAATTTCCTATATTAAGTGAATTATAGCCAGTGTAACGTACCTCTTTGGTTGATAATAAGATTCCATCTCACTGGGTTTGTTACCGTATTATTTTAGCAACATTGGGGTTAAAAGGTTTTCGGTTTTTTGTCGCGACACAAACACGCATTTTTGGGTTGTTTACCGCCGCACTGCCTGTTCCCTATTTTCTCGCTGGTCTGATTTTAGTCAATTCCTGATGAAACTGCTGTTTTATAGTGGTACGCGTTTTAAAAAGCACTGTGAACAAACGTATTAGGTGTACACATGTTAAGGCTTTGTTGTTGACCTGATAAGGCTGCTCACAGTGAGTTCTATGGGGAAATTCTAAGCGTCTTCGTTTTACAGCCCTTATAGGCGTTCTGTAGTGATGAGGGTCTCTTTCGGTCCTAGTGGGTGTGGTTGCAGGAGTTATGCACCCGTTATCCGCGATATTAGTCCGGTGTGGTGCTTTCATGTTAAACGATAATTGCCGTTCTGGAGCCGCGTGTTTCGTGTAGTAAGGGCTCGTCAAAACGAAAAGCTTCGTCGGTGTGAGGTCTCAAAAGAGTTTAGAAAGCTGGGTTCTGGGTTTACCATAGACGTTTTTGGTTTCACTGAATTTATAGAAGGAAGTCGTGTCGATGCGTTTAGTTTCTTGGAATGTTAATGGTATTCGAGCTGCTATGAAGAAAGATTTTGTACAGTCATTAGTGGCTATGGAGACAGACGTGCTTTGTCTACAGGAAACTAAAGCTCAGGATGAACAAGTTGCCGAGGCTCTAGCAGGGATCAATGATTATTATCTGTACAGCAATTCTGCTGAAAAGAAAGGCTATTCCGGCACGGCGGTGTTATCTAAAATTGAACCTCTTTCGGTACAGTACGACATGAATGTTGAGGAGCACGACCAGGAGGGTCGTGTCATTGCGGTTGAGTTTGAGGATTTTTATTTAGTGACGGTCTACACGCCAAACTCTGGAAATGGGCTTAAACGTCTTGACTATCGTCAACAGTGGGACGCCGATTTCCTCACTTATTTAAAGCAACTTGAAAAACAAAAACCTGTGGTAGTGTGCGGTGATCTGAATGTCGCCCATCGTGACATAGATCTTGCCAGGCCCAAGCCAAACTACAATAAAAGTGCAGGTTATACCCAGATCGAAATTGATGGTCTAGACAATCTTATCGCAGCAGGTTTTGTTGACACTTTTCGCGACCAGTATCCGGAAGAGGTTAAATACAGTTGGTGGAGCTATCGAGCCGGAGCCCGCGCTAAGAATGTCGGCTGGCGTATTGATTATTTTATGGTCTCGTCGAATTTGCGGGGGCGAGTTGTCGGCGCGGATATACTTAATGGGGTGATGGGGTCAGATCATTGCCCGGTATTACTCGACTTGTCTGATTAATACTTTTTTACTTAAGGGATACTTAAGGGAAAGGGTGCAATTCTACAAAACGGGTATTCCAGGGCTCTCCGACAACTTCCATTAACTGACGGATTTGCGACTTGGTGATGGCGTCTTGTGAACGCGTGCTGTAGAGCAGTATATCTTCTAATAAATTCGGGGTGTATAGAGCGGGGGCACTGCCAAACTCTGCTGTAATACGCTTACGAACGACGCGTAATCTGTCAATTATCTCTTTATTAAAAATAGCCATTGAGTCCTGTTTAATCAGTAAGCCTTTGTCGCGTACAGTTTATTGGGCAGAATAATTGTAACGTGTTGTTATCCGCTGTCTATGCCTGCTGGATCCATGCAGCTGTCATAATGGATCCATGCAGTTGTCATAAATGGGGGACAGCGGCGAGCAGGCTTTGGGTATAGCTCTCTTGAGGTGCGGCCCAAAGTGTTTCAGTGTCGCCACGTTCAATGACTTGCCCCTGGTGCATGACGAGTACTCGGTCGGCAATTGTGCGCACCACTGACAAATCGTGGGAAATAAACAACATACTCAGGTTGTGACGTTCGACCAGCGCCAAAATCAGTTCCAGAATTTGTGCTTGAATAGTCACGTCGAGTGCCGACACGGGCTCATCGGCAATGATCACTTCTGGTTTGGTGGCAATGGCTCGACCTATGGCGATGCGTTGACGCTGGCCACCGGAAAATTCATGGGGGTATTTGCGGATAGCAGCGTGTGCCAGGCCGACGTCATCCATTAAGGCGAGTACCCGAGGGGTTACATTTTTTCGGGTGGCTATACGGTGGTAGAGCAAGGGTTCGGCCAGTGTATCGAAGACGGTCATGCGTGGATTCAGCGAGGCGTAGGGGTCCTGAAAAATCATTTGCATACGTTGGCGCAGAGGTTTGAGCTGTTTCGAGCTGAGCTGAGTGAGCTCTTGCCCGTCGAGTTGTACACGGCCAGCGGTGGGTTTAATCAGTTGAATAACCGAGCGCCCCAAGGTCGATTTACCCGAGCCAGATTCGCCCACAAGGCCGAGAATTTCGTGGTGGCGCAATTCAAAAGAGACATCGTTGACCGCAATAGTTGGCGCAGGCCGGGCTGAGAATAGCCCCGCCTTACCCTGTTCAAAAACAGTCTTTAAGTGTTCGATCTTTAACAGTGCTGGCGCCTGAGGGTTGGGTTGGCAAGCTTGGGCGGGTTTCGCCCCGCTCGGCACGGAGGCGAGTAACTGTTGGGTATAGGCATGGCGGGGTTGCTTAAAAATTTGCTGCGTTTTCCCGGCTTCGACAATTTTCCCCGCGCGCATCACTGCAACGCGGTCGGCAATAGAGGCCACCACACTCAGGTCGTGTGAGATGAAAATAAGGGCAATATTGCGTTGTTTTTTCAGTTTGTCGAGCAGGTCCAGTATTTGTGCCTGAATAGTGACGTCCAGTGCCGTAGTGGGTTCGTCGGCAATCAGTAGCTCGGGTTCGGTAATTAATGCCATGGCGATCATTACCCGCTGGCGCATACCGCCAGAGAATTCGTGGGGGTAGCTGGTAAAGCGGGCTTCGGCATTCTTAATGCCAACTTCCTGGAGTAGTTCAATGGCGCGGTTGCGAGCCTGCTCGCGGGTATGGTTTTTGTGCTGGCAAAGGGGCTCGATTAGTTGTTCGCCAATGGTCAAATAGGGATTGAGGCAGGTCATTGGATCCTGAAAAATAAGCGCGATTTTATTGCCTAGCAAACTGCGCAATGCTTGCTTGTCGCTGCGTAATAAATCGCGCTGCTGTCCCTGGCTAGTAAATTGGGCGACACCGCTTTCAATCACACCCGGTGGCTGGGGAATTAGTCCCAGCAGGCTATAGCAGGTGACGGATTTCCCCGATCCCGATTCACCAACAATGGCCAGAGTTTCACCACGGGCAATGTGGAAATTAACAGCATCAACCGCTTTGCTGGAGCCATCGCGTGTTTTGAAACTGATACTTAAATCATCGACGCTTAGAACATTTTGCCCTGTGTCTTCGCTCATCACTCAGTCCTTGCTCGCACGGGGGTCGAGGGCGTCACGTAAACCATCACCCAGAAAGTTCAGGGCGAAGAGGGTGAGTGACAGGGCCAAGCCGGGAAAGATCAGTAGCCAAGGGTACTCTTCCATGGTTTCGACACCGTATGAAATTAACAGCCCCCAGGAGCTTTGCGGCGGTTGAATGCCGAGACCAAGAAAGCTCAAGAAAGACTCCAGTAGCATCACGCTGGGGATGGTCAAGGTGGTATAGACAATGACTGGGCCAAGGGTGTTGGGAATGAGGTGGCGGCGGATAATGGCCCAGGGTCCGAGCCCGATGGAGACGGCGGCTTCGACAAATTCCTGTTGGCGAAGTGACTGCACTTGTCCGCGAACAATCCGTGCCATCGTCAACCACTCCACAGCGCCTATGGCGAGAAAGAGGAGAAGAATATTGCGCCCGAAAATCACCATCAGCAAAATAATAAAAATCATAAAGGGGAGGGCGTAGAGAATGTCGACCAGGCGCATCATCGCAGCATCAATTCGGCCTCCCATATAACCGGCAACGGTGCCATAAATCACGCCAATCAACAGCGCCACGGCGGTGGCAATAAAGCCAACGGCGAGGGAAATGCGGCTACCGTAGAGAATGCGCGTCAGTAAATCTCGCCCCAAGGTGTCGGTGCCTAGCCAGTGCGCAGCAGAGGGTGGCGAGGCGCCGAGCAAGAGGTTTTGCTCTTCATAACCGTAGACTGTAATCCACGGGGTGAGCAGGGCAATGATGCACATCGCGACCATGACCACGAGACCCAATAGCGCCATTTTGTTTTTTTGCAAGCGGTGCCAGGCATCGCGCCACAGAGAGCTGCCTTTTTCTGCGGGCGCGAGAGGTGTTGGCGGCGTATCGATGTCTTGTTGCGTGCTGTTAATTTCCGGGCTACTCATCGCTAGGCTCCCTTGCCGCGGTAGAGATCGCGCAAACGGGGGTTGAGCCATACAGCGACAATATCTGCCAGCAGGTTAAAGAAAATAATCAGTGTCGCAAATAATACGGTGGTGCCCATAATCATGGTGTAGTCGCGGTTAAAGGCGGCCTGAACATAAAAGCGCCCAAGGCCGGGTATTTGAAAAATAGTTTCCACCACAAAGGAGCCGCTGAGCAAGCCAGCGAAGGCGGGGCCGATAAAGGCGATGACCGGAATCATGCCGCCGCGCAGACCATGTTTAAGCACGACCTTCCACTCGGGCAGACCCTTGGCGCGGGCAGTGCGAATGTAGTCTTGTGACATTACCTCCAACATACCGCCTCGCGAGAGCCGGGCAATGTAAGCTGTGTAGCCCGAGGCGAGGGTGAGGGCGGGCAATATTTTGTCGCCGGGAATATCGCCCCAGCCCGATACCGGCAACCACTCCAGCCACACGCCAAATACCAGCATGAAGAGTGGCCCGAGTAAAAACGAGGGTAGGCAAATACCCAACATGGCGGTTGACATGGGAATGTAGTCCTGGGCGCTATTGGGCTTTAGGGCCGCTATAACGCCTGCGCTGGCGCCTATCAGCAAGGCAAAGCACATGGCGTACAAACCCAGTTCGGTAGTAGCGGGTAGGCCGGCGGCAATCATTTCATTTACCGAGCGGCCGGGGTATTTAAACGAGGGGCCGAAGTCACCCCGAGCGAGATCGCCGAGATAGGATAAATATTGATTCACCACAGGTTGGTCGAGGTGGTAGCGAGCTTCAAGGGCTTTTAATACCTCCGGTGGTACGGCTTTTTCGGCGCTAAAAGGGCCACCGGGGGCGAGGCGCACCAGGAAAAAAGTCACGGTGATGACCACCAGTAACACCGGTATCGCTTGCAATAAGCGCATGAATATAAAGCGAGCCATCGTGCTTTTAATCCTCGCTCAAGTAAATTTGCTTATACGAGGCGTAGTCGAGAATGTTCGACGGCATGCCTTTGACATGGGGGTGTATAAGGTGGGTGCTGTTGTACGTGAAAATGGGGATGATGGGCATGGCATCCATTAAAATTGCCTCGGCGCGGCGAAAGTGAGCGTAGCGTTGTGCGCGCACCTTTGCAGCTGGTGCAGCTTCGCTAATCAGTTGGTCGTATTCATCATCGTGCCAGCCGGTACGGTTATTGCCGCCATCAGTGAGCCACATATCGAGAAAGGTGTTGGGGTCAACGTAGTCACCTATCCAGCCGGCGCGGGATATTTCAAAATTGCCCGTGGTCACGCTGTCGAGGTAAACCTTCCAGTCCTGGTTGTTGAGTGTGATATCGACATTGAGATTCTTTTTCCACATTTGCTGAATGGCCACGGCTAATTTGCGGTGACCCTCGTTACTGTTATAGAGGAGATCAGTGGGTGGAAAGCCCTCACCATTGGCATAGCCGGCTTCGGCGAGTAAGGCTTTCGCCGCTTGAATGTCTTCAGTAAAACCGTTTTCTGCGGTATAGCCGAGGGTGTTGGGCGGTGTAAATGAAAAGGCCGGCATTTGCCCGCCCTTGGTTACGGTGTCGATAATCTGTTGGCGATTAATAGCCATCGCCAGGGCACGGCGTATACGCTTGTCCGCGAGATGCGCAATCTTGGTGTTTATGCGATAAAAATATGTGCCGAGGTAGGGTGAGATACGCAGTGCTTGCGGATTGGTTTTTTTGTACACCGCTATTTTGTCGGCGGGTAGAGAGCCGGTGACATGGAGCTGGCCGGCGCGAAACATGCGCTCTTCGGTCGAGACATTTTCGGTGGGGTAAAAACGAATCGCATGAAGTCGCACTTTATCGGCATCGTAATAGGTCGGGCTTTTCTCAATCATCACTAAGCGGTTTAAATCCCACTGCTTGAGAGTAAAAGGGCCATTGCCGACGAAATTGCCAGCGCGAGTCCAACGGGTACCCCGTTCGGCCGGGCCGCCAAATTTTTCGATAGTCGGGCGGTGTACGGGGAACATCGAGTAGTGGTCGAGTAATTGCAGAAAGTAGGGCGTCGGGTTGGCCAGTGTGACTTGTAGGGTGTTGGCGTCAATCGCCTTCACGCCCACTTGGGAGAAATCGTCGATCTCGCCTGTGGCATACGCCTCGGCATTGACGATGGGGTAGTACATATAGGCGTACTGGTTACCCAGCGCTGGTTGCAGAGCCCGCCACCACGACCAAACAAAATCGGCACTGGTGACGGGGTCACCATTTGACCAGCGAGCATTGGCGCGAATATGAAAGGTATACGTTTTTGCGTCGTCGCTAATGTCCCAGCTCTGCGCCATGCCGGGTATCGGCTCAAGGGTTTGTGGGTCTTTAAGCACTAGTCCCTCAAGCAGGCCAACAATAATATGATGCTCGGGTATGCCGGTGACAATATGGGGGTCTAGTTCTTGGGGTTCAGCTCCATTACCCCAGTGCAGGGTTTGGCTAGCCAGCCCAGTGCTGACATTGTTCTCGCCATTGCCACAGGCGAAAAGCAGTAAACAGCTAATGACGCAGAATAGATTGGAGAGAAAACGCAGTCGGTGTGAAAAATTACTTGTTGGAACCGGCGAGCATGAGGCCATAAAAGTGTCCCTTTAGTAATGGGCGCGTATGCCCGCATTTGATGAATTTCGCGGTGATACTACCTTAGCTGGCATTGGCTTGAAAGTGTCGAATTAATTGGGTGGTATGTCTGAATGCTGCAGATACAAGGCGGTGAAAAAACTTCGTTGGATACTGTGTTGAGCTTTTTTCAGGGGCGTTGATAGGACGCAATGTGTAACAGAAGAGCCTTACATAGCTCATTAAATATAAAAGATAGCTCTTTGCATCTACGCGGCTATTTTGTCTGTGGATGTTCAGGCAAATGGTACTAGCAGTGATACAGTACGCTGTGAGGATATATGTTGAAGCCTGTTGCATTCGACCAACGAAATCACCATAATCCGCCCCGCTATGGTGGCCCTTGTCGGTCCCCCCGCAATGAACATCTGTAAACCCCGCCAGGCCCGGAAGGGAGCAACGGTAGCAGAGACTTTATGTGCTGGGGTGTGGCTGATGAGGGCCGCCACCTAACGCTTCTTTCTCCCTTATCTTGGTCTATGCAGCAGCTAACTCTAGGCAGGGGACCTTTCCATCCTTGCGAACGGTTATGGATTCGTCTGAATTGGGCTACATGAATCTCCCCATCTCCGTATAATGCTCCCTTTCGATTTACCGCATTCTATCGAGGCAAATAAACCATGAGCTATCAGGTGCTGGCCCGTAAGTGGCGTCCGCGTACCTTTGCCGAAATGGCAGGGCAGGAACATGTGCTAAAGGCACTGATTAACGCTCTCGATAATGATCGCCTGCACCACGCTTATTTGTTCACGGGTACGCGCGGGGTGGGTAAAACCACAATCGCTCGTATTCTCGCCAAGTGTTTGAATTGCGAAGAGGGTGTTAGCTCGACCCCCTGTGGCAAATGCAGTGCCTGCGCTGACATTGCCGATGGCCGTTTTATTGACCTGATTGAAGTCGATGCC
The DNA here is from genome assembly GCA_029212965.1 of Porticoccaceae bacterium. Classification (GTDB taxonomy): domain Bacteria; phylum Pseudomonadota; class Gammaproteobacteria; order Pseudomonadales; family Porticoccaceae; genus Reddybacter. The sequence goes on from JARGOV010000010.1 coordinate 70,950, forward strand.
GCGTCGCGTACAAAAGTTGAAGACACCCGTGAACTGCTCGACAACGTGCAGTACATGCCTTCCCATGGCCGCTTCAAGGTCTATTTGATTGATGAAGTGCATATGCTTTCGGGTCATAGTTTTAACGCGCTGTTAAAAACATTGGAGGAACCACCCGCCCATGTAAAGTTTTTGCTGGCAACTACTGATCCGCAAAAATTACCCGTGACGATTTTGTCGCGTTGCCTGCAATTCAATCTTAAAAACCTTAGTCCCGAGCGTATTGTTGAGCATCTGCAGTTTGTCCTGGGTGAAGAGAAAGTGCCCTATGAAGAAGCTGCGCTGTGGGCTCTTGGTCGCGCCGCTGATGGCAGTATGCGCGATGCCTTAAGCTTGACTGATCAGGCCATTGCCCACGGTGGCGGCAAGCTCAGTGAGACCGAGTTGAGCACCATGCTTGGTAGCATTGATCGCAGCTGGATTATTGCTATTTGTCAGGCTCTCGCTGAACGCGATAGCGCCCAAGTTTTGGCCCAGGTGGCCTTGTTGGCAGAACATGCGCCGGATTTTGCCACGGCCCTGAGTGAAATGCTCTCGGTGTGGCATCGCGTTGCTATCGCTCAAGTGGTGCCCGAGGCGGCAGATAATAGTCTCGGTGACCAGCAGATGATTACAACCCTGGCGTCGAGCCTTGGCCGTGAAGAAGTGCAATTGTACTACCAGATTTGTTTGCTCGGTAAGCGGGATTTATCACTGGCTAGCGACCCACGCAGTGGCTTTGAAATGGTGATGTTGCGCTTGCTGGCTTTTCAACCGGCGCCAGAAGTGGCCATCAAACCCGCCCCCAGTGCTGAGGGGGGAGACGCAAGCGCGCAAGTTGGTAGGCCCCAGTCACCAGCCTCAACTAACGCGCCTGAGGCCAGTGCTAAACCAGAGACCAGCTCACAGTCTGACCCTGTCTCTGACACAAACGCTGCGCTGGGCCAAGCGCAGCCACACGCAGTGAGTGCCGTTGTGCCGGCGGCGAATAATAGCGCTGAGCTAAGCCCTGCTCGGCAGGTGGGCGAAGCAGAAAAAAAGTCTGAAGGGCTCGACGTGGCCTCGCAAGTTCAGCCATCTTCACCGGCTTTAGAGCCCCTTACAGATATTGTCTGCGAACCCAGTGAGCGCCTAGAGCCCCATTCTGCCATGACATCGGCAGCTGATTTAGAACCCCAGAGTAAAGTGACAACTGTTCACAACGAGGCCTTTCAAACAAGTGGTGAAGAAGAACGCAGTGAGAATCCAGCGCCACACTTTACGAGGTCTACCATTGGGGCAGTGCATGCGCCGGTAACATCAAGGGTTGAGGACTTAATTGCGGCGACTGGGGCAACGCCAATCGTTCGACAACCCGTTGAAGCTAAGCCAGCAGATCTGGCAGCTGTCGATAACTGCCAGACTGTTTTGGCGCAAGTGGGTGATTATCCCCTTAGCAGCCTTGATAATGCGCGCTGGTTGGTGCTGTGTAATGCTTTGCCCATTTCTGGCCTGCTGGCCACAGTGGCGGCAAACTCTGTACTTACTGAAAACACGGGCCAGCGGCTGTTGTTCTGCCTGGAGAAAGGTCACGATGCCGTTTATGATCCCGCCTACCAGCAGCGTTTAGCCGATGTTCTCAGTGAGCATTTTAAGCAACCAATGCAGGTTGAAATTACTATTGGCCAGGTTAGCCTTGAAACACCTTACCTTTACCGCCTGCGAAAGCGAGCTGAGCGTCAAGCACTGGCCGTGCAGACCCTGTGCGACGACCCTGTGGCAAAAGCGCTGGAAGCGCGTTTTGGTGCGACGCTGGATGAAGCTAGTGTGTTGCCAATAGACTAAAATTTATTTGCTGGAATTCGTCAGAAAAACACCCTGTTAATTAAAGCCGATTCACCCCAAGGTACAGTAACTTCGTACCGCTAATGACTTGAGGAGTAAGCCATGAAGCTAGACGATATGATGAAACAAGCCCAGGAAATGCAGGGCAAAATGCAGAAAATGCAGGAAGAAGTGCAAAATACCGAGGTCAAAGGTGAATCCGGTGCCGGTATGGTTGAAGTAATGATGACCGGCCGTCACGATGTGCGCAAGGTGACAATTGACCCCAGTTTGCTGACAGAAGATAAAGAAATCCTTGAAGACCTGCTCGCTGCCGCCGTTAACGATGCGGTACGAAAAATAGAGACTAAGAACAGTGAAATGATGGGTGGTCTTACCGCTGGTATGGGCTTGCCCGCTGGCTTTAAAATGCCTTTTTAATGAGTGCTTTTAAGGTTATTTCTGTGTTTGCTTTACGTTTGAATGTCTTGCATCAGGGCTTCTGAGTAATGTTCGGTCCGGTTATTGATGAGCTAATTGACGCTCTGCGCTGCCTGCCCGGCGTTGGCCCAAAGTCGGCCCAACGCATGGCGCTGCATTTGCTCGACAAAGATCCCCGCGCTGCGGGTCGTCTATCGACCGCGATTGAGCAGGCCGTTGAGCGGGTAGGGCGTTGTCAACTTTGTCGCATGCTAACGGAGGCGACAGAGTGTGAAATCTGCGCCAATCAGCGACGCCAGCCCGATTTGCTCTGCGTGCTGGAAACCCCCGCAGATCTATTTGCCATCGAGCAAAGTGGCTCTTACCGTGGGCGCTATTTTGTTTTGTTTGGTCACCTGTCGCCGATTGATGGCATTGGCCCTGAAGCGATTGGCATCGACCAATTACTGCAACGACTGGTTGATGAGGACATTAAAGAACTGATTCTCGCGACTAATCTAACCGTAGAGGGAGAGGCGACGGCCCACTACATTGGTAGCCACGCTCAGGCTTTAGGTGTGGGGGTGTCGCGCATCGCCCATGGTGTACCCCTAGGTGGCGAGTTGGAATATGTCGATGGCGGCACCTTGAGCCACGCCTTCAGTAGTCGCACTTTACTGTAACAACTATAGTGCCAGCGCTTTAGTATTTAACCAGCGACTCTAGTATTTAAATAGTATTTATGCGTGAGCAATTCCCCTTACCTCTTTAATGTTGAGCAGACTATTTTGAGCACCGACTACGCCCCAGCCATTATGATTACCGATAATACAGCGCTAGAAAAAGCGGCACAGCGCTGGCAAGAAATTGATGTTATCGCCCTGGATACTGAATTTATCCGCACCGATACCTTCTATCCAATACTGGCTTTAATACAACTCTGCGACGGTGAAACCACCTGGCTGCTTGACCCGCTCGCGCTGCCTAAACCGCAAGGTTTGATTGATTTGTTGGCCAACCCCAAGGTTGTCAAAGTATTGCACTCTTGCTCTGAAGATTTAGAAACCCTGGCCCACAGTCTTGGTCAATTACCCGATCCTTTATTTGATACGCAAACGGCTGCTGCCTATTGCGGGTTGGGCTTTTCTGTTGGCTATCGCGGTGTGGTCAAAGAATTAGTGGGTGTTGAGCTGGATAAACACGAGACCCGTTCCGACTGGTTGCAACGCCCCTTGAGCACTTCTCAGCTTAGCTATGCGGCAGAAGATGTGCATTACCTGTTGCCCGTTTATGAGGCCCTGGTTGAACGGCTACAGCGCCAACAGCGCTTGAGCTGGGTGGAAGAAGAAATGCTCGTTAAGTTGGCGAACTCGCGCCGCGTTGTACCCGCTGATAGTTACTATACCCGTGTCAAGGGTGCCTGGAAGCTCGATCGACGAGGGCTCGCCATTTTAAAGGCCATGACGACCTGGCGCGAAGACGTGGCGCGGCAAGATAATCGCCCCCGGGGTCGTATTATTGCCGATAAAGACTTACTCACACTCGCCTTCTTAAAGCCGCCACTGAGCATGGGTCAGTTAAAAGGGGCGAACATACTCCACCCACGGGAGTTGCGTTTATACGGCGAAAAAGTGTTGTCAGTATTTGCCGATATTGACGGCAGTGACGGTAAAGACTTTCCTCAGCTATTGCCTAAAGCTATTCCCCGCGAGCACGGCGCCCTGTTAAAGTCCTGCCGCAAGGTGGTGGCCGCGGTGGCAGAAAAATTAGCGCTTGCCCCCGAGGTGTTGGCGCGTAAAGTCGACCTTGAGTTTCTCGTGCGCTCAATCGCGTACGGTGAAGTGAAATTACCCGAAATACTGGCAAACGGTTGGCGCTATGAGGTGGTGGGTGAAGCCCTGCTCAATCACGCCAGTGAACTACAGGCCGGTGTGACGACAGCTAAGGAGCAATAAAAGGTGGAAGTAACTGTACTGTGTAAAATTTATAGAAGTGTCAACAAAACCGATTGCTACCTTTACGTGCCCCACGAAAAAGACCTTGAAGATGTCCCCGAACCCTTGCTCAAGCATCTCGGTAAGCTCGAGACAGCAATGACCTTGAAGTTGACACCAGAGCGCAAGCTGGCCCAGGCAGATGTTAAAGACGTACTGGCGCAGCTCGACGAGCAGGGTTACTACCTACAAATGGCTTCGACGGCAGATGAATATATGCAAATTGTTCGCGAACGTAACGAGAAGCTCTAATGGCCGAGCTCGCACCAGACTTCTGGAAGAATCGTCCTCTTGAGGATCTCAACCCCCAGGAGTGGGAGGCTCTGTGCGATGGCTGTGGTCGCTGTTGTCTGGCAAAGCTTGAAGATTTTGACAGCGATGAAATCTACTTCACTCGCGTCGCCTGTGAGTTGCTCGATACCGAGACCTGCCGTTGCCAAGATTATAGTCAGCGCTTTAAGAAAATCGCCGACTGCGTAGAACTCAGCGCCGATAAGGTTGAAAGTATCAACTGGCTACCCTCGACCTGCGCCTATCGACTGCGCCACGAAGGCGAGCCCTTGCCCGAATGGCATCCTCTGGTATCGGGCAATTCAGAGTCCGTACATGAAGCGGGCATATCAGTACGAGGGCGGGTGATATCAGAAGCCCACGTTCACCCCGATAGTATTGAAGAGCATATTATTTATTGGGTGGATTGATCTAGGCTTGTCTGCCTACAAAAACATTTGATTTCACGGTGTATTTCGGCATTTTTTCTATCGCTGCCTGACCAGCTGTATAAAAAGTAAGAGCCTCTTTTTATATGTTAGCGTGCAGAGTTTTGGCGCAGGGATAAAGCTCTTGTTCAGCGCGCTTGAAATCGCAGTAATGATTTTAATTGATACACTTATATTTGCTCAAATAGAGTCTGGTAAGCCCCCTACTTTGTTTTGAGTTGCCAATTGCTGCCGCTTCAATTTTTGCAGTGTTTCGATGAGTATGGGCCGCAGACTTTCTGGTGACAGACGTCCAGAAAGGGTGTTTTCCAGTAAACCTATCGCTTGCTGAATTTCACCTTTTTCCGCAAGTAGTTCGGCGAGATTATTGGCCGCGCCGGCATGGTTATTTTGCAAAAGTAATACCCCCTCCCAGGATAGTTTGGCCGCGTTCTTTAGATCATCACGATACTGCATATTGCCCAGACCAAAACGAGCTGTGACATTCTCTGGCCATTGGGCGAGGGCACTACGGTAGGCCCGAATTGCCTGGTCTGTAGATAGTTGAGATTCAGCATTGATGACTGCGTCGAGGTAGCGCTTGGCATCCGGGACTGCAGGTAAAGTGCCCGGTGACAAAACAACAAAACCCCAGTGGTTGCCCTTTTGCCAAGTTTTGGCAAAATATTTGTGTGAAACGATTCGGCGTTTCTCGGTGCCAGAGCGCAAGATAAGCTGACGACGCTTATTGTCGAAACCTACCACGACAGCGTAGTGCCAGGCGGGCACCCACCAGTTTCGCACACGCTGGAGCACCAGCACGGGATTTCCTTCACTGACTTGATGTATTAAGTCATCGAAGCCGTCCACAAGGTAGGGAATCGTTTGATAGCGCCTTGACGCGGCCAGTAATTCTATCTGCAAACTGCCATAGCCCTTTGGCAGGTACACATGATCGCTCAATTGATCAGGATTGACATCCACACCGCGGTGGGTCAATACCGTGGCTAGCGCTGCTGGCCCACACTGAAAGCCAGTTTGAGGGAAAAAGCTAACCGTCTTGAGTTCCTGCTCCATTGCCCCAGACGGTAGTTTGGGTAGTGTTTGGAATGTCTGGTTGCTACAGCCGGCTGTTAGCAATGATATGGCGATAACGATCTTGCAAAAAAATCTTGGCAAGGGTGCCTCTCCCGGGGAATTCTGGGTGACTCCGCCCATCGCGCGTTAATAGTTCATGCTTTTTTGAAGATATCAGTTACACCAACGATTTCGAGGACCAGAAGTACGACAAAAACGGCACCTATTAAACCCAGAATGCCTCCCTTGGGTAGCTCTGACATTTTCTCGTTAAGTGTCTGCATTTCACTATTACTTAAAGCCGCGATTCGCAGTCTCGCCTGTTCTGGGTCTACGCCCATGCTAACAAGCTGCTCTTGAACCGATTGAGAGGCAAGTATTTGTTGCATTTGATCTTTACTATAAAGCCCTTGTTCTGCAGATGCCTGAGTACCGGAGCTGATTATGGCTGCCTGTGCCGTCGCCATGGGTCCGGTCCAGCTCATACTGGCGATCAATACCCAGATCAAACTGCGAATCATTTTATTTTTTGCAAACATATAATGAGAACTCCTGACTATTGGTTGTGCTAAATCCTAGGATACGGCTCTTAATACCGTCGACGGTTGATAGTATCTCAGCTTGATGAAATTACAAAATCTACGATTTGAACACTATTAGCTTTCAGCAAAGCTACGAATAATGACTTTGTACCGATAAAACATAGACATACAATTTCGTATCGCTGCTTCCTCCAAATCAGCAGTGTGCAACAAACGATTCTTGAATAACGTTCAGGACTATGCAATTTGAAACAGGCCTCTTAGGCTATTTGCCGACTTACCTGAGGGTCAAAAAGTAGCAGGATCAATGAATAGAAACACTTTAGGTTGCGACGTTTTAATCGAAAAACTTAGCCTTTGGGAACAACCTGATGTTTGGAGAGACAAGCTGCGTTACAAATCCTGCTTCAATTGTCTTATTTTTCTGGACTGGAAGTTAGTTTGATCTCAGTTTGCCCAATTAGTGTCAAAAGCAGATAAAATCACGGGCAAGTTAAAAAGGATACATTATGTATACACCAGAAAACTACCTTTGGGGATGCATCGCCTATGTGTTGGGAGTGCTAATGACCGTGCCTTTTATTTGGTGGGCGACACGGCCCTTGCCGGGATATCCACTGCGGGCTTTTTTCCGCATGCTGGCTTTGGCCTTGCTATTAACTCCTGCCTTTCCTTATGAGGGTATGACGTATCTCGCACCTGCCTGGGCCACAGCGGCTTTTGAGTTGATTAAGCCAACCATGGAGCATGGTGTACGTCGAGTGCTCATCCCCATTGGTTTTAGCTTTGCCGTGCTTTACGCTTTAAATTTGTGTGTTTGGCAATTGCTTAAAACCCGAAGCGCAAAAGATGGGGCCGATATTGCGTGTAAAGACGCTAATGACGTGCAAGAAGGGGGAGTTGCCCATTCTTAATGGGTCGGCAGAACCTCGCCACTTAATTAATCCCGTGCATACCTTTACGCAGTAGCGGCGAAAGCACGAATAAAACGGCGGCAATTGCTATCGCAAACCAGCCGACATTGTTATACACGTCTATAGTTTTCGCCAGTGCCTGGGCCTGATTCAACACTTCTCCGTCAGCGGTTTTACTACTCGTCAACTGGGCTATTTTACTGGCGATAAAATTGGCGCCAGCTGTGGCGAGAAACCACATCCCCATCATCATGCCGACGATGCGCGGTACGCTGAGCTTAGTAATCATTGACAGGCCAACGGGAGACAGGCAGAGCTCACCAGTGGTATGGAGGAGGTAAATCAAGACTAGCCAGATCATGCCTACTCCTTGGCCCTCGCTGGCCAGCTGAGCGCCAAACACCAGCACTAGGAAACCCAGGCCGACCTGGCTCAGGGCAAGAGCAAACTTTATGGGTGTAGAGGGTTCGCGCCCACTAGCGGCGAGGCGTGTCCAAAGGATCGAAAACACCGGGGCCAAGAGGAAAATAAAAAAGGCGTTGAAGGATTGAAACACCGACGCGGGAAGCTCATAGCCGAAAAGAACCCGATCGACAGCCCGGTCGGCAAATAAATTCAAGGATGAACCTGCCTGTTCAAATAGTGCCCAAAAAAGTACAGAAAAAAGGATGAGTGTCGCAGCAACAAATAGTCGGTGGCGTTCAATTGGGTCGCATTTGAAAAGAGCGTAGGCAAGGATGATCAGCAGCATTAGGCCGCCAAAGCCGCTTAAAGCTTGCCCAACCAGCTCCTGATATTGCACCAGCTGCCAGATGGCGAATACGCTGGCGAAGCCGCAGAGGTAAATAAAGTACTCGCGGTTTAGCCCCCCAAGAACGCGTGTAGTGAGCCGCGCCGTGGCCGGTGGTTCGGCCTTGCCTTGTAGGTGTGGTTGACCTCTGAGAAAGACGACAAGGCCGAGCAACATACCGATACCGGCTAGTCCAAAGCCATACTTCCAGCCGTAGGTTTGCCCCAGCCAGCCGCAGAGCAGAGAAGAGGAAAAGGCACCGATATTGATTCCCATATAGAACAGGGTGAAGCCACTGTCACGACGTGGGTCATCATGGCTATACAGGGCGCCAACCACGGTGGAGATATTCGCTTTGAGAAAGCCAACTCCGCAGATAATGAAGGCCAGCGAGAGATAAAATATTTGCAGGTAGAGGGGATCTCGGTTGATAGCGTTGACAGATTCGACAGCAATTGGACCCTCAATTGCCATGCCTAAATGACCAAAAACCAATAAGATAGCGCCAAAAGTTACTGCTTTTCGTGAGCCTAGGTATCGGTCGGCTAAGACGCCACCAATCACTGGGGTGACATAGACCAGTGCCGAATAGGCACCATAAATGAGGTAGGCCTTTTCATCGCTAAACAGGAAGTGCTGGGTGAGATAAAAAATTAGCAGGGCGCGCATACCGTAGTAGGAAAAGCGCTCCCACATTTCAGTCATAAAGCAGACGTATAAGCCTTTCGGGTGGCCGAAAAAAGCAGTATCTGTTGTGGCATTAGATAGGGGCGTGAGGGGCATTATAGGGTCCGATGTATGGCGATCAAAGAGTGCTGATAACTAAGCGCATTGCCTACAATACTAGCAGTGATGATTTGTCGGTAATAGCTGTAGGCGGTGGTGTAAGAGCTTGGCTTCGTCGTTGGTTTTTGAGAGAGGGATGGCGTCAATGCGGTGGAGTCGCTAAAATACTTGGCTTTACTTACAAATTTTAAACAACTGCTAGTCGATGAACACATCATTCTTAACCAGAGGGAATACTATGCAATTTACCGGAACAGACCGCTACGTAGCAACAGACGATCTTCAAATGGCAGTAAACGC
>JARGOV010000011.1:0-12463 GCA_029212965.1 Porticoccaceae bacterium
GCTAAGTTTTTTTAGTACCTTGCGCAAGGAAAAGCGAAATGAATGAAATGTGCAATACACACAGTCTTAACACGCTTATCGATTTTCTTCAGGGTTCAAAAAAGAATAAACGCTTATTATATAAGCTATTAACCGTATTATATGTTGTTCAGATCCCCATCATTATTTATTTCGCCGCCTTTATCACACCGGGTGAATACCCCGCCTGGTGGCAAACAATTGTCGATTGGGGACAGCGCAATATACCATCGGCTCAGGGTTGGGCAGGCCGCACGATTGCCCACCGTGAGCAAATGCCTGCCATCTACATGGTGTGGTTTATTTTTAGTATCCCAACAATAACTTTTGCCATTCTCTTGGATGATAAGTGTTATTACCCCCCCCTGTGTCGTTTGCTGAAAAAGGGCTGGCTCATGGAGTTTTTGATACGCTTTTGTCTATATGCGCAGTGGTTTTCGTGTTTTGGTGGTGTTTCTTACGCGGGCAAAGTGTGCCAATCACTGAGCCCCTTCTTTTCTTAGGCGGGATGGTTGAAAGCATTCCTGGGCTTTTATTATGGGCACTGCTTTATGTGATTATGTGCGCCGGTGTTGTTGCCAACCCGGTGATTTTACTGCGCCTAAAAATGGCTAAAGCACTGAAATATTATAGGAATAACAAGGAATAGTGCGTTAAGCAATGCCATGGGTCGTGCGAAAGTGGGGAGACCGCGTCAGGATTACCATTGGTAATCTGACACCTATTGTGAATTTGTGCTTTTTGTTTTTGTGTGCCCGTGAAGGTGCTAAGGTATCGCTGTTCTCTAGGTGGTTTGCATTGCCATCACTGTGATAGATTGCCCGCCAGCTTTAGTCGATTCAAACAACAGAGGGCAGTAGGTGATGACAACATTCAAACAACCGGTTTCGTTAAGCATAGAGTCTATTCGCCAGCACTTTGCGGATGGGGTTACGGTCTTTATTAGTGGTGGTTGCGGTCAGCCCGATGCGGTATTGGATATCGTTGCGGATGCTGGGTTGAATAGCGCGTTTCGTGTGATTGATTGTTCGGTTCCGGGCATGACAGCTACTGAGTTGGATCGCTTATCTAGCAAGGCTATTTTAAATACGGGTTTTTTTCTAGGTGCCTACCGGCCCTTTAATGAACAGGGCCGATTGGAATATGTGCCGGCCTACCACTCGGCGCGTTACCGGGCAATGGAGGAAGACTACAACATTAATATCGCGCTAATTAAGGTGTCAAAGCCCAATGCCCAAGGGTTTTGCAGTGCTAGCTTACACGCCGACTACTCCATGGAAATGCTGGCAAAGGCCGATCTCGTGATTGCTGAGGTTAATCCGAATCTGCCCTTTATTGATGATGCTCTACAAATACCGCTGATAGATATTGACTACATCGTGAACTCAGAGGCGCCGCTGCGCGAGTACGGGGTTGCAGCCGGTAGTGAGCTTGATTTGGTGATTGCCCAGCATATTGCTGGATTGGTTGATGATGGCGACTGTTTACAACTGGGTATCGGGGCATTGCCGGTATCGATATTACAAACCCTGGGCGATAAAAAAGATCTCGGGGTGCACACGGGTTTGTTGACCGAAGCCTTTGTGCCATTGGTTGAGGCGGGAGTGGTTAATGGCAGTAAGAAAACCATAGACCAAGGCAAAATGACGACAGGTATTGTCGCGGGTAGTCGCGATTTCTATCAGTGGTGCAGCAACTACTCGGGCCTGTCGATGCGCCCTGTTTCCTACACCCACAATGCCGGTGTGCTGGCACAGATTGATAACCTGGTGGCGATTAATACCACTCTTGAAATCGATCTGTTTGGCCAGATCAACAGCGAGACCATTAGAGGTAAGCAAATTGGTGGTGGTGGCGGACTTGTGGATTTTTTGCGGGGTGCCCGCTCGTCGCGTGGTGGGCGCAGTATCATCGCTCTGCAATCTACGGCCAAGGGTGGCAGCATTTCGAAAATTGCCCCTTTATTGAAAACGGCCCCGGTTACCGCGATTCGCAATGATGTGGACTATGTGGTGACAGAGTACGGTGTGGCACGGCTCTCGAACCTTGCGGTTGATAAGCGCGCCGAGGCGCTGATCGCCATTGCCCACCCTAATTTTCGTGAAGAGTTGACGGCTCAGTGGTCAACACTAATGTCGGCGTTTTAGTTCGTCGTGCCGGACGGATGTAAGCCTATTTACCTGAAGGCCAAAGCACTTAAACTATCAGCTCCAATAATATAATGCTTAATGTAGTGCTAATAATAAATAGGTGAAAATAATGAACTGTAAAAAACAAATGTTAAAAATGACTGCGTGTGTGTTGTTTTTCAGTGTGGGGCTGCTGGCAAACAACCTACAGGCAGAAGAATGTAAACCAGTTAAATGGGGTGCTGATGACGAGATTGGATCGGCCAATCTGTTGACGCCGAAAAGTGTTTTATTGGCTTCACAATTAATAAAAAAAGGTAAAACCCAGCATCTTGGTATTATTATCGACAAAGATACGCCTGCCTTTGGCCCCCGCACGCTTAACTTGCAAATTGTTCAGCCTGCTCAGGAGTGGGGACGGGAAAGCTTCCCCAACGGGTTTAATTATAACGACGATTTGTTTCAAGGTTGGTTTGGTATTGGTTCTCAGCTCGATGGTTTGGGTCACGTAGGCCAGCATCAGGTGTTTTATAATTGCCTGAAAGGCCCCGACTTTGTGACAACGACTGGCGTGACAAAAATGGGCATTGAAAAAGTGCCCCCTATTGTCGCTCGAGGCATTGTGCTCGATATGGCTGCTCACCACGGTGTTGAGTTTATGCAGGCGGGGCAATTGATCACTGTAGAAGATGTTGAAGCGGTAGCCAAAAAACAGAACACACCCATTCGAGAAGGCGACGTGGTGCTATTCCACACCGGTTGGACCGATGCCATGATGACGGTAGACCCACAAACTTGGGGTAGTAAAGAGCCCGGTATTTCTGAAGCTACTGCAAAATATTTGGCCGAAAAGAATGTTGTTGCGGTGGGCGCTGATACCTGGGGTGTCGATCCCATTCCGCCAGAAGTGGAAGGCAATGTCTTTGCAGGCCATATAATCTTACTACTGCACCACGGCATTTATCTGTTAGAAACTATGAACACGGGCGTGTTAGTGCGCGATAATGCCCACGAATTTTTCTTTGTGTTGGGTGTGCCTCGGGTGCGAGGTGCAGTGCAGGCGATGATTGATCCAATCGCAATTTATTAATTACGAGCCATATATCGATATCAGTAAAAATAGCTGGGTAATCCTACCCAGCTATTTTTACTGATATCAGAAAGTATTGTCTACAAACAGTTGGGGGTTTTGATGGATTCATTGCAAGTATGGGCCTGGATGTTTTTGTTTCTTTATGTCGGAGCGATGATAGGTTTTGGCTATCTCGGTATGCGTCAGGTTCAAAGTAGCGACGATTTTTCTACGGCTCGCGGTGGCTACGGTATGTGGTTTTTAGCCTTTGCAATGACAGCGACTACTGCGTCAGGGGCAACTTTTTTGGGTATCCCTGGCCTAGGTTATAAGTTTGGTTTGCCTGCCCTCGGCTATGCACTGGTGTACCCCTTTGCCGTCTACCTTGGTGTTTGGTTGTGCTTCAAGCAGGTACAAAAAGCGGGTAATGCCTTTGGCAACCGTTCTATTCCCGAGTTTATCGGTGATCGCTATCAGTCAAATGTGCTGCGTATTATCGTTGCTTTATTCTCCGTCGTTCTTTTGTTCTACCTCGCCGCCCAATTATTGGCGGGCCTGGTGATGTTTGAGCAAGTGCTCGGCCTGGATGCTTTTTGGGCGTTGACAGTAACTATTGTCGTTTTGCTGGTTTACGTGGTGTTGGGCGGTGCCCATGCCGATATTCTCACCGACGGTGTGCAGGGCGCAATGATGTTGGCTGTGGCAATTGCGATTGTCGTGATGTTTGTTAAAGGTGTCGGTGTGGAGGGTGGTTTAGACGAAGTGCTATCTCGCCTGCAGAACCTGGATCCCCAAATGGTCGGTGTTTTTTATGAAGGCTCGGGTATTCTCGACTCTCATTGGGACTTTATCGCGATTTTTCTCGCCCATCTTTCCTTGGGCATGCTGCCCCATATCGGTAATAAAGTGTGGGCTTTGAAAGAGGGGGTTGGACGCACGCGCTTTCTTCTATTGTGTCTGGTTTTTGGCGTGGTGCTGGCAGCCATGATTTTTGGTGGCGTATTGGCGCGTGCAGTATTGGGGGACGATTTGCTGGCCAGTTCGGGTGGGCCGAATCAGGCTATCCCCGCTTTGTTTATTGCGCTGTTTCCCCAGTGGTTGGCGGCGTTGCTCGGTGTTGCTATTCTCTCGGCCATTATGTCGACGGCTGACGGACTGGTGATTTCCACTTCGCAAGTTTTTGCCAACGATATTTACCGGCGCTCATTGTCAAAGATACTATACCCAAAAGCCAGTTCAGAAGAAGTTGATCACCACGTCCTTATCATAAGTCGCTGGGGCATTGTTGGCGTCTTACTCGGGGCAGGAGTTTTGGCCTGGTATTCCATCGGTGAAAATATTGCCTTAATGGTTTGGGCCGGAATGGGGGGCATGATGGCTGCTCTAGCGGGGCCTTTAATTCTTGGCGTGTTTTGGCGCGGTGTGACCAAACAAGGTGCGATCTGGGGCTTTGTGATAGGTGCGGTTTCGTTTACGGTGTTGCGTAATAGTTGGCTACCTTCAGGTGACGCTGAGGGAAATATGGTGCAGCAAAGCTTATTTTGGATCAGTAGCCAGGCCAATAATCCCTTTGCCTGTACCACTATGGGCGAAGGGCTCTCTATCTTGACCACTATTGTGGTATCTCTGTTGAGCTCACCTTTACCCAAAGAGCACCTCGATAAAGTTTTCGGAAGTCGTACTGTCTAAGTGTAAGCAAGAGGTCAAAGGGTTAGCACCCTGCAAGCAGTTGGCTGTTTATGAAACGCGTTATATGGGCTGTCTCAATACACAAGACTGCGGTATTTCATTACGCTCCTTTTTTAATGTTACTTCGTCACCGCCCATCGAGGTTCCGGTACATAGGCATTAACCATTGTTCCACCGAGAATAAGAAAAGCCATGGAACAAATGAAGACGGCTTCATAGCCTAACCATGCGGCTAAAACACCGCCTAATAACGGGCCGAGCGTGCCAGCGACTTCCGAGCTTGAATTAGCAATGGCGATGCGTAAGGGCACGTCGTCTCGATGGCCAAACTCCAGGGTTAAATTGATTGCGGTGCTTTGAAAGCCCTGGGTCGCGGCACCAATACCCATAAACACAAAAACGTGAAGAAGCAGCCCCTGGCTCAATAGTAGCAATAAGGTTGAAGCTATCCACAGAGCGATGGAGGTGAGAAAGGCCAGACGAAAGCCTCGATGGTCGGCAATAAAACCCCAGACAAGGTTTGAAAGGGTACCAGACAAAGTAAAGGCGACGGTTAATGTGCCCAGTACAGTACCTGTTAATCCGAGAGTTTGCCCGGCATAGAGGATATAAAAGGGCATTGCCATACGGCCCATGGTAGCCAGTGAACGGGCTAGAAAATAATGGCTAAAGGCAGGGTCGTTACGCAGCAGACTGGGTATTTGTGAAAGACGTTCTTTGAGGCTGACGTTGGCGGCCACGGTGGGTGGTTCAGGCTCGTGGACAAACAGTAACATCGCCAAACCGATACTGGTGAGAGCAAAGGCCAGTAAAAAAGTCATCGAATAACCAAAGGCCTGCGGGTTGTCGCCAATGAGGTAGTGACCGCCAATATAGGCCACCCCTGACGCTGTAATACCAGCGAGAAAGTATCTTAGGCCGGTTAGTCGTCCCCGTTGGTTAACCGGTATGACTTTGCTCATCAACACGTTAAAAATAACACCTTGCATACCCTGAAAAAGCCCCAGTAGCGCCAGGAAAAAATAGATAGCTAGCAAGGCTGACGAGGGTGAAAGCACAAGTCCCGCAAGCGCTATACACAGCACCATAGCCCGCATGCCGCCACCGATAAGAAAACCCATGGGTAGAACACGAGTTCTGTGTTCAATCAAATTGGCCCCCAATAGGGGCGTGATAGCCATGCCAAGGGACTGCATAGCCAGGGCAATGCCGACGGCTACGGTGGAACCATTGGCAAGTAATAAAATATAGGCTGGTAGAAAGGTGGGTGCGGTCAGTAATCTAAATCCGGTCTGCCCCAACAGGCCGTGGGCCAGATGGGCGGCAAAATTTCGTTTGAGCTTACGCCGCACCTGAAGCTCATAGTAGCGTTCAGCTCGGTGGCTGGGCTGCTTTTTAGTCACGATGAGTGGGCCTGATTTGCTGGGGTGGATATCAACAGTGATCTTTATTGCTGATGTCGATATGAATGTTTATAGGGTATCGTTTTTAGTGAGACCAAGCTATTGGCTTGTTCTTCCCTTTTAACCCAGCGCAAAAACGCCTTTAGAGGCCGATAAGTTGTTTGTAGAGATACAAATCCGGGTTATCCATTAAATGATGATCGATATTTTAATCAATCAATGGCAATTGCTTTAAATCTACTCTTATGCTGTTATAGACTTAAAATAAATAATAAAAAAGGTCAAGTAAATGAGCCAGTCTCATGTTCTCGATGGCATTAAAGTTCTCGACTTTACCCAGTTCTTAGCGGGTCCAGCGGCGACGCGTTTGATGGCAGAAATGGGTGCAGAAATTGTCAAAATTGAAGAAGCTACAGTTGGTGATAATTCTCGATATTTCCCCTTTAAGGCTGAAGATGGCCGCAGTGCTTATTATGTACAGCAAAATCGTGGCAAAAAATCACTGGGTATAGATTTAAAATCAGAGCAGGGCAAAGACATTATCCGTCAGCTGATACCCCATTTTGACGTGCTGGTTGAAAATTTTTCCGCGGGGGTTATCGGGCGTTTGGGCTTTAGTTGGGAGGAGGTGAAAAAGCTCAATCCAAAAATAATTATGTGCTCAATTTCTACCTTTGGGCAGGAAGGTCCACTCGCCCACTTACCGGGTTTTGATTATATCGCCCAGGCTTATTCCGGTGTATCGGCGATGATAGGCCCGGCTGATGGTCCCCCGTCGCTGGTTGGTTTGGCCATTGGTGATACTTCTACGGGTGCGCATGCGGCGACTGCAATTGGTTATTCGCTCTTTCATCGCGAACGAACGGGCAAAGGCCAATATCTCGATATTTCTTTGCTTGATACTTACTTCCATCATCATGAGGTCAATGTCCAGGACTACAGCGCTAGCAAGGGCCAGTCTTTACCTCGGCGTTTGGGAACCCACCACAATGTTGCCGCTCCAGTGGGTATGTTTAAGGGGCGGGAGCGTTACTTTTTTATTGTCGCCTTAACTCACCAGTGGCCGGGTTTTTGTGAGGCTATTAATAAGCCCGAGCTGCAGCAGGATGAACGATTTTCTGATCCGGCTATTCGTATTGAAAACCGTTTTGAGTTAGCAAAAATTATTGAACAGTGGATGGCTGAGCAAGACAGTGACGATGCTGTACAAAAAATATTGGAAGATGCACGCATTCCCGTGGCCCCGATTCTGGAAGTCGAAGAAGCCATGGCTCATCCTCATTTGATTCAGCGTGAAACGGTACGTTCGATTACCGACCGCAGTCTTGGTGAGTTTCAGGTGCCAGGTATGCCCTTACGTTTTTCTGAATTCCCCTGTCATCTGCCTTTGGTAGCACCCTATCTGGGCGAACAAAATACAGAAATACTGACTGAATATTTATCCTTGTCAGCCCAAGAAATATCGGATCTAGAACAAAGGGGCATATTGGGTACAGAGCCGGTGCCCAATTAATCGATAACAATGGGTGCGGATATGAAAGTGCTTGGTTTTAGTCTAGAGCCAGCGTTTTGTTCCTGCTTGGCTCCACTGGTCAACGAATAATTTTTATCCATTGCCCTACCGTTGGTTCACTGCTGGGGTAATCGCCGTTAATTAACCGCAGTTCGTCGACACCGTAGCGCCCCAGGCTGAGATAATTCGCAAGGCGTGCATAAGTGGCGCCGGTTTTGGCTTTTACGTAGTAAATAGCCTGGGGCTTCTGGCTTTGGAGTTCACGTATTGAACGGGGCTTGAAACTTGAAGCAACGCCGAGAAAGATCCTGTCATAACTTTGCTGGGCTTTGTCATTGTTATCGGCTTTGTCGTCAAGGCTGCCATCGCTTACTTGGCCACGGAAAATATAGGCTCTTCGCCCATAATAGATGACAATGATTCGTTGCTCTTTGGTGTTGTTTGCAACGGGCAAAATGCCGGTGTGGGCCTTCAGTCCATTAATGTTGAGAGTTTCAGATTTTTTGATAAAAGAGATACCGAGACTGTTTTTAATGAAATCCGCAGGGCTGTCGAGAGTTCGCGCTTTTATGTCCACTGTTAAAGTGGCCGATTGCTGTTTGTTCTGTCCATTAATAGACGCCCCCTCTTCGTTGAAGATCCAGCCTTTGGGATAGTCAAATTGAAAACGTAGTTTGTCGTGGTAAAAACGATTGGGCTGTTTGTCTTTTTCGGCGGAACTATTACCCCAGGCCAGTCCATCCGTTGCGACGCGGAAACGACCTTGGTCGATACTTGGCGTTATTGTTTTTACTGCTTTTCCATCAGTATTGGATGACAGTTTTAGTGCTTCCCGCAGTCGCTTGTCGTTACGGGGGTGAGAGGCGAATAAACCGTGATAGGTTGGGGTTGTTCTACCGGCATCGGCATTGCGTTTTTTTGTATATCGTTCATGGGCTTTAAGTTGGCTAATAATTGCGAGCATAGCATCGGGGTCATAACCGGCACGGTGTAGAAACTTATTGCCAAGGGCATCGGCTTCGAGTTCCATCTCGCGGCCATAACCCTTTACCGAAGCGGCGCCCCACTGCGCCGTTGCCTCGCCGACTTCATTACTGCGCGTGAGTATGGCCAGTACGCCAGCAATAATGCTTGAGCCGGTTTGTGCAAGCTGCTGACTAGCGGCATGCTCGGCGGTAATGTGGGCAACTTCATGGCCGAGTACGGCAGCGAGTTGGCTCTCGGAATTCATATAGGCCAGCAGGCCGCGATTGATATACACGTAACCGCCAGGGGTTGCGAAAGCGTTGATGTCGGGGCTATCGAGTACCGTGAAAGTATACTTATCATCGGGTGCATCACTGTGACGGGCAATGTTTTGTCCGACTTTATCAATGTAATCTGTGATTTTTTTATCCGTTACCATAGGGATTTGTGCCGTCACTTGGTCGTACATTTGCCGACCAATAGTGGCGGCCTTTTTATCAGACATCATCAATACTACTTGTTCGGCATGGGTATAAGCAGGAAGTGAGATGTAGATTAAGGCAATGAAAAACCTACGGTGTAGGAGCAATTTTCTACGCAATGATGGGTGAAAATTAAGACGCTTCATTGGCCCTATTACCTTTGAAAAAAGTGCGCAATTGCTGGCCGATACCATCGCAGGCCTGATCCTGCACTTGAGCAACGATGGGGATGGGTAAAATAATCGCGACCATATACGAGGAACCCTTGGCTTCAACTTTAACTCGTCCACTCTCTTTCAGTTTTTGTAAATCCCAGATAATGGCTTCGTAGGTGCTAGTTTTTTCCCAAGTGGCAAAGCCGAAACAACCGCCACCACCGGGGGCAACAGCGCAGCTTACCGAACCATCTCTATCGGTAGTCTCGGTGCTGCCATCAACCCAAATCATATAATGTAGCCCCTGCTCTCTAAAACGTTGGGCAATCAATGGTTCGTTGAGCATTTTGGCGAGACGTTTCAGGCCCAGTGGAGCGGTTCGTGGTTCAAACCAGGGGTAGAGCAAATCAGTAAATTTTTTTTCCGGAATAACTGAAATTTTTTTGTCGGCTTTTAATGTATTGCCAATGCAGTCAATAAAATCAGGTTCAGTTTCGTAATCGGCATAGTGGCGCCGACCCAGCACCACAACCCGTTCGCCACTTTTAAGCGTGAGTGCAGTACTGTTTTCACGGTATTCGTCAACAGTGGTTGTCGTGCAGGCACTCAGAGTCATCAGTAGTGTCAGCGCGGTGAGAGCGAACAGAGGCTTCATAACCGAGTGCTATTCGTTGCACTGAGCGTATTTGTCGAGCGATGATAGAGCCATTGTTGTACTTCTGGCACTCGAGCAAAGCCAGTAATGAAATGCGCGCCAGCATCGCGCATGGCGACCATTGATGCTTGTTGTAAAGCCTCGGTATTGGATTTTAAAAAGCGGGTTGGGGTTTTTCCGTAGGCCGTCATGATCCAGTCAGCGACCGGTTCGCCTGAAGCTTCAAAAACCTGCAAGTTATATTTTATCCAGACTTCAAAGACTTTTAATTGGGACTCGTTGGGCATAGAAATTTGTACATCTTCCACAGCAGGCTTCAAAATCAAATCGGCTTTAGGCTGTGTTGGCATACTTGTGGCGGTAACACTGTGTTGAAACAAATTAGCAGCGAGGCCAGTAAATAGTTCAACCTGAATTTGACCGACGGCAATACTGACCTCAGGCCCTTCCGTACTTTCAAACTTGTGGTTGGCAAAGGCTTCGTCAAAAACAACAACAGTACGCAGTGGTAATTTGTGGGTCAGTGCGGAGGGAAAACTGCCACTGACCTCCACACGAGTAGCGCAGGCACTGAGTAGCAGGCTCGTCACCGTAAAACTAAGGGCAATCAAACTTCGAGCGCTACTTGTAAGGTTCGTCATCACTTTTATTGAAGGCATTTATCGCATCTCAGTGAGGCTGTTTAAGCCGACAAAGGTTCCACCATTACGATAGCTTAGTTCGCGCATTAATGCTGCGAATCGACTAGCGGAATCCATTCTGCCACCGGGTGCTAAAAAATGGACGGGGAAGCCAATAGTGTGAATGCGCACCCGTTGGTTTTGTCGGCCGTGTTGGCGATTGCTTTGGTCGACAGCCGCCAGCACCCGGTGAATAGAACCACCGGTGAAATCATCGCCAAACACATAGAGACTGATTTTTTTATCCGAGGCGTAAAAAGCCCGAATTGCACGTTCAATACCTTCTACCGGGCTGGAATTACTAAAGGGTCGCCAGTGGGTCATTTGTTTAATGATCACTCGTCGCCGCCCCGGCGTGTCTGGCAACCACTTGCCACGATAGCTGGGGAACATATAGTCACCCATGTCGTTCATTACCTGAATGCCTTTCACGGTGGGGTGAATGTCGAGAATGTTAATCAGTTCTTCACGGACTTTACGCCAGGCGAAATCGACCATGCTGCCCGAGGTGTCGATAATAAAAACCAGATATTCACTGTCGACGGGAATACCACCAATTAGGGAACTGGCAGTGGGGCTAGCCCGTGTTTGTAGGCGCTGCATTTCTTCGCTGAGAATTTGCTGGGCAAGGAGTAATTCATCCCGCTCGGTCGTGTCGGCCTCGGCAATAGACTGTAATTGTCGGTTGACGTTGGCGAGTTGCTCACGCAGGCGGGCAATACTGTCCTCCAGCGATGATAGCTGTTCCTTCTTGCTGGCCAGTGTTTGAACCATTTTTTGAGTTTCACCACGCAGGCTAAATAATTCTTCCTGCAGTACCGCGATACCTTTGTTTTGGTCTGTTGTCTGGTTTTGACCCTGGGGGGTGAATTCAACGGTTTTGGCGATTAAAAGCAATAGCACAATAGCGCCAAAGCCACAGCTAATGACATCGAGAAAGGAAATGCTGATTTCAAGGGTTTGGCGTCGGGCTCTTTTCATCGTCTTTTCATCACGCCACTTATGGCCAGTCTCGCGAAGGGCTCAAAAAAGCGCCTCTGCTGGTCAGGCCCAGTTTCCAGAATAAGGCTGCCGCCGCAGGATCGCCTTCCATCGGGAACAAAATGACATTGACTGGCACTCCTAAAGGGAGGGTGTTGACCGCACTCTCAAAAAGGTTAGCCCGCGCTTTGCCCGACACGGTGGTTCTGTTGGGCTTGTTTTCGCCCTGGGTGGGCAGTCCATCGGTAATCAGAAAAATATTGTCCGGGCGCTGTGTAAACATGCCAGCCACGGCAAAGGCATTGATTAAGCTGGTGCCGCCTGTGGGTAATACCTGTTTAAGCTGCATAATGGCGGCGTCCATGGTGATATTGTCGGCGGCGTCCTGCCATTGCCGATGACTATTGTTCAGTGCCGGTGTGGCTTTGGTGTTGAAGGTATAAAGCTGGTATTGACTGTGCGCTGGCAATTGGGCGACCAGCCATTCGACAGTGCGCAATGCCCGTTGCCATTTTGGTGATTGGCGCTTCACAGCATCGCTCATATTGCGCCGACGCAGTATCTCAATCATTGTTTCAGCCAACATGCTGGCAGAGGCATCGAGTAGAATTAACACACGATTGCCACCCAGTTTGAGTCCCGTTAAGTACTGCCTGTCACCATCACCGATAAACTGGCGTACATCCCGACGGGTACCCGTGTCCTGTAATTCAGCGCTTT
>JARGOV010000011.1:12563-15911 GCA_029212965.1 Porticoccaceae bacterium
CCGATAAACTGGCGTACATCCCGACGGGTACCCGTGTCCTGTAATTCAGCGCTTTCGCGCTCTAATGTTTTAACCTGCTGGCGCAGTTGGGCGACTTGTTGTTCGGGGTCACTTTGGGCGCTGAGCTCTCGTCGGCTTTGTTTGACCTCGTCCAGTACGCGGTCTGATAAGCCCTGGGTGGTAACCAGTTTCTCTTCTATTTCATTGAGGCTGTTGCGCAATAGCGTGCGCTGTCGTTCACCTTCTGCAATATCGGCCTGTAATTGCGAGGCTTCCCACTGTGTGCCCGCGTCGCTTTCATGACTCGGCTGGGTACTGGGGTCGTGTTTGAGGAGAAGAAAGAGCAGCGTCACCGCACCAAAACCGCAGGCCATAATGTCTAGAAAAGACAGGCTGAAAGTATTGAGCTGGCGACGCTTGCGGGTCATGGGGCGATTTCAATCAAGATCAGAGTTTGAGAGCCGATAGTAATGAGCGCACCACTGGGCAAGTTATGCCAGTCGTTATCACAGGTTATAGGCACTGACGGATTATTCTGTTTTAACACGATACGCCCATTGCTAAGGCCAATGTGTGCAACAGGCTGCACCGCAGGGTTATTTGTGGTTTGCCCTGGAATTAATGGCGTGCCATCACTTAGCAGCGCTAAACCTTGCGCCAGAGGGTAGGCGCGATGCCCCAGTAATAGGTGACTGGCAGTGCTCTGAGGTGTTGTGGACGGTGCTATCGGTGTGTTGCCAGGTGGCGATAAGGCGGGCAGGGCGGTAATGAAGCTTAACTGGTTATCACCTTGTGTGTGGTCTGCGGCAGCTGCGATGGCATCGCCCTGGGCTAGGCAAGCGGTGATAGTGGCGTCGCTAGCGAGGATGGCAATGTTGTCGTGCCCCGCCGCTTCGAGACTGTCGATGACCCCCGGTAAATTGGCCAGGCGGTGGCTGAGCAAGAGCGTGTCATAGCGCGTGCTATTCAGCGCCTCGGCCAAGCGTTGCCAGCGCCGTTGGTTGGCGGCAACAAATTCACTGCGCTGTATGCGCACGCGAAAATCTCCCTGTGGGGCACTGAGTTCGGTTTCGATGTCCGTTTCAGTGTTGAGCTGTGCTATCCAGCCGGGCAGTCGGTCGCGCAATTGTTGCTCACCGACGGCGGTGTGCAGGGGGTCGTAGCGGTATTCGCGAATAAATCGGTCGGCAATGAACTGCGCCCAGGTATCGTGAATAGCCTTCAAAGGTATGTCCGGGTATTGTCTTGCGCTTTGGCGTTGCACTCGCTCGCCACTGCTTAACTCACTCAGTACCGTGGTGTGCAATTGAATATCGGCGTGTAGTAAGGCGCCCTTAAACCCCGACTGGCTAGCGGCGGCCACAGCGGCATCGACCAGACCCACGGCATTAAAGGGTGAAGCCTTAACCAGGCCGAGTAATATGCCTAGGTGCTCAGCTGTGGTATTGCTGGGCATGGCAAAAATCATCTGCTCAGGCTGTCCGGTATCGGCATACAACTGCTGCAATTGCGCATAGGCCAGATCTGCATGATGGCGGGCGTGCTGATTGCTAATGCTTAGCGGTGACAGGCTGAGCTGGTACCAATACTGATTGAAACTTTGTTGGGGCTGCAGCCAGGCCTGCGCAAGTGCTGGTTGACCGGTGATAACCCCCTGATTGTGTAACAGGGCGTAACCGGGACTGATAATTGCGGGCTCTGCATGGTTGCAGGCACGACACAAAATACCACTGTCGTTTACTTCTATAATTGCTGTACGCACATTTTGGTCCCTAATCAGTCTTTAAATGTCGGAGTAATTGCTGGTCGCAATAATTGTGAATATCCAACACCTGTCTTTCCTGTAATAGCTGTAATTGGTGCATACAAAACATCACCACAATGCTGATAACCAGGGCGATAAACGTGGAGTTAAAAGCGACACCGAGGCTGGAGGTCACGCCGACAATGTCACCTTGCACGGCGCGGTGAGCTTGGCTTAAGGCCTCGCCGATGCCGCGCACTGTGCCGATAAAGCCAATGGAAGGTATCGCCCAGGCGATGTAACGCACCATGGACAGCTCGGCGTCCAGT
Source organism: Porticoccaceae bacterium (assembly GCA_029212965.1). Classification (GTDB taxonomy): domain Bacteria; phylum Pseudomonadota; class Gammaproteobacteria; order Pseudomonadales; family Porticoccaceae; genus Reddybacter. Next base: position 14,637 of record JARGOV010000011.1, read on the forward strand.
CGGTCGGACTCGCTATCACACACATCGTTGATTGCACTCGAGACATCTTGAATATTGCGCGTTGCGCCAAAGCGTTGCAGACCGGCAAGCAATGCGCGGGTTAGTAACAGGCCGCGCTGCGGTTCAGGCAGCGCCTCCAAGGGGCGAGAGAGTTGCCGGGCGTCTTCGGGGAGTACGCGATTACCCTCGCCAATTTGCAACAGGGTTTGTTGCAGTAATTGCCGTTCACCCAGGGCGCGCCGCGCTTTAAAGCCCATAATAGCCAGCGACCAAATAAGTAAAATGAAACAGGTTTCCTGCTCATAATCTTTGACCACCGTGTAAAAGGAGCGCTCTGCGACCGCGGTTTCTCCGGCCGCCTCACGGGCTAGTTGCTCTTCCATAATGGCCGCGGCGTTGGGGCGAATTAATGTCAGATAAAGCGCATGCACGAGGATGATCGCTGTGAGCAGGGCGAAAACTTGATAGAGAAATTCACTCGAGTGAGAATTGTTACTGAGTTTTTGGTTGGCGTTCATGTGATATCCGGAAGGGTTTGTCGGGCTAAAATCACAGGTAATATAAAATCACCGATAATAAAAGGCATAAAATTTTTAAATATCGACGGGAAATGGCACGGAATAATCTTCCTTTATTTCTTCGCTGGGTTTAAAGCGGGGTGCGCTTTTTACCGCTTTAGGCGGTTGTTGAGGCGTTTGTTGTTTTTCATTACTGGCCTTTTTGGGATCGCTTTTCTCTGCGGCTACACGTGCTGTTGAGTTTATGTCTGAGGCGTCTTTGTCCTGTGCTACTAAGGCGTGCATGGGCGTCAGGCATAGCAGCACTAAAGCCAGTGGCCAGAGCCTGGGTACTGAGCTGTGTGCAAAAGAGCTGTCGTTTATTTTTATACGCATAAGGCCATGGTATTACTTTATTCAGCGTAGCGGGCAATGCGAAAGCCCAAATCATCGCGGGCGCGGGCGCTGTCGCTGTAGTCGCGGTAGGACAAGCGCAGTTCTGTCATGCCGCTGTGTCGCCAGCTGGCACCACGGATAATTTTGAATTGCCCTTTACTGGGCCCAACGGGATCTTTTTCGACATTGCCAGAGGCATTTGCCGCAATGCTGTAATAGTCGTTTACCCACTCGGCGACATTGCCACCCATATCGTACAGGCCTTTGGCGTTGGCGAGCAGGCTCGCCACGGGAGCCGAGACCGCAAAGCCGTCATTGTAGCCCCTAAGTACGCGGGGCAAAATATTGGCGGCACTGGCATCGGCGATATTACTGGTTTTTT
>JARGOV010000011.1:16011-20171 GCA_029212965.1 Porticoccaceae bacterium
AGTACGCGGGGCAAAATATTGGCGGCACTGGCATCGGCGATATTACTGGTTTTTTTTGTCGGCACGAGGGTTGCTCCCCAGGGGAATTTTGCCATCTCACCTTTTTCCCAGCGCGCAGCCCAGGCCCATTCGGCCTCTGTGGGCAGACGATAACCGAGAGCTTGCGTGTTGTATGCGCTAATTTCGCCCTCTTTTTCAATATAAAAAGGCGCTAAACCATACTGCTTGCTCAACCAGTTGCAATAGAGCGCCGCGCTGGTCCAGGTGACACTGACGACGGGCTGGTGCAGTTGGTTGAGGGTGTGACCATCGGCGTGGTTAGAGGTGTGCTGTCGTTGAAATTTTTTAAACTGTTGATTGGTGACCTCCGTGTTAGAGAGATAGAAAGGGCGCTTGAGTTCAACTTTGCGCAGTATTTCATTCGCCCGACGGCCTTGCTCACGGCGTGAGGCACCGAGAGTGAAGACGGTATTGGGACGAAACAGTTTTAATAGCTGCCCGCTGGGAGCAGTGATAGTGGCGGGAATACTGGCGGCACGAGTTTGCGCTTGGGTTTTCAATCTTACCTGTAGGCTGCGTTCAACGCCCGGTTGTGGTGTCAGTGTTGCAAAGTGACTGGTATAACCCGCTTTGCGAATTTCGATGCGATGCGGTCGTGCCAGTAATTTCAGGCTTTGTCGGGCACTGCCTTTGGCGACACCATCAATATATAACTGGGCATCGGCGGGGTGTGCACTAATTTTCAGCGTGCCGAGTTTGGGTTTAAGGGCGATACTTAACTCGCGGTACTCTCCGGTTTTGAGACGCAGCGAGTGGTTGGCAGGATAGTAGCCGTCGAGGTACAGCTGCAGTTGTTGCGTGCTACTGGGCGCTAGTTTTATTTCTTGAGGAGTCGTGCCCAAGTAGTGGCCATTGTGGGTGATAGCTGCCCCTTGGGGTTGAGAGCTTAGCGCTAAAACCCCGTCCGCAGGCTGTAGTTTAATTAAGGGCAATGTGCGTTGTTCACCGGCGGGCACGCTCACGGTTTGTTGCCACGGGTTATAGCCGGCGAGCTGCAGGATTAGCGTTTCGCCACTTTCAAGAATATCCACCGTTGCAGGTGTGCGGCCCTGACTTTTACCATTGAGCAAAATCTCTGCCCCCGAAGGTTCAGAGACAATGCCCGCCTGGCCCCACGCGGGTTGTAAATCGATCTCGACATCCTGGGTAATATCCAAACCTTGAATATCAATGTCTATACTTTGGGAAATATAGCGTTCGGCCTCGGCCAGGAGGGTGTAGCGACCACTGGGAATGTCTTGCAGGGTGGTTGGCGTTTCACCTTGCCAGCCTTGCTGTGTGTCATTTTGCAGACTGACTTGTACAGCTTTGGGCTGAGCCTTAATGCTGAGATGGCCGGGCATTTTTTCTAAGGCAAGAGCATAACTTTGTTGGGCGTCATCGCTGATCTGTAATGCCTGCTTTAAGTCAAAATAACCGGGGGCGCGCAGGTGCAGTTGCAAAGTTCCGGGACGTATCAGGTAGCGTTCACCAATGTGAAAATATAGGCCGCCAGAGATATCAATAGTGGCCGTTGCCGGGGTAGGTGTTAACGCCACCGAGCGGGCAGTGAGTAAAAACCAAAGCAGGCCAGCGGCAATACATAACACGGCGACGATGATTGTTGGCGCGGGGCGAAATTGGAAACGTCGATTTTTCTTATCGCTACCGACAGGCGTAAAATCGATGGGGCTAATAACGGGGTTGTTAGTTGAGTCGTTGGTTTTGTCGTTTGCCATTACTTTTTAATACCCATACTTTGCTTTTCCCTTAAATGGCTTCTCGGCATTGCACGACGATAGGGGTGGGGTTGGCGCCCGGTGCCGTGAGCGGAACGGTAAACTCTACCCGTACATCACGGTAGCCAGGGCGTATGCCCTCGGCAGTGTATTTGCCGGGTTTGAGTTGCAGTGTCTTTTCGTGAAAGGGAGCAAACTCTGCCACTTTAAATAGTCTGACACGGGTCAGATTGTCAGAGTGCAATACCACGGTTTGTGGCTGCTGAGCCTTGGCCAATGTTTGATGTAGGGCATCGATTTGCTGTTTCAGTCGTGGCCCGGCCTGAACAATTTGTTGGGCATCGCGAAGGCTTTGTTGGGCCTCACGAAAGACCGCAGGGCTGGCCAGGCGTAGTGGCTGATGAATAAATGTTTCCAGTTTTGCATCGAGCTGCTGCCTGGCAGTGCTGCGAATTTTACCAACGGTGGCCGCCGTAACGGAGGAATCACGGCTGAGGATATTGTCATAGGTGTCCAGGGCCATTTGCCATTGCTCATTCCTTTCATGGGTTTCGGCGCTGTTGATTAGACGACTGATGGCGCGTTGAGCGATTTCGTTTTTGACTTGTGCCAATCCACCCTGGGCAATATCGGACTCGGGTTTGAGGATCAGGGCCTGGGAAAATTGCTTGCGAGCGGTGTTGAAATCGCCACTGTGTAAAGACTGAAAACCCTGGTTAATGGCGCTTTCAAATTGCCTGTCGTCGCGCAAACCTTGGGCTTTTTCGCGGCCTGAAATGGCGGCTTCAAACAGCGGGTCGAGGTTTAATGCCTGGGTATATTCTGCCAGTGCTGCCGTATAATCGCCGCTAAGTGACAGGGCATCGCCACGCTGCGTGGCTGCGAAAACTTCTGGCGCAGTGGCACTGCGCTGCAAACCCAGAAGGGCCTGAGGGTGGTTTTCCTCAATCAAGATGACTTTTTCGAAGGCTTGTTGCGCGCTCTCCCCCCGACCTTGATTAATAGCCATCAAACCCTGGCTGAGGAGTTCTTCAATGTGTGGTTGACGTCCGGCCTCGAGGGCATTGAGCTGGCTTTCGGCCCTTTCATAATGGCTGATGGCCGCCTTGAAGTCACGCTTGCGATAGAGCGTATCACCTTGATTCGCAATAGCCAGAGCTTGCTGGTACTGGGTAGCGGCCCAATGCTGGACACTCAAGGTTTCCAGCGTTTGTTTTTTTTCCAGCACGCGAGCGAGGATGTCTTGAGCGCTGCGACGGGCCGCAGCGAGTTGGGCCCTCTCGAAAGGCTTTTCTTCTATTGTTGGCTTATGGGCTGTTGGGCTTGTTGCTTTATCTGCAACAAGGTCTGTCGTCGCTTTTGTTGGCGCGTCTTGATAAAAGGTGAGCAGAAACAGAGCTAACACACAGGCCAAGGCTAGCAGTGTTGCACCGTAAATCAGACGCCGGGATGAATTAGCAGGAGTCGCGTGACCGGGGCTTGCAGCACTGGTATTTGACGGGCCGGCCTCGGGGTTTAGCCCCTGGCTGAGAGGCTTGGAAAGGGGAATGTCAGCCGCTTTAATGGGTGAAAATTTTTCTGGCGAAATCGCCGCGTCGCCATCCTTGCTGTTGTCGTCAATATGATCGGGCATTATGGCAGTGTTTACTGAGCGGGTTTAGTGACAGCGGGGGTACCGCGTTCAAGCGTATAAATTTTTTGCAGTAGTTTTTTCCACTGCTGATACTGCGCCTGCACATTGCCGTTTAGCGTGATGGTTTGGTCTTCCAGGGTGACGGTACGGGGTTCTACTTCGCTTTCCAGAGACTGACCCAGCTCTGCCAGAGCTTCGATATGGATTTGTGCTTCACCCTTTTTGGCCAGTCCACTCTTGACCAGCATAGCGCCACTGCCGATGGCTACGGCACCTGCAGCGCGAGTGACACCGCTATCACTCCCGGCGGCGACGATACCGGCAATAACGGTGACAATACCACCGATGGTTCTCTCCCGTGACTGGCGCTTGAGGTGACGCACGGCGAGTATTTCATCATAATTTTGTCTGCGCCAGCTTTGATAGGGGGCTTCCATTTGCAACGAAAAGGCATCGTAATATTCTTGGGTGGTATCGACAAACAGGTAGTCGCGCTCACGAATTCGCTGTATGCGCTGCAGAATGGGGTCGTTAGTGGCGGGCAGACGTTTAATGTCGAGTATACCCTTGCGATTGGCTTCAATATGCTGCTCAAACGCCTCGGGACTGAAATCGCGGGCAAAACGCAGGGTCGAAATATTGCGCAGGGTTATCGCTTGTTTACCGTCCAGGGTTCTGCGAAAGTCGATTAAATCGTTGGCAATGCGGTTAAACAAGCCCTGAAAAGGGTCTCTCTGTAAGCTTTGGCG
>JARGOV010000011.1:20271-22634 GCA_029212965.1 Porticoccaceae bacterium
GGCCAGCACCCCAAGATCGAGGAGCTCGGCTTCGGGAATTTCTGAGCGTTCCAATTGCAAAGGCGTGTAGGTAGTCGATTTAACCTGAATGGGCGCATTACAGGCCACTAACAACAGGCTGAATAGCAAGCAGATAACACTGTTGATTTTGTTAGTACTGTTGATCCTGGCAGGCTTGATCGTTGTCGTGGGTGTATTAACGTGCCACCTCCTTTTTACCGTGTAAGTTATTGCTGATTTTTGTACTTGCGGTATTCATCCCAGAGTTTTTCCCGTAGTGCGGGGTCTTTCTCTTTTAGTGCGGCTTCGCGAATTTGACGAGCGACGATATCGTCGTCACTGCCGCCTTTAATATCTTCGGGTATCTCGCCGCGTTGCGTCGTTTGCGGCCCGCCGGGGCTTGCAGTGCTACTTTCAGCGGTCGATTCACCGTGACTGGCGTCACTCCCCGGGGTGGCACTGGCACTTTCATTGCTGGCTTGTTGACCATTGTTTTCGTTCTCACCCTGGTCGGCACTTTCAGGAAAATCGCCGTAACCCGGTAGGCCTTCGTAGATATCACCGTCTTCGAACAGAGGGCCATTACCACCAGAGTCGCCACTGAGTTCACCGTTGTTTGCACCACTGTCATCACCACCCAGGCTGGCTTCAATGGCTTCAGCTTTGGCGCGCTCATCGAGAATCATGCCATCAAAATCGGCGATTGAGGCATCGAGTTCGGTGTCAAAATCGGCAATAATTTCTCCATCACTACGAGCGGAGCTTGTGCTAGCAGATTCTGGATCAATGTCTTTTTGTGCTTGTGGCTGAGATTGTGACTCGCTCGCCTGGCTTTGGGGTTGGGCTGGCATTGGTGCCTGGGTGGGGGTGGATGCACTTTTACAGCCACTCAGAAAAAGCACGAGTAAAAGCCCCATCAATAACACAGATTTCAACGGCTGTTGAGAGACTGGCTTAGGGAGAGGTGATACAAAAGTACAGCGGTAGAACATTGGTATCCTTAAGTGAAGTGTAGAGAATGTGAAACAGTCCTTAATGTATTAATGGTATTTTGACCCGGGTATCGCTGACATAAGCAGGCTGATTATTGACAAACTGAGGCCGAAAGCGAGAGTCCCTAATGGTGTCTATAAGCATATAGCGTAATCTGTTTTTCCCCGTGGGGCTTTGTGCAGCAAAAAATATCTCCTCGATAATTTCAATTTGGCTGCCCCAGCCTTCCTCTGAAATATCGACATCAGCGACCATCAGTAGAGTAGCTCGCCTCTCACCCTGGTTTTCCATGCGTAGGGCTGGCAGTAGATGGGGTGTGGCAAAAAGTGTTGCATATAAGGTCTCTGCTCGATCAGATGCGGCAATTTGAGTTAGTACCTGCTGGTAGTGACGCAGCGCTTCCTGTCGTTGGTTGAAGAGCAAATACCAGTCGGCGAGTTCGGTTTGAGCTCGGAGGTTTTCTTCTAGAGACGCGGTGGGTATCGAAGCGGTGAGCTCAACAATACGTTCGTGACAAACTCTGCCTTGACGAAAACTGGCACTGTTAAGAATGCCAAAGCGCTGGGGGTTGGCAGTGGCAAAATTATCGGCACTTAGACTGTAGTGGGAGTCCGTGGACGATGACCACTTATCACCCTGGTGGCGGGATAGGTGAAAGTTGATCAAAGCGGCGCTGCGTAGTAATTGAACCTGTTCACGGATGTCGGGGTTTACTTGAGCTTGATTTAACTCAAGAGCACCAGTGATGAGACTATTGGCTGATGTGAGGTGGTCAATTTGCTCTTTGCTATCGGCAAACTGATAGACATCGATGTGCCAGAGTGCCAGCTTGTTTAACAGTCGAGCTAAGCGAGGGTCCTGATTGCCATAGTTTGCCATGTACATACGCAACAGCTGGTGGTAGCTGTTGGTGACAGACTCAAAGTTCATTAAGTATTTGTGGCTATTAATAATACTGCGCAGCATGGGTACCTGCGACAAACTGTTAAGGCCGTGGTTAACACGATTAATGTGCATGGCTCGGCGCAATGCTTTTAAAGCTCTGCCGTGTTGACCACCTTTTTGTAATTCGAGCCCAAGGCTGTGCAGCACCTCAGAGGAGTTTGGGTGGTAAGGGCCTTCCGCTTTATGGTTTTGCAAGGTCGAATAGTAGGCGGAAAGTTTGGCTGGGGTAGGATCGGAAAGATCTGTCGATGCTTGATTCTGCATGCCCTTCGCCCCAGCCGACAATAAGGAGTCAGCCGAAGCAGGGGAGACCAGGTTAAGGGTCGATAAACTCAGTATGAATGTTCCAGCAAGCCCTGCGTACTTTGGTCGCTGCCAACACAGTGCTATGGCTTTATTAGTCAGCTTGCTGTTTCTCATGGCAT
>JARGOV010000011.1:22734-26295 GCA_029212965.1 Porticoccaceae bacterium
GGCTTTGGCATTGGCTGCGGCTCTCTGGTTTAATCTGCAACCTTTAGAGCTATCTTACTCCAATATACTTCTAGAGGAAGGGTTTCACGACATTGTCGAGAGAGCTGGGCCTTGCAGAAAAGTTAAGCTCCGGAATTGCCGCAAAAGTTGCAGCTAAATGCAGATGTACTCGCCGTATTATTAAAAGGAGAAATTGTGGATCCCATTAGTCAGGCCTTACTCGGTGGTGTCGTGGCTCATGCAGCGGCGGGTCGCAAGTTGGGACTACGTGCAGCGGGATGGGGAGCGTTGGCTGGAGCCTTTCCCGATATTGATGTCGCCTTTGGCTTATTTGCCGATGATATTGCCCAATTACAATTGCATCGCGGTATAACGCATTCACTCTTTTTTGGTCCCGTTGTGGGTAGTGCGGTGGGCTGGTTGTTTTGGCGCAGGGATCGTTCCAGAGGTGAATCAAGCACATTAATGAGCTGGCTTGCGGTCTTCGTGTTAGCACTGTTGTCGCATCCCTTGCTCGATACCTGCACACCCTACGGTACGCAGTTGTTAGCGCCTTTTTCCGATGTGCGTTTTGCCTGGCATTCGGTACCGATTATTGAGCCGATTTACACTGCCATCTTATTACTGGGTATTTTACTGTTGCGTTATGCGGCGCGTGTCGGCTGGTTGGTATCCGTGCTAACACTGGTATTGTCGAGTGGTTATTTACTGTGGGGCTGGGTCTTAAACCAGCAGGCGATTGAATTGGCTGAACGGCAGTTGGTTCGCGATGCGGTACTCGATGTTCAAGTTTATGCTTTCCCTACTTTTTTCCAGATGCCTCTTCGCCGTGTCGTGGCGATTAATGAACAGCACATTTATGTCGGGTTTATCACCCTCGACCAACCGTGTGATATTGCCTGGGAGGTGCAAGCAAAAATGCAACACCCGGCTATTGATGAATTGCGTAATACCCGGGCGGGAAATGTTTTTTATTGGTTTGCTAACGGTCTTGTCGCGGAGCAGATCAGGCCTACCGGACACGGTTTTGTCGCCCAAATGGTTGATTTGCGTTATGGCAAGAATACCGATGCGAGTCGTGGTATGTGGGGCGTGCGAGGGAGGTTTGATACTGAGGGAAAAGCTCTGGGTGAAGCGGATCTGTATTACGGTGATATGAGCTTGAAGCTGAATGAAGTACGCACTGTGTGGCAAACGGCGTACCCGAGTGAGGCGGAGACTTGTTCGAAAATTACCGCAATTGCGGGTAATTTGAAGCACTAAGATCGACACTATCTTTAAAGACAGGGTATTTAAAGGCGAGGTATAGCGTGAAATAACGGCCTCCGTCTACTTCTGTGTGAGTGAGGTTTCAAGCTCGAGCAATCCTTATCCAATGAAAGCCTTAGCAAGACTTTATTCCTGGTCTGTCCAACTGGTGGGGTGCATAGCTGCACAAGATTGATGCGGCATGCACTAAAATCGCGCCTATTTCGTCGTATTGCGCTAGTAAGATCTTGTTTTGTGGGAAATACGGTGCTGGCACAGGGCTTGCTATGGGAGTAATACACTTTCTTAAAATTGTATTACTAGGCGGGGAACACTCATGATCAAACCCTTACGTACACTTGCCGCGGCCGTCGCTGGGCTGGCCATTTCTGTCATCAGTTTCGCCACCCAGGCAGAACCTTTAAAGATCGGTTACTCGGACTGGCCGGGATGGGTCGCCTGGGAAGTCGGTATTGAAAAAGGCTGGTTCAAAAAAGCCGGTGTGGATGTGGAGTTCGAGTGGTTCGACTATGTGGCGTCAATGGATGCCTTTGCGGCTGGCAAGCTCGATGCAGTGGCGATGACCAATGGCGATACCCTGGTGACTGGAGCGACCGGAGCCAGGGGAGTCATGATCTTGATTAATGATTATTCCAATGGCAACGACATGGTCGTCGCCCGTGCCGGTATTGAGTCGGTCAAGGAACTCAAGGGCAAAAAGATCGGCGTGGAGGTGGGGTTTGTGTCACACCTGTTATTACTCGATGCGCTAGAACAGAACGGCCTTAGTGAGGAGGATGTGGAGCTGGTCAATGTACCGACCAACGAAACACCGCAGGTACTGGCTTCGGGTGATGTCGACGCGATTGTCGCATGGCAACCTAACTCGGGGATGGCGTTGCAGCAAGTACCCGGCTCGACAGCGGTGTTTAGCTCTGCGGATCAGCCCGGACTGATTTACGATGTGCTGGCTGTTTCACCGGTCAGTCTGGCGGTCAATAAAGCCGAATGGGCCAAGGTAACAAAGGTCTGGTACCGAATTGTTGATTATATTAATAATCCTGCCACTGTTGATGATGCCGTGGCCATCATGGCGGCCCGTGTGGGCTTAAAGCCCTCTGAATACAAGGAGTTCATCAAAGGCACCAAGATTTTGACCCTTGAGGAAGCGAAGCAGTTTTTCAAGGAGGGGCAGGGGTATAAGTCGTTGTCCAGCTCAAGCAAGATTGCCGATGATTTCAACGTTGCCAACAAGGTCTACGGAGAGCCCCAGGACATCGACAGTTATATCGATGGCAGCCTGACGCTTGGTTTGTAAGCGCTGATTACCCGGAAGAGGTCAGTGATGAACGGAACCTGGTTGGTGGTTCGCAAAGACTTGCCACTGCGATCCCGCAGGGCGCTTGTCATCGCCAGTTTCCTGCTGCCACTACTGATCTGGAGTTTGGTCAGCTACGTGCCTTGGCTTTGGCACCCCAAGGTGGAGATCTCTCAGCCTGGCGAGGTCAGTTATTTTTCGTCTGGCATGCTGATTGATCGCGAGGTGTTCGACAAGGAATCTAAAGCACTCAGCGCAAGTGGCGGTGTGCTGCCTGTTGGTAAGCCAGCGAACCCAATTTATTTGCCGGCACCCCATGAAGTCGCCGTGGCGTTTTACACCGCCTTTACCACGGAGCCACGGCGCCGTTCCGAAATGTGGTTACACGAAAGTCTCTGGAGTTCCATTCAAGTTATTTTTTGGGGCTTTGTTTTATCGTCGATTGTGGGTGTGCCGCTGGGCATACTTGCGGGTACCTATGATTTTTTCGCACGCCTGTTTGAACCCTTTATTGAGTTTTTTCGTTATCTGCCAGCCCCTGCATTTGGCGCGTTGGCCGTAGCGATTCTCGGGATTCACCAATCGCCAAAGATTGCAATTATAGTGATTGGCACTTTTTTTCAGCAGGTTCTGGTGGTGTCAAATACCACGCGTAAACTTGATCCAGCCCTACTGGAAGCAGCTCAAACACTGGGCGCGGGTCGGTTGGCGCTGTTGTTTCGTGTCGTGATTCCTGGTATTGCCACTGACCTTTACCGCGACATGCGCATACTGCTCGGTTGGGCCTGGACTTACCTTATTGTCGCGGAATTAATCGGTACTAGTTCTGGCATCACCTGGTTTATCACCCAGCAGGCGCGCTACAAGAACTTCGACAACGTTTACGCCGCAATTATGATGATCGGTATTATTGGCCTCGGTACCGACCTCATACTTGCCTGGCTGGGACGACGTATTTTCCCCTGGCAGCGTGCCGGGAAAACAACTTAGGTGAC
>JARGOV010000011.1:26395-43646 GCA_029212965.1 Porticoccaceae bacterium
ATTCTCGCCGGCCTTGAGTCACCCACCTCTGGTGAAGTACTGCTAGACGGCAAGGCTGTGCACGGCCCGGGCCCGGATCGCGGTATGGTGTTTCAGGGTTATACCTTGTTTCCGTGGCGCACCGTTAAGCAGAATGTCATGTTTGGACTGCAAATGGCCGGGCGCGGGCACCGGGCAGCGGAAGAAGATGCCTTGCAGTGGATTGATTTGGTAGGGCTGGAGCCTTTTGCCAACAGTTATCCCCATCAGTTGTCCGGTGGCATGAAACAGCGCGTTGCCATTGCCCGCGCTCTGGCTAATCAGCCGCGTATTTTACTGATGGATGAACCTTTTGCCGCACTGGATGCACAGACACGGGCGCGCATGCAGGGTTACTTGCTGGAAATCTGGAAAAACATCGACGTCACGATTTTGTTTATCACCCACGATCTCGATGAGGCGGTGTATCTTGCCGACCGCATTCTCGTGTTAAAGCCACACCCCGGTGAAGTCCAGGAAATTATTGAAGTCCCGGTTCCGCAACCACGCGGGCCGGAACAGTTTCTATCACCGGAATTTCTGGCGACTAAACAACGTTTGGAAGAGCTTATTCATCCACCACAGGCTGAAGGCGAAATCACTAACGACCATTTTAATATGGTGCGCATGGTCAGTGTCGATAGCGACGTTGCGAGCGTGTTCTAAGATGACGAGCAGCCGCATTAGTATTTCACTGCCACAGTCATTGCTGCGCCAACTCGACGAAATGGTCGACGAGCGCGGCTTTGAAAGTCGCTCGAAAGCGATCACCGACATGATTACCTCTCAGCTTACCGAACATCTTGCCGATGTTGGCGAGGAAATCATGGCCGGTACCATTACTTTGGTTTACGACCACTCGGTGCCGGGTTTACAGAAACAACTGGTTGATATCCAGCACCAGCATATTAACGAGGTTATCAGCTCGTTACATGTACAGCTTGTGCAACCGCGAACGATGGAGGTACTGCTGGTACAGGGGCCGGCAATTGTGCTGCAACGCATCCTCGACCGGCTGGTTACCTGTCGCGGCGTGTTGACCGGAAAGCTACAGCTGACAGCCGCGTTGCTGCCGCCTCTGCACCCTTTACCAGAGTCTGAATAAGTATGAATAACAGGCAACACAAGGAGCTCTATCAATGAACAATCGTGGGATACCTCCCCTGGAACGACGGCTGTGGGAAGAGAAGGTGCCCGGTGGCGCCCATTGGTCAGGCCTGTTGCGGCGTGGCACAACACTGCGTATTAGCGATACCCAAGGTGGGGGTAATTGTTCTGTTCTGTTTTATAACTACGAGGACCGTTTAGAGCGCTACAACATGGCAGATACTCTCAAGGGGCAGCACACCGCGTTTATTACCCAAGGTCATGTGTGTTACTCCGATATGGGGCGAGTGATGTGCTCCGTTACCGAAGATAGTTGTGGCTGGCATGATCCGATCTGCGGTGTCTCTACTGCACAAAGCGTGAAGGCAAAATACGGCGAGGCGAGTTATCAGGAAAAGCATAATGACTATTACAGGAATGGCTACGACAGCTTGATTAATGAGCTTGGCAAATACGGCATGGGCAAGCGCGATGTGATGCCGCCCCTGAATTTGTTCAGTAAGGTCACCGTTGACGACAGTGGCTGCCTGCAATTGGCTACTGATAATTCGGCACCGGGCGATTATATCGACCTGCGCTTTGAAATGGACGCTTTGGTAGTACTGAGCACCTGCCAGCACCCGCTTGACCCAGGGAGTATCTACGCGCCGAAAGAAATGTCTCTAAGCTGTTGGCGGTCGCGATTGCCAGGGCCTGACGACTTGTGTCGCAACCGTTGCCCAGAAAATCAGCGCGCTTTCATTAACACCGAACGCATGTTCCCCTGAGCTATTTGGAAGACAAACAATGACGATGACAGAAAGTAGTTTCACTAGCGATACGGCGCTGTTTCGTGAAGTGGTGCCTGCGGGCGAGCCGTTCATGGGCACCCTAAAAAAAGGGCAGGTGGTTCGCATCCGCGATCTCGAAGGTAACCAGGCGGTGGATACCCTTTTTTACAATGCGAATAATACTGAGGAGCGCTACGACGCGAGTCAAACCATTTGTGAACGGGGTAACTTGTATATCACTTCAGGCTCTCGCTTATTGTCCAACGATGGCAACCTGATGCTCACCGTTATTGCCGATACCTGCGGGCGTCACGATACCCTAGGAGGGGCTTGCTCGGCGGAGAGCAATACGGTGCGCTATGCACTGGAAAAACATTACATGCACAGTTGCCGCGACAGTTTCATCATGGCCTTAGCCGAACACGATCAGGGCATGAGTAAACGAGACTTACCCAGCAATATTAATTTCTTTATGAATGTGCCGGTGACGTCCGACGGTAAGTTGACCTTTGCTGATGGCATATCAGCCGCCGGGCGCTATGTGGAAATGCGTGCTGAAATGGACGTTTTGATCCTTATTTCAAATTGCCCGCAGCTCAATAATCCTTGTAATGCGTATAACCCTACGCCGATCGAAGTTCTGGTGTGGGATTCGCATTGACATAAACTCAATCTGTGCCAGCGGGACGACCCGCATGGTGTGTAACGATACCGGGACGGCCCGGTTATGATGAGTTTTGGTCGGTGTCTTTATGTTTAACAAAGTCTTGATAGCCAATCGTGGCGCTATTGCCTGTCGTATTATCCGCACCCTGAAAAAAATGGGTATTGCTTCGGTCGCGGTTTATTCAGAAGCAGACCGCCAGTCTTTGCATGTGGCCCAGGCCGACGAAGCAGTTTGTATCGGCCCCGGCCCGGCTTCAGAAAGTTATCTTCGGTATCGGCGTATTCTAGATGTCGCACAACAAACCGGTGTCGGTGCAATTCATCCGGGCTATGGTTTTTTGAGCGAGAACGCCGCTTTTGCTGAGGCCTGCGAAGCAGCCGGCATTGCTTTTATTGGGCCAACCGGCCAGCAAATGCGCGACTTTGGCCTTAAGCACACGGCGCGTCAGTTAGCGGCTAAAAATAATGTCCCCTTGTTGCCGGGCACCGGGTTGCTCGATGACCTGGCGCACGCACAACGTGAAGCCTTGGGTATTGGTTACCCGATCATGCTCAAGAGTACCGCCGGTGGTGGTGGTATCGGTATGCAATTATGCTGGAGTGAGCAGGAACTCAATGACGCTTTCCACTCTGTGGAGCGCCTGGCGCACAGTAATTTTAGTCAGGGCGGTATCTTCCTTGAAAAATATGTGCAGACCGCTCGCCATCTTGAAGTGCAAATATTTGGTGATGGCAAGGGCCGGGTAGTGGCGCTGGGGGAGCGCGACTGCTCTGTGCAGCGTCGCAACCAAAAGGTTATTGAGGAAACACCCGCACCCGGTATCAACGATGCGTTACGCCAACGGTTGATGGATGCCGCCGTAAAGCTGGGTGAAGCCGTGAGCTATCGTTCCGCCGGTACGGTTGAATATGTCTACGATAGCCAGAGCGGTGAATTCTATTTTCTCGAGGTCAACACGCGCCTACAGGTAGAGCACGGCGTCACCGAAGAGGTTACGGGGGTGGATCTTGTGGAATGGATGGTGCGTTGTGCGGCCGGCGACACCGCCGCTGTTGACCACTATCAGCATGACCCCCAGGGCCATGCTATACAGGTGCGCCTCTATGCGGAGGACCCGGGCAAGCAGTTCCAGCCGGCTCCCGGCTTGCTGACCGAATTGTACTTTCCTAAGGATGTGCGTGTTGATACCTGGGTAGAGGTGGGTAGTGAGATTCCACCTTATTATGACCCGATGGTGGCTAAAATTATCGTGCATGGTGAAGACCGTGAAGCAGCGCGCGGCAAGCTGATCGAGGCTTTACAGCGCACGTCCTTGCACGGCATTGAATCCAATCTTGATTATTTACAGCAAGTGCTAATGGATGGTGTGTTTAGCCACGCTGAGCACCATACGCGCTACCTGGATACCTTTGTTTTTCAACCCGCTACCATTGATGTGTTATCACCCGGGACACAATCGATGGTGCAGGATTACCCAGGGCGGATTGGTTATTGGGCTGTGGGTGTGCCGCCGTCTGGCCCGATGGATCCACTCGCGTTTCGACTTGCCAACCGTGTTGTCGGTAACCCTGAGGGGAGTGCGGGGCTAGAGCTCACTGTTAATGGGCCGACGCTTAAATTCAATGCCGACAGTATTATTTGCTTGGCTGGCGCACCCATGGAAGCCTCGCTCGATGACAAAGTGATAGATTACTGGATGCCGATAGCCGTTAAAGCGGGTAGTACGCTGAAGCTGGGTGCTGTCGGCGATCATGGCAACCGCAGCTATATCGCTTTTAAGGGCGGTTTGGATGTGCCGGACTACATGGGCAGTAAGGCGACGTTTACGCTCGGGCAGTTCGGTGGTCACGGTGGCCGTATTTTGCAGGTGGGTGATGTACTGCGACTCATAAATAAAAATAGCCAGCTTGATGACAGTTGTCGTGATATTCCAGTGGAGCTGATACCTGATTATAGTCATCACTGGGATGTTGCCGTGATGTATGGCCCCCATGGTGCCCCGGATTTTTTCACCGGTAATGATATCGAGACCTTCTTCGCTACCGACTGGGAGGTGCACTACAATTCGAGCCGCACGGGGGTGCGTTTGATCGGCCCCAAACCGCAATGGGCGCGTAGCGATGGCGGTGAAGCAGGCTTGCATCCCTCCAATCTGCACGATAATGCCTACGCTATAGGCACTATCGACTTCACGGGTGATATGCCGGTTATCCTCGGGCCCGATGGCCCTAGCCTGGGTGGTTTTGTTTGCCCAGCCACCGTTGTTCAGGCGGAGTTGTGGAAAATAGGGCAGCTACGCCCCGGTGATACGATTCGCTTTCATTGCCTGTCGGTGGATGAGACGAATCGTCGCGAAGCCGCTCAGAATAAGGCTGTCGAAAATCTGTCGGGTAATTATGAGGTGGTTGCCGATCGCTTGGTGCCTGGCAAGACCGTCTCGCCAGTGCTTCACCGCATTAAAGGTGATTTAACCCAGGTCGAGGTATGCTACCGCCAGTCTGGCGATCGATACCTGCTAGTGGAGTACGGCCCTCCAGTACTCGACCTCAATTTGCGCTTCCGCGCACATGCCTTGATGGAATGGATTGAGCAACAGCAATTATCCGGAATTATTGATATCACCCCCGGTATCCGCTCCTTGCAGATTCATTACGATAGTCAGGTGTTAACACAGGCCGAGCTACTGGCTCGGTTGGTCGACGCTGAGCCACTATTGCCTGCAATCGAAGAGATGGAAGTGCCAAGCCGCATTGTTCACCTGCCACTGTGCTGGGACGATCCTAGTACCCGGCTGGCTATTGAAAAATACATGCAGTCGGTGCGTCCCGATGCCCCGTGGTGCCCCAGTAACATTGAGTTCATCCGTCGTATCAACGGGCTAGAATCCATTGATGATGTCAAAGACATTGTATTTGGCGCTAGCTACCTGGTAATGGGGCTTGGTGATGTTTATCTGGGTGCCCCCGTAGCCACACCGATGGATCCGCGTCACCGCTTGGTCACCACCAAGTATAACCCCGCGCGTACCTGGACACCGGAAAATGCCGTTGGCATTGGTGGTGCTTACCTTTGTGTTTACGGTATGGAAGGGCCGGGGGGGTACCAGTTTGTCGGCCGTACGGTGCAGATGTGGAATCGCTATCAACAAACCGCCGACTTTACGGGTGGGCGCCAGTGGTTGTTACGTTTCTTTGATCAATTGCGCTTTTACCCGGTTACAGCGGCACAGCTAGATCAGATGCGCGAAGACTTTGTCGCCGGGCGGTTTAATTTAAAGATAGAGGAAACCCGACTCAATTTGCGGGAGTACACCAGCTTTCTCCATGATAAGGCTGACAGTATTTCTACTTTCAAGAACCGACAGCAAAGCGCGTTTGATGCCGAACGACAGCGTTGGGAAGAAGCGGGTCAGACCCATTTCGACGCCGAGTTGCTGGATGAAGTGCCCAGCTCTAATGCCCCGTTTAACGTGCCTGAAGGTTGTATGGGCATTACGTCGTCCGTTACTGGCAATGTGTGGGAAATTTCTGTCCAAGCGGGTGACGTAGTCAAACCCGGTGACAATGTGGTCGTCGTTGAAGCGATGAAGATGGAAATCGCCATTGCGTCTGATGAAACCGGTGTAGTACGCGAGGTGTTATGCGCCAAGGGCTCTCCAGTAAAAGCCGGCCAGGTGTTGGCTGTTATCGAGTTGCATCAATCAACAAGTGAGGAGAAATAACCCTATGATTAGTGAATCGCAAAGTCTTGAGGTTGGCGCGCTTCTCGAAGGCTACAATGCGCGGCAATTCACACCAGGCGATGTTATTGCCGGTGTTCTGGATCGTATTGCCAAGCAGCCAGACTACAACAGTTGGATTACCCTGCTGTCATCCCAGCAGTTGCAAGCGTATATTCGTGTATTGGATGACACCTCACCTGATGCCTTGCCTCTCTATGGCATCCCTTTTGCCATCAAGGATAATATCGATCTTGTCGGTGTGCCGACCACGGCGGGTTGTCCAGAATATGCCTACCTGCCCGAACAATCGGCTTTCGTGGTGCAGTGCCTGATTGACGCGGGTGCGATACCCATCGGCAAAACTAACCTCGACCAATTTGCCACTGGGCTGGTGGGCACGCGTTCGCCCTATGGCGCGGGTAAGAATAGTTTCGACCCCGATTATATTTCCGGCGGCTCTAGCGCAGGATCAGCCGTCGCCGTGGCGAGAGGGCAAGTGAGCTTCGCTCTGGGTACCGATACCGCCGGCTCAGGCCGTGTACCCGCTGCGTTTAATAATCTCGTTGGGGTCAAGCCGACGCGAGGCCTTTTGAGTAACAACGGCGTGGTGCCCGCCTGTCGGACATTGGATTGTGTATCAGTCTTCGCGTTAACCAATGGCGATGCGGAACGTGTACTCAAGGTGGCCTCGGTATTTGACCCGCAGGATGCCTGGGCAAGGCCCACGCCGGTAACGTCACCCGTTTTTTCGGCCAAGGAATTTACGTTCGGTGTACCGCGTGACGAACAGTTGGAGTTCTTTGGCAATAGAGACTACCAGCAGTTGTTTCACGCTGCAGTAAAGCGCCTCGAAACACTGGGTGGTCAGCGTGTAGACATCGATTTTTCTCCTTTTTTGACGTCGGCACGTTTGCTTTACGAAGGGCCATGGGTGGCTGAACGTTATGCTGCCATTGAAGATTTTATCTCTCGCCAACCTGAAGCCCTTTACCCTGTGACCGGACAAATTATTGCTGGCGGTGCCTCACCCACCGCAGTTGCGGCCTTCAAGGCACAATACCGGCTGGCCGAATGCAAGCGCGCCTCGGAAACCGTCTGGTCAGGGCTGGATGTCATAGTCACGCCAACTGCGGGAACGGTCTATCGCATTGATGAGGTCGAGGCAGATCCGGTACAACTCAATTCCAATCTTGGCTACTACACCAACTTCGTGAATCTGCTGGATCTGTCTGCGGTGGCTTCACCCGCAGGCTTTATGCCTAATGGATTACCGTTTGGAATTACATTTATCGCACCGGCCTTCAGTGATATTACTTTGCTGGCGCTGGCCGACCGGTTTCATTGCAGTCAGTCGCTCAACCAGGGCGCATCCGCGCTTGCCGTAGCACATTCGACCTGTGCAACACCTTATTCGCCACCAGGCACTGTCGCTATCGCTGTCTGCGGCGCGCACTTGTCAGGTTTACCCCTTAACCACCAACTGACCGAGCGAGATGCAGTGCTACTGGAAACAACTCGCACACAGGATTGTTACCGCTTATATGCCCTGGCTGGCGGCCCACCTCAACGGCCCGGACTGGTGCGAGCTGACCGTGGGCGTGCTATCGAGGTGGAAGTGTGGGCCGTACCCACTGCCAGTGTAGGCAGCTTTCTGGAAGGCATACCGGCCCCGTTGGGTTTGGGTAAAGTGGAGCTGGCAGATGGGCGAGTGGTGAGCGGTTTTATTTGCGAGGCGCAGGGTATCGATACAGCAGAAGATATTACCGATTACGGAAGCTGGCGGTCTTATTTGGCACAGTGAATAGTGATGACAGTTTACAGCTTAAAAAAAGCTATAAACTCATTGTCAGTCTTGACTGGCAGTTTGTTTAGCGCCAGCGTTTCTCCCAGGCTAGGAGTACCCGTTCAGAATACCAGTATTGGCCGTAACTGCCGTTGTAGCGGGCTAAGGCGTCAGCTAGCCGACCCTTTTCTCGCTTTAAATAGTGCTTGAGAATGGTACAGCCGTAGCGCAGGTTGGTGTCGGTATCGATGAGATTGTCGTCGGGTCGGCCGATTTCTTTTTTCCAGAAAGGCATCACTTGCATAAGGCCTTGGGCGCCGACACGAGATACGGCGTAGGGGTCGAAATGGCTTTCTACTTCGATTAACGCGAGAACAATTTCGGGCTCGAGGCCCGCACGGGAGGCCGCGCGGTGCACCTTGCGCAGGAATTCAAAGCGACGGTTCTTATCGGGTAGAAAACGCGCCAGGCTGTTGGATTTTGTCAGTAGCCAAACTTCAGCATCGTAGCGATCATCGAAACTATCGGCCTGGCTCACGGTTTCACGCAATATACGCAATAATTCGGGATCACTCGCTTGTGTGCTAAACGCCGACGGCGCTACTAGCAGCGTTGTTAACAGTAGTGATAACAGGCTGAGACGGTAGTGACGTGTTGTTCGTTTAACGAAGTCCATTGCGCCCACAGCACAGCGTTAAGCTGGCGTGATACTTAATCAGTGGCAAGGGCTTCGGCCAAAAAAGCATCGAGTTCGGACAATTTGATATCTGAGCTCTCTGTATCGCGACGGTATTTGTATTCAATGGTTTCATTTTCCAGACCTCGATCGCCGATAACCAGGCGATGGGGGATACCTATTAATTCAACATCGGCGAGCATAACACCGAGTCTGGCTTTCTTTTCATCCATCAGTAGCACGTCGTGACCGGCTTCTCGCAGTTTTGTGTAGAGGTTCTCGCTGGCCTCACGCACCGCCTCAGACTTGTGGGGGTTAATAGGGATGATGGCGAGCTGGAAGGGTGCCAACGACTCGGGCCAGATGATGCCTTTGTCATCATGGTTTTGCTCAATGGCCGAGGCGACGACGCGGCTCACCCCGATGCCGTAGCAGCCCATTAACATGGCTTGCTCTTTGCCGTTTTCGTCGAGTATTTTCGCGTTCATTGCGTCGCTGTACTTGGTGCCGAGCTGGAAAATATGGCCCACTTCGATACCCCGTTTGATCTCCAGTGTGCCCTGACCATCGGGGCTGGGGTCGCCTGCGACGACGTTGCGAATGTCTTCTACCCGGTCTATGGCGCAGTCCCGCTGCCAGTTGACGCCGGTTAAATGCACGCCGTCTTTATTGGCACCGCAGACAAAGTCGCTGAGGTGGGCGGCGCTGCGGTCAATGATCACGGGAATGTTTAAGTCCACAGGGCCGAGGGAGCCAACATGGCAGCCGGTGGCGGCAAGTACGGCCTGCTCACTGGCGAAAGTGAGGGGGTTGGCAACTCCGTCGAGTTTTTCAGCTTTAATATCGTTCAGTTCATGGTCACCGCGCAGTACCAGTGCGATTAGACTACCTTCTTCCTCACCATTGACGATCAGTGTTTTGACGATGTTGTTAGCGGTACAGTCGAGAAAGCTACACACTTCGTCGATACTGTGTTGACTAGGAGTGGCGACTTCAGCCAACTCTTGAGTGGCAGTAGCACGGGAGCCACTGGGAACGATGGCCTCGGCCATTTCAATGTTAGCGGCATAATCGCTGGCGGAGGAAAAGGCGATGTCGTCTTCACCGGAGTCGGCCAGTACATGAAATTCGTGAGAAAAGCTGCCGCCAATGCTGCCGGTGTCGGCGAGTACGGGGCGAAAATCTAGACCGAGACGCTGGAATATTTGACAGTAAGCTCCATGCATCACATCGTAGGTTTCTTGCAGGCTTTCAGTGGTTGCATGGAAAGAATAGGCGTCTTTCATAATGAATTCGCGGGCGCGCATCACCCCGAAACGGGGGCGGGTTTCGTCGCGAAACTTGGTTTGAATCTGATAGAAACTCGCGGGCAGTTGTTTGTAGCTACGAATTTCACCACGGATCAAATCAGTGATAATTTCTTCGTGGGTGGGCCCCAGGCAAAAGTCTCTGCCATGGCGGTCGGCAACGCGCAGTAGCTCGCCACCGTATTCTTCCCAGCGCCCAGATTCTTGCCACAATTCGGAAGGTTGCACCACAGGCATTAATACCTCCTGAGCTTCGGCCTTATTCATTTCCTCGCGTACAATGGCTTCGACTTTGCGCAGTACACGCAAACCCAGCGGCAACCAGGTATAAAGCCCAGATGCGAGTTTGCGAATGAGTCCGGCGCGAAGCATAAGCTGATGACTGACAACTTCGGCATCGGCTGGGGTTTCTTTCTGGGTGGTAATAAGAAAACGGCTGGCGCGCATAGATATTTTTCCGATCAATAGAGGTTGCTGTATTTCAGCGCCTATTTTACGGTGCTGTCGAGGCTGGGTACAGCACGGGAATGGATTTATAAAAGGAAGGGCTAGTGGTGTTTACACTTGATGATCGTTTGCAGAAAGATACAACAATAGTAGGGCGCTTTGAATTGTGCCTGCTACTGTTACACCGAGATAGCAACTACCCTTGGTTTATCTTGGTGCCCCAACGTATGGGGGTAACAGAGGTACATCATTTATCATTGCCTGAGCAGCAATTGCTGTTGGCAGAATCAGCGCTGGTGGCAAAGGCTTTGACTTCACTGTTTTCACCGGACAAACTGAATATCGCCATGTTAGGTAATATTGTCGCTCAGTTGCATATACATCATGTCGCTCGTTTTAAAAATGATATTAGCTGGCCGGGGCCCGTTTGGGGGGCAGCGCCTGCGGGTGAGTATGCGCTAGATGTTTTGGAAACTCGGGTAAGGACTATGCAGAAAGCTTTAGCAGGGAAAATGACGATAGATAAAAATTAGAGAGCCCCTCATTGAGGGGTTCTCTAATCAAAACCTAATTTAGGTGTTAATTAGGTTTTTCCATGGCAGGTTTTTCAGTTCGCCATGTCTTTCAGACCTTTTAGAGGGGTCACTTTAACAGCTGTGCTGGCTGGCTTGGCGGCAAAAGTTGTTTCTTCACCGGTGAAAGGGTTGATACCTTTGCGAGCACGGCGGGCCGGTTTTTTAACCGTTTTGATCTTCAATAGACCAGGCAAGGTGAACTCACCAACGGCACGCTTTTTAATATGACGCTCGATCACAATACCCAGTTCGTCCAGTACCGATCCGACTTGCTTGCGTGATAAGTCTGTTTTTTCAGCGAGTTCATTAAGTAATTGGGTCTTGGTGTAGCGATCAGAAATCGCGACAACTTTGCGAGTGGGTGCGGCTTTTTTAGCGGGGGCTTTTTTTGCAGGAGCTTTCTTGGCGGCCATGTTGTTTCCCTTGCGTTTATTGTTTGATGGATTTCAGCATTGAGGGCCTGACTTCATCGAGTAAAAATTTTTGGCCCCTCGGTTAGCAGTATATATAGTATCTGCCCGGTTCAAGCAATAGAAAACCCTATAAAATAGAGTTTTTTGGTGAAAAAGTGATGCCAATTACTTTATCTCTTTGATGTACAACCGCTGCAATGTAGTAGCAGCTTTAAGCGGCTTGCCTAGCTAGGTTATAATGCGCGCCTTTTTGGACCTGCGTCGCCCTAGGTTATTGCTTTCCAGATGCTGGTTATCCGCTATTTTTCAACGTAGTCAGTAACTGTCCTTACCATGTACGTCTTGCGAAGTGGAGTAAATAGACAATGCCAATTTATGAATACCAATGTGAGTCCTGCAATCAGACCCACGAGGCTCTGCAAAAGCTGAGTGATGCGCTGTTAACCGAATGTCCCAACTGTGGCGAACAAGCCCTGAAAAAACAGGTGACCGCCAGTGCCTTTCGCCTCAGCGGGAGTGGCTGGTATGAGACTGATTTTAAGACAGGTGATAAAAAGAAAAATCTGGCGAGCGGCGGCTCCTCTCAAAGTGACTCGACAACTAGTTCGAAATCTAATGATAGTGGCAGTTCAAAAAAAGCCGCTAGCTCTGAGGGTGTCAAAAAACCGGCATCAAGTAATAGCTAGTTATTATTGAAATAATTCGCTGATTGCTGGGTTTTCACACTAAATCATTTCAATTATTTAATTTATAGATCGATATTTAGGAAGAAAGACATTATGCGTTCGAGCTATTGCGGTTTACTCGATACTACCTTTTTAGATCAGGAGGTCACTTTATGTGGTTGGGTTGATCGTCGTCGCGACCATGGCGGTGTGATTTTTATCGACCTACGTGACCGCGAGGGCATTGTACAGATTGTCTGTGACCCGGACAGCGGTGAGCACTTCACGACTGCTGATGGTGTGCGCGGTGAGTTTGTGTTGAAAATCTGTGGACGAGTACGTGCGCGCAGTAGTGAAACCATCAATCCGCAAATGAAGACTGGTGAAATTGAGGTTTATGCCACTGAGGTTGAAATACTCAATGCCTCTGACACGCCGCCCTTCCAGCTCGACGAGCACACGAAGGTGGGTGAAGAGGTGCGTTTGTTGCATCGCTTTCTCGATTTGCGTCGCCCGGAAATGCAGTCACACTTGTACTTTCGTTCTAAAGTAACTTCAGCGATTCGCAACTTTCTCGATGACTCGGGCTTTCTCGATATCGAAACGCCCATCCTGACCCGTGCAACGCCTGAGGGTGCGCGTGACTATTTGGTGCCCAGTCGCACCCACGAGGGCAAGTTCTTTGCACTGCCCCAGTCCCCGCAGCTCTTTAAACAATTGTTGATGGTCTCGGGTTTTGACCGCTACTACCAGGTGGCTAAGTGTTTCCGCGATGAAGATCTGCGTGCTGACCGCCAGCCTGAATTTACTCAGATCGATATCGAAGCTTCCTTCGTTAGCGATACTGAAATTATGACCATCGCAGAAGACATGATCAGCCAGCTCTTTTCATCGCTGCATAAAGTTGAATTGGGCACTTTCCCGGTCATGACCCACGCCGAAGCCATGCATCGCTTCGGTAGTGATAAGCCCGACTTGCGTATTCCTTTAGAGCTGGTTGAAATTAAAGACCTGATGAAGGACGTCGACTTTAAAGTGTTCTCTGCGCCGGCTAACGACCCGGATGGAAGAGTTACCGCGTTAAAAGTACCGGGTGGGAATTCACTGAGCCGCAAAAAAATTGACGCCTATACCAAGTTTGTCAGTATCTACGGTGCGCGCGGTTTGGCGTATATCAAGGTCAACGACAAAACAGATATTGAAGAGGGCCTGCAATCGCCCATTGTTAAGTTCCTGCCCAACGACGTACGTCAGCAATTGCTCGATACCTTGCAGGCGGAAGACGGCGACCTGATTTTCTTTGGTGCTGATAAGGGTAAAATCGTTTCTGAAGCTCTGGGTGCACTGCGCTGCAAGCTTGGTGCCGACCTCGATCTTTACACCTGTGAGTGGGCGCCATTGTGGGTTGTCGATTTTCCGATGTTTGAAAAAACTGACAGCGGCAGCTGGACGCCACTGCACCATCCCTTTACTCAACCTTCGTGCTCGGTTGATGAATTGCGTGCCGATCCGGGTGCTGCGCTATCTAAAGCCTACGATATGGTGCTCAATGGTACCGAACTGGGCGGCGGTTCGCTGCGTATTCACGATGGCGCTATGCAGCAAGCTGTCTTTGAGGTGCTCAATATTAATGAAGAAGAGCAACAAGAGAAATTTGGCTTTTTGATTGAGGCCCTGAAATACGGTTGCCCACCGCACGCCGGTCTCGCCTTTGGTCTCGACCGCTTGATTATGTTGATGGTGGGCGCGGCTTCGATACGCGATGTTATCGCCTTTCCAAAAACCCAGTCGGCGCAGTGCTTGATGACAGATGCGCCCGGTCTGGTTGATAGCAAGCAATTGCGTGAATTGAATATTCGTTTGCGAGAAAAAACCAAAAGCGAAAAGCCAAAAAGTGAAGAAAGCTAGGGGCGCAAGCTATGGCGGGTCACAGTAAGTGGGCAAATATCAAGCATCGCAAAGCGGCACAGGACGCCAAGCGAGGCAAGGTCTTTACCAAGTTAATTCGTGAGTTGGTGGTGGCGGCGAAAGCCGGCGGCCCCAATCCCGATGACAACCCACGCCTGCGTGCCGCCGTTGATAAAGCCCTCGGCGCCAATATGAAAAAAGACACCGTCGACAAGGCGATTGCTCGCGGTGCGGGTACCGGTGAAGAAGAAAACTACGAAGAAGTCACCTACGAAGGCTATGGCCATGGCGGTATTGCCGTGTTGATTGAATGCTTAACTGACAATCGTAATCGTACCGTGGGCGATGTGCGCCATGCCTTTACGAAGCGCAGTGGCAACCTGGGTACCGATGGTTCGGTCGCCTACTTATTCACCCGTACCGGACAGATAAGTTATGCACCGGGTGGTGATGAAGAGCAAATTATGGAGGTAGCTCTGGAATTAGGTGCTGATGATGTTGTCACCCACGACGATGGTTCTATCGAGGTTATGACGGCTTGGGAAGACTTTCTTGCCGTCAAAGCCGGCCTTATAGCAGCTGGGCTGGAGCCTGAAGAAGCCGAAGTGACAATGGTTGCTTCACTCATGGTTGACCTGGATAAAGACGCTGCCGAAAAAATTATTGCGCTGGTCGAAAGTTTAGAGGATCTCGACGATGTGCAAAATGTGTATACCAATGGCAATATTTCCACCGAAGTGCTTGAGCAGCTCAGCGAGTAAAGCTTAAGTTCTTTATTTTTTTAACGAGTAGTCATACTTATTTAATGCAAGGAACATGAAGATGAAAGTCATTAAGAAAACCGCAGAATATACGGTTAGCCAAAAGCGTTCAGGTCGTTACGCCGTTACCGCCGCCGATGGCAGCGCTATTAACGCCGAAGAAAAAACCAAAATTTTATTGGCCGAAGAGCTGATTAAGCTGACTGAGCCAAAGGCAGCAGAGCCTGAAGCTGAAGAAGCACCTGCCGAAGAAGCCGCTGCTGAATAAGCGCTTAGCTTAAAAGGTAGTTGAAAAGGGCGGCGTGAGCTGCCCTTTTTTATTGTGCTGACGGTTTAAGCGCATATATTGATTTACAAAAGGCATGCTAAAAATCGTGTTTGTCTTGACGGGCATGGTCTTCGTTGCAACACTGACGACCCTATGAATACCTAGGGAAAAATGTGAGTGGATAGATGATACGAATACTTGGCATTGACCCTGGCTCGCGGCGCACCGGTTTCGGTATTGTCGATTCTGTTGGCAGCAAAACCCAGTACGTGGCCAGCGGTGTTATCCGCTTGCCGACCGGTGAGCTGCCAGCTCGCCTGAAAGTCATTTTCGAAAATATTAGCGAGTTGATCGGCGAATACCAGCCGGTGGAAGTGGCTATTGAAGATGTGTTTTTCGCCCGTGACCCCCGAGCTGCTTTAAAGCTGGGACAGGCCCGAGGTGCTGCTATCGTTGCCGGAGTAACAGCAGGGCTGCCCGTGGCGGAATACAGCGCGAAAACCGTCAAGCAGGCGGTGGTTGGTAATGGCGGGGCGAAGAAAGATCAAGTGCAGCAAATGATAATGCGCCTCTTGAAGTTGCCAGCGCCCCCTCAGGAGGATGCTGCCGATGCACTGGCCGTTGCTATTTGCCACGCTCACAGTATGACCCATCAACTAGCGATAAAAGGGGTTAGTGGTTATGCCCGTGGCCGCCTAAAATAGCAGGCAATAAACTTAACTATCGCCAGTGAATAGCGAAAATTCACAGTTTTTTATTAATCATAGGTAAGTCGTTACCAGCGGATACAATCATGATAGGACGAATACGCGGTATCCTGCTCGAGAAGCAGGCGCCTTATTTACTGCTCGATGTGCAGGGCGTGGGCTACGAAATACAGGCCTCCCTAACGACTTTTTTTGCCTTACCAGAGATTGGTCAACCTACAACGCTACACACGCACTTTGTGGTGCGCGAAGATGCTCAGCTTTTGTATGGTTTTAGCAGCCTCGCTGAAAGGCAGTTATTTCGCGAACTGATCAAGGTCAATGGCGTTGGCCCGAAGATGGCACTGGCGATTTTGTCGGGTATGAATTCGGCTGAATTTGTTCATTGCGTGAAGAGTAAAGACATCGCCACTCTGGTACGCCTACCCGGGGTTGGCAAGAAAACGGCTGAACGCCTAGTGGTTGAAATGCATGATCGTGTCGAGAAATGGGCTGTCGGTAGAGAGAGCGCCGAGTCGGCTGATAATCAGCAGGGTAGCAGGGCTGTGCAAGAAGCGGAGAGCGCATTGATTTCTCTCGGTTATAAAGAGACTGAAGTTGTTAAGATGATCGCCGCTGTTAGCAGTGACAATACAGCGGCCAGCAGTGCTGAGTTGATTCGCGCTGCACTGAAAAATAAAGCGGCAAAGTAAGAGAATCATTGACTAATGATAGATAAGACACCGACGTTGAACACGGGAAAAATAGAGCTGAAATGATAGAGACAGACCGCCTGGTTGCGGCAGAACCCACATTAGTTGAAGAGCGTATGGACAGGGCTATTCGTCCCGAGAAGCTCAGTGACTATATTGGCCAGCAAGTGGTACGCGAGCAAATGGATATTTTTATTCGCGCCGCTCAGGGGCGGGGTGAGCCTCTTGACCACACCTTAGTCTTTGGTCCGCCGGGTTTGGGTAAAACCACACTGGCTAATATTATTGCCAATGAAATGTCGACCAGCTTGAAATCAACTTCTGGCCCGGTACTTGAAAAAGCGGGTGATCTAGCCGCGATTATGACCAGCCTTGAACCCGGTGATGTGTTGTTTATCGACGAAATTCACCGCTTAAGTCCGGTGATCGAAGAAATTCTCTACCCGGCGATGGAAGACTTTCAGCTCGATATTATGATTGGCGAAGGCCCTGCGGCACGCTCGATTAAACTCGATTTACCTCCTTTTACATTGGTTGGCGCGACGACTCGCGCAGGTTTATTAACTTCGCCACTGCGCGACCGCTTCGGCATTGTACAGCGCCTTGAATTTTATTCGGTCGATGATCTGGCCACGATTGTCAGTCGTGCGGCTAGTATACTGACCGTCACTCTGGAGCCTGGCGGTGCGCTGGAAGTGGCTCGCCGCTCTCGTGGCACACCACGCATCGCTAATCGTCTGTTACGCCGGGTGCGTGATTATGCCGA